>NZ_AP014569.1:2255312-2577500 GCF_000828915.1 Serpentinimonas maccroryi
GCGACGCTGGCTTTGGCGAGCTCGGTGGCGATGTTGGGCTTGGTGCTGCTCTTTGGTACCGGGTTGCGCTGGCCTGCGTTTATAGAGCAAGGCGCCGATGCCATCGGCCCAGCGGTGCACCAGCGCTGGGTGCTTGGGCTGCTGCTCGTCCTGCTGGTGCTGGGTGCCTTGCGCCTGCTCAGCTTGCTGCGCCAACCACGCCAGTTCAATGCCAGCGGCTTTCTGGGCGCGACCCTGGCGCTGCTGGCCAACAGTGCTCTGCTGTTGCACGGCACCGGCTCGACCGACCCTTACTTGATCAGCGGCTACGCCTTCAAGCTGCTGGCCTACGGCTTTCTCTATCAGGCCCTGTTTGCAGAAACCGTCCGGGCGCCGCACCGCGCACTGCTGGCGCGCACCACCGAGCTCGAACAGGCCCGCGCCCAACTGGCGCACGATCACCAGCAACTGCAGGCCGCCAGCGCGCAAATGCAGCAAGAAATCGCCGAACGCGAACGCGCCCAAGCCGAGCGCGCAACCCTGGTGCACCAACTGAGCGACCTGGCGGCCAACGTTCCCGGGGTGCTGTTCACCTACCGCCACGACGCTGACGGCCGTCCCCACTGCCACTATCTGAGCCAGCGTGCCGAGGCCGTGTGCGGCCTGGCGCGCGAGCAGCTGCAAGCCGACATTGCCCATCTGATGGCGCGCCTGCGCACCCGCGACCGGGTGCAGCTGCTGCGCGCCATGGCCGAATCCGAGCGCCAGCTCGACCCGCTGCACACCACCTTCAGGCTGCCGCACCCGGAGCGGGGCTTGCGCTGGATCGAAGTCACCGCGCAGCCGCACCACCAACCCGATGGCGGCGTGCTGTGGCATGGCTACGCCCACGACGTCACGCGCACCCACACCGATCAAGAATGGTTGCGCCTTGCCGACAAGGTGTTCGAGGCCAGCGAAAGCGGCATTTTCGTCACCGATGCGCGCCGCCGCCTGGCCAAGGTCAACCCCGCGTTCACCGACATCACGGGCTATGCGCCTGCCGAAGTGCTGGGCCGTTCGCCCAAATTGCTCGGCTCCGGCCAGCACGACCCGCAATTTTTTGCCCGCATGATCGACACGCTGGCGCATCAGGGGCGCTGGCAAGGCGAGGTCTGGAACCGGCGTCGTTCGGGCGAGTTGTATGCCCAGTGGCTGGCGGCCTCGTGCATCCGCAACACGGCGGGCGAAATCACGCACTATCTGGCGGTTTTTACCGACATTTCGGGCCTGAAGGCGCACGAACAGCAGCTCGACCACCTGGCCAACCACGACATGCTCACCGGCCTGCCGAATCGGCGCCTGCTGCGCGACCGGCTGCAGCAGGCCATCGCTTACAGCCAGCGCAACGGCAGCGGTCTGGCGTTGGCCATGCTCGACCTCGATGGCTTCAAGCCGGTCAACGACGCGCACGGCCATGCGGTGGGCGACAAGCTGCTGGCCGAGGTGGCGCTGCGGCTGCGCCAGGTGGTGCGCGCCGACGAAACCGTGGCTCGCTTGGGCGGCGACGAGTTCGTGCTGCTGTTTCGCGAGAACCACGGGCCGCTGCCGCTGGAGCGCGTGCTGCAAACGGTGCAAGAGCCGATGCAGATCAACGGCCTGCGGCTGCAGGTGGGGGCCAGCATGGGGGTCACGCGGTTGCGCGCCGACAACGCCAGCGTCGAGCAGATGCTGCAAGAGGCCGACCAAGCCATGTACCGCGCGAAAGGGGCGGGCCGCAACCGCTGCCTGCTCTTTGAACCCGTCGTGGGTCTGGCACCTTGCCCAGCGCCCCCCCACACCCGCCTTGACGCCGAAGACGCCGGCTCGCCGTGATGCTCCAGACCAACTCAGAAGCGCAGGCGCTGCTGCTGGCCGCTGGCCGCGGCGAGCGCATGCGCCCACTCACCGACCGCACCCCCAAGCCGCTGCTTGCCCTGCACGGCCAGCCGCTGATCGCCTGGCACCTGGACGCGCTGGCGCGCGCTGGCGTGCGCCACGCCGTCATCAACACCGCCTGGTTGGGCGAGCAGTTGCCGCAGCGCTTGGGCCACTGCTGGCGCGGCCCCGCACCCGCCGTGCTCACAGCGGCGCTGCCCGCAGCGGGCCAAAGCGCCGGCCACCCCCAAGCGCCCGAGCCGGGCACTGGCCTGGCCCTGAGCTACTCGCACGAAGGGCGCGACTTCGGCGGCGCGCTCGAAACCGCCGGCGGCATCGCGCGCGCGCTGCCCGCGCTGGCCGACTGTTTCTGGGCCGTGGCCGCCGACGCCTACGCGCCCCGCTTCGCCTTCGACCCCGCGGCCTTGCAGCGCTTTGCCGCCAGCGGCCGGCTGGCGCACCTGTGGCTGGTGCCCAACCCGCCGCAACACCCCGGGGGCGACTTCGGCCTCGGGCCTGCCCCCGACCCATGCAGCCACCCACTGGCGCTCAACCTGCCGCCCACGCACCCCGGGGCGCGCCACACCTTCAGCGGGCTGGCGCTGTACCGGCGCGCGCTCTTTGCCCCGCCCTGGCTCGCCATCGAATCCGGCAACCCGCAGGGCATTCGTGCCGCCCTGGCACCGCTGTTGCGCCGGGCCATGGACAATGGCCTGGTGAGCGCCGAGCTGTACCTCGACCCCTGGGCCGACGTCGGCACCCCGGAGCGCCTGGCCGCCCTCGAAGCACAACCCCGCACATGAACGCCACCCACCCCCAAGCCATCGATCCCGTTGACAACCCCGCTACCAGCCCCGATGCTGACCCGGCTGCCCCCGCAGCATCCACCCCGGCCGACGCCCCAGTCGCCCACATTGGCGTCTATGCCGCGCGCCGCGCTCGCTTGGCGGCCCAGCTGGGCCCCGGCGGCATCGCCCTCATCCCCACCGCGCCCGAGCGCAAGCGCAACCGCGACAACGAGCACCCCTACCGCTTCGACAGCTATTTTTACTACCTCACCGGCTTCACCGAGCCCAACGCCTGGCTGCTGCTCGACGAGCACGGCCACAGCACCCTGTTTTGCCAGCCCAAAGACCTGCAGCGCGAGATCTGGGACGGCTACCGCCTGGGGCCCGAAGCCGCCCCGGCCGCGCTCGGCGTCAGCGCCGCCCACTCGATCGACGAGCTCGATGCCCGCCTGCCCGCGCTGCTCGAAAACCGCAGCAGCCTGTGCTACCCCTTCGCCACCCACCCCGGCCTCGAAGGCCGCATCGACGGCTGGCTGCACAAAGTGCGTGCGCGCGCGCGCTACGGCGCCCTGTGCCCCGACACCCAGCGCGACCTGTGCGCCTTGCTCGACGAGATGCGCCTGTTCAAAGACGCGCACGAACTCGAACTCATGCGCCGCGCCGCGCAGATCAGCGCCGGCGCCCACGTGCGCGCCATGCAGCAATGCGCCCGCTGGCTGCGTGGCGGCCGGGCGCTGCGCGAATACCACCTCGAGGCCGAACTGCTGCACGAATTTCGCCGCCACGGCGCCCAAGGCCCGGCCTACGGCAGCATCGTCGCCGCCGGCGCCAACGCCTGCGTGCTGCACTACCGCGCCGACGCCGCGCCGGTGCGCCCCGGCGAGCTGGTGCTGATCGACGCCGGTTGCGAACTCGACGGCTACGCCAGCGACATCACCCGCACCTTCCCCGCCAACGGCCGCTTCAGCGGGCCGCAGCGCGACGCCTACCAACTGGTGCTGGCGGCGCAAGAAGCCGCCGTCGCCGCCACCCGGCCCGGGCAGCGCTTCACCGACCCGCACCAGGCCAGCGTGCGCGTGCTGGCGCAAGGCATGCTGGATCTGGGCCTGCTCGATGGCACCAAAGTGGGCACGCTCGACGACGTGATCGAGCAGCGCCACTACTTTCGTTTTTACATGCACCGCACCGGCCACTGGCTCGGGCTCGACGTGCACGACGTGGGCCGCTACGTCGAACCGGGCGAGATCGGCCAGGTCAGCGAGCGCACCGACCCGCTCAGCGGCGAAACCATCAAAGACCGCCCCAGCCGCATCCTGCGCCCGGGCATGGTGCTCACGCTCGAACCGGGCCTGTACGTGCGCCCCGCCGACGACGTGCCGCCGGCGTTTTGGAATATCGGCATACGCATCGAGGACGACGCCGTGGTCACCGAACACGGCTGCGAGCTGATCACGCGCGCCGTGCCCGTAGCGCCCGAGGCCATCGAAGCGCTGATGCGCGACTGAAGCCAGAGGCTCGATTGGGCGCACCCTCGGTTCGGTTTGGGTGCATGCGGCGCAAAGGCGGGAATGTTGGGGCGCAAAGGGGCGAGGCAGAATGGGCCGATAAACGAGCCCAGCGGCTACACTGGTTGCCTACAAGCCCAAGCCACCCGGCCCCCCATGAACACCCCCCGCCCCACCGAAGCCCCCCTTGCGCCAGCCGCAAACGCGCCGGATGCCGCAGCCGCCGACGGCCAGCCAGCCACAGATTGGGCCCCAGCCCACGCCAGCGATACCAACAGCGACACCAAAACCGATCTCAGCCCACAAGATCTCGACGAACTCGACGACATCTTGGCGCACCTCAGCCAGCGCAACGACGGCGGGCCCTCGTGGGAATTCCTAGAGGGCTACATGGCCGGGCTGCTGTGCTGCCGCCGCCGCATCGAAGCCGACGAGTACTTGCCCGCCGTGCTGGCCGACCCCGACAGCGGCTACTTCGGGCCAAAGCTGTTCCAGAGCCCGGCGCAGCACCAGCGTTTCCTGCAGCTGTGGCAGCGCCGCTGGGAGCAGGTGCAGGCTGCGCTGGATGCGCCCGTCGATGCCCTCGACGACCCACTCGCCTACGCGCCCGAGCTGATCGACCTGCGCGCCGTCGTGCAATCACTCAGCCCCGAAGAACGCGCCGAATTCTGCGCCGACCTCGGCGAAGAGCAACACATCCCCGCCTTCGCGCAGCTGTGGGCCATGGGCTTCATGGCCGTGGTGCAGACCTGGCCCGAAGAATGGCAGCCACCGCGCGACCGCGAACTGGCCGAGTGGATGGAGGAAGCGCTGGACTGCATCGAAGCCCTCAGCGGCGACGACCTCGACCCACCCACCCTGAGCCCCCTCGACGACAACGCCCCGCCCAGCGTCAGCCAGCAGCGCATGAACGCCTACGGCGCCGCCCTGTGGGCCGCCTACGACCTGCGCGAAATCGCGCTCACCCTAGGCCCGCGCGTGTCGCCACAGCGCAAAACCGAACAACCCGGCCGCAACGACCCCTGCCACTGCGGCAGCGGCAAAAAATTCAAGAAGTGCCACGGCGCCTGAAAGGGCCAGAGGCCACCGCCACTCAGCCAGCCCCCGAAGGCAGGGCGCTGCGGCCGGCGGGTGTGGGCCAATTTTGGCCGCGCAGCTGACGGTATGAGCCCCCCAGCCAGCCCCCGAAGGCGGGGCGCTGCGGCCGGCGGGTGTGGGCCGATTTTTGGCCGCGCAGCGGACGGCATGAGGCCCGCGCCCGCCGGCCGCAGCGCCCCGCCGCAGCCAGCCAAGCCCCACCACCCCAATCCACCGCCTCCGCCGCAGAAATCAACCACCGGCAACCTGCTCCAACAACCCCTGCAGCGCACAGCGCACCGCCGCCGCACGCACCGCCGCGCGATCGCCCTCGAAGTGCAGCGTCTGGCTGCGCACCCCAGCCGGGGTGGCCCAGCCCAAACACACCGTGCCTACCGGCTTGCCGGCGCTGCCGCCCAACGGCCCAGCGATGCCGCTCACCGCCACGCTCACCTGCGCCAGCGAGTGCCACAACGCCCCTTCGGCCAGGGCGCGCACCACCGGCTCGCTCACAGCGCCGTGCTGCTCGATCAGCGCTGGGCTCACGCCCAAGTGCGCGCTCTTGGCGGCATTGGAATAGCAGACAAAACCGCATTCAAACCAATCGCTGGCGCCACTCAGGCCCGTGCAGGTGGCCGCGATCAGGCCGCCGGTGCAGCTCTCGGCACTGGCCATGCGCCAGCCGCGCGCGCGCAGCGCCGCCCCCAATTGTTGGCACACGTCAATCAGTTGCGGCTCCAGCGTGTTCATGCGTCCCCCTCAAACTCAACCGGCATCAAAAAAACAAAAACCGCCACAAAGCCAACACCAGCAGCGTGCAAAAAGCCGCCACCAGATCGTCGAACATCACCCCCCAAGCCCCGCCCCAGCCGCGGCCCTTAAAGGCGCGGTCGGCCCAAGCCACCGGTTCGGGCTTGACGGCGTCAAAAAATCGAAACAGCGCAAACGCCAGCAACTGCCCCAGCCAGCCAGCCGGCGCGATCAGCCACAGCACCAGCCAAAAGGCCACGATCTCGTCGATCACGATGTAGCCCGGATCGTTGGCACCGCTTTGGCGCAGCGTGATGGCCGTGGCCCACCAGCCCAGCAGCAGCGCGGCCGCAATCATCAGCCCCCAGGCCCAAGCGGGCGGCTGCCACAGCAGACTGACCCACACGAACAGCGCCCACGCCAGCAAGGTGCCGACGGTGCCGGGCGCACGCGGGCTCAGACCGGCACCAAAGCCCAGCGCCAGCGCGTGCGCCGGATGCGCCAACATGAAACGCAGCCCCGGCGGGCGCAGAGGCTCGATGGCAGCCTCGGACACCGTGGTGGGCTGTGCGGGGTGCGGGGGTGGGCTGGGCGGGGCGGGTTGCGCCACAGGCTCCGGAGAATGGGGCTCGGGATTCATGCAAACCAGCCCTCAAAGCCATCCACCGGCTCAAAGCGCCGGCCCAGCACGCGCAGCCTGGTGGGGCCCGGCAGCAGGCGCTCGGGCTGCGGGTGGCAGGGGTCGCCGGGGTAGCACAGGCCGCGCAGCGCGCCTTCGGCAAAGGGGGCGGGCTCGATGCACGGGGCGCGCCGCGCCAGTGCCTGCTGCCACGCCGCCGCCGCGCTGTCGAAGCGCGCCAGCTCGGCCAGCGCCATCAGCTGCGGCGCGATCAGCTCCAGCTCGTGTGCCCAGTGGCGCTGCAGGGCCTCGCGCGGGGCCAGCCAGAGGGCCTCCACCGCCTCGCGCTGATCGGGCTGCGCCTGCTGCCCCGGTGGCAGCAGGGCGAGGAAAAACCGGGTGTCAAAGCGCGCCGTGCCCACCACCGGACTGCGCGGCGTGATCCAGCGCGACCACGGGCGCAGGGCCGCCGTGTGGGCCTGCAAGCCGTGCGCGCGCAGCGCCTCGAGCCAAGGCTGGCCTGGTTGCAGGCGCTTTTGCAGGTCTAGGGGCGGCCAGCGCCCTCGCGGGCCCTCCGCAGGCGCCGCCAGCAGCACCCCGGCCTCCTCGTGCAGCTCGCGCAGCGCCGCCAGATGCAGCCCGCGTGCCTGTGCGCTGGGCGTGTGCGGCTCGTTGAGCTGGTGGGCAAAATCGGCCTCGGGCTGGTCGAGCACCGGCAGCCAGTCGGGCGTGCAATCGGCCGCATCGAGCTTGCCGCCCGGAAACACGTAGTAGCCGCCCAGCACCTCGGTGCCGGGGTGGCGGCGCAGCAGCAGCACCTGCAGCCCATCGCAACCCTCGCGCAGCAACAGCACCGAGGCCGAGGCGCGCGGTGGCCGGTCAGACACCTCGCTCGGGGCGGGGGAATGGGTGGGGGCGGGGGCGGGAGGTCGGTCTGTGCTCGGGCTCATGGCACCATTGTGGCACCGCCGGCGGCCCCATTGCGAGCTGCAGGGCACACACTGCAACCACCACCAAGCATGTCCACCCCTTGGTCGATTGAGCGCGCTGGGGCTGGGGCGAAGGTTGGGCGCAGGCACAGCCCAGCCCCCCGCTCAAGCAAAGTGATCGAAACCCTTTAGCTCAACCCCGGGCGGCAGCGCGTAGGGCTGCAGGCGCTCGTCCACCAGGCTGCACTGCGGCCCCGCGTCGGTGGCCGCCACGATGCGGCCGATGCGGCTCAACTCCAGCCCCAGTTCGCGCCCGAGGCGCTCGAGTGCGGAGCGCGCCGCCACCGGCGCGGTGTACAGCAGCTCGTAGTCGTCGCCCCCGGCCAGCACACAGGTGAGCGCCAGCGCGGGCTGCACCAAAGCGAGCGCGCGCACGTCGGGGCCCACGGCGGGGCTGGCCAGCAGGGCGGGCACATCGAGCTGCGCCGCCACCCCCGAGGCGCGCAGCACATGCCCGAGGTCGGCCAGCAGGCCATCGCTCAGGTCGATCGCGGCGTGCGCCAGCCCGCGCAAGCCCTGCCCGAGCGCCAGCCGGGGCTCGGGGCGCTCCAACCGCTGGCGGCAGCGCACCAGCGCCGCCTCGGGCAGGCGCCAGCGCCCGCGCAAAGCCTCCAACGCCAGCCGCGCCTGGCCCAGGCTACCGCTCACGTACAGGTCGTCGCCCGCCAAGGCGGCGTCGCGGCGCAGTGCCAGCGCCGGCGGCAGCTCGCCAAACACCGTGATGCACACGTTGAGCGGCCCGGCGCAGGTGTCGCCCCCCACCAGCGCGCAGCCGTGTGCGTCGGCCAGGGCCAGCAGGCCGGCGGCAAACTCCTGCACCCACGGTTCATCGATTTGCGGCAGCGCCAGCGCCAGCACAAACGCCAGCGGCCGCGCACCCATGGCCGCCAGATCGCTCAGGTTCACCGCCAGCGCCTTGTGGCCGAGCGCGCGCGGCGCCACATCGGGGAAGAAATGCCGCCCCGCCACCAGCATGTCGGTGGATACTGCCAGCACCTGGCCCGGGCCGGGCTGCAGCAGCGCGCAGTCGTCGCCATTGCCCAGCCGCACCCCAGCGTGCACGCCGGGCTGCGCCAGGGGGTGCTGGAAATAGCGCCGGATCAGATCGAATTCGCCCAGCGCCATGCGCCCCCCTCAGCCTTGCAAACTTCAGTGGAGCGACGACGAGCCGGCCACGCCCTCGGCGCGCAGCACAAAGGCCGCCACCGGAACCTCGAAGCGCTGGCCGTCAACCGCCACACAAAAGAAGTGCCCGCTCATCAGCCCCATGGGCGTGCGCAGCGGCACGCTGCTGCTGTAACGAAAGGCCGCGCCGGGCTGCAGCAGCGGCTGCTGCCCGACCACGCCCAAGCCATCGACGGTCTGGGTCTGGCCGCGCGCGTCCTCGATCTCCCAGTGGCGCGCCACCAGTTGTGCCGCCACCTCGCCGCTGTTGCGGATGGTCACGGTGTAGGCAAACAGGTACAGCGGCGCGGCCGGGTCGGATTGCTCCGGCACGTACTCGGGCTCGACTTCGCAAGTGAATTGATAGCGTGACATGCCCTGATTGTGCCTTCATGCACCGATCTGTGGCCAAGTGGTGGCACAAATCCATGCACGCCAGCAGGCCGAGCAGGCTCGTGCGACAATAAAACGTTTACGCCATTTCAGTTTGACATTGCGCTGCTTTCGTCCTGCCCAGCTCGCCCTACCCACCTCGCCCTCCCACCAGCCGCCGCCCCAGCCATGAGCACCTACCGCATCGCCCCTTCCATTTTGTCGGCCGACTTTGCCCGCTTGGGCGAGGAGGTGCGCAGCGTCATCGCCGCTGGCGCCGACTGGATCCACTTCGACGTCATGGACAACCACTACGTGCCAAACCTGACCTTTGGCCCCATGGTCTGCCAGGCGCTCAAGCCCCACGCGCAAAAGCCCGACGGCACCCCGGTGCCGATCGATGTGCACCTGATGGTGCAACCGGTGGATGCGCTGGCCGGCGCCTTCATCGACGCCGGGGCCGATCTGGTCAGCTTCCACCCCGACGCCAGCACCCACGTGCACCGCAGCGTACAAGCCATCAAGGCGCGCGGCTGCAAGGCCGGGCTGGTGTTCAACCCGGCCACGCCACTGGACGTGCTCGACTGGGTGATCGACGACCTGGATCTGATTTTGATCATGAGCGTCAACCCCGGCTTTGGCGGCCAAGGCTTCATCGATTCGGCGCTGCGCAAGGTCGAGCTGGCGCGCCGGCGCATCAAGGCCAGCGGGCGCGACATCCGGCTCGAGGTCGATGGCGGCATCAAGGCCAGCAACATCCGCCGCGTGGCCGACGCCGGCGCCGACACCTTTGTGGCCGGCAGCGCCATTTTTGGCCAGCGCGACTATGCCGCCGTGATCGCGCAGATGCGCGCTGCGCTGGCCTAAAGACGGGCTTCGGATCGGGCTCGGGCACCCCAAAAACCAGCGCGCACTGCGGACAAACCCGAAGTCATTTGATACCAGCGCCCGAATCTAGGGTTTTGTGATCAAATAGCGATCAGTCTATTTTGATCAGGCCTCGCTTTATGTCTGCTCTCCTGCGTTTTCCGTCTGTGCTGCGTCCCGGTGTGTGGGTGATGCAGCGCCTGCCCATGGGCTTTAAGCTGCTGGTGATGGCCGCGGTGCTGCTGGTGCCGCTCGCGCTAGCGGGGGCATTCATCATTTACAACCTCTGGGGCGAGCGCAGCTACACGCAACGCCAACTGCAAGGGCTGGAACTGCAACAAAGCCTGATGGGGTTGGCGCGGCCCTTGCTCGAACAGCAAGGTCAGGGGTATCTGCTGCTGGCCGGCCATGCGCCTGCCACGGCCGCGCTCGATGCCGCGCGCACGCAACTGCGCCCCGCATTGCAGGCATTGGAGCAGCAGGTGCAACGCCATGGCGCTGCCGATCTAATACAAAAGTGGCAGCCGCTGCGCGACGATATCCAAACTCTGATCAACCTCACGCCCACCGCGCGCAGTGCCAGCGACTGGTACAGCGCACACCAAAGCGCAATGGAGCGCTTGCACGATTTTTCCTTGCTCAACGGCGAAATCTCGGCCCTGCTGCTCGACGGCGAGCGCGCCGTGTTCTTCCTCGTCGATGCCTTGGTGCAGCGCCAGTTGCCGCTGCTGCAAGCCAGCGCGCATGTGCGCCACGAAGGCGCTGCGCTGCTGCTGCAGCATGAGGCCCAGGGGGTAAACGCCGAGCTGATCGCGCGCGCCATGCGACTGGGGGTACAGACTGAAAACATCAACCTTGTTTTGGGCCAGATCGAACAGCGCCTGGCTACCTTGCGCTCCCTCGGGCAGCCCGTACCGGCCGCTTGGCCAACCCTGCAAGCCGCCGCTACCGACTACAGCGCACGCGTGCGCGCGGGCATAGGCACCGGGACACTTGATGGCCCAGCGCAGCCACTCCTGGAGCAAGGCGGCCTGTTGCTGGTGGCACAAATGGACTTGAACCGCCAGCTGACTGCACAACTGCAAGAGCAGCTCGAGCTGCGCCAAAGCCGGCTGCTGTGGCAGCTGGCAGGCTTGGTGCTGGCCAGTGTGCTGGTGCTGCTGGCGCTGGTTTACGGCATGGCGTCGCTGTATATGGCCACGCTCGACGGCTTGCGCCAGCTCACCGGCGTGTCTGAGCGCGCCGCCCGCGGCGACCTGACCGGCAGCGTGCAAATCGGCGGCCAAGACGAAATAGCACACATGGCGCAGCAGTTCAAGCGCATGCTCGACACCTTGTCGGCGATCGTAGCCGACGTGCGCAGCGTGGCGGCCGTGCTCAACCACATGGGCGAGCGCTTGGTCAAAGATGCCAGCAGCTTGTCGGACCGCACCCAGTCGCAAGCGGCCAGCCTGGAGCAAGCCAGCGCCAACATCCGCGAGGCCACCGAAACCGTCGCCCGCAATAGCGAAGGCGTGCTTGAAGTCAGCCGCGTCAGCTCCAGTTTGCACCAACAAACCGAACACGCCAGCGGCCTCATGCACCAGACCGTGAAAGGCATGGGCACGCTGCAACACACCTCCAAGCGCATGAACGAGATCATCGGCGTGATCGACAGCATCGCTTTTCAGACCAACATCCTGGCGCTCAATGCGGCGGTCGAGGCCGCGCGCGCCGGCGAGGCCGGGCGCGGTTTTGCCGTGGTAGCCTCCGAAGTGCGCTCGCTGGCCCAGCGCAGCCAGACCGCAGCCGGCGAGGTGCGCCAACTGATCGCCGAATCCACCAGCCGCGTGCAAACTTCGGTGACCGAAATCAACGGCGTCAACGCCGAAATGGAGCAGCTGGTGCGCGGCATCCGCGACATCACCCAACGCATCGACGCCATGGCCGTGGCCAGCAACCAGCAGGCGGCGGCCCTCAAAGAGGTGGCGCAAGCCATGACGCAGCTCGACAGCGTGACCAACGACAACGCCGCCATGGTCGAGCGCAGCGCGCACCACGCCGCCGATTTGCAGTCGCACACCACCGACCTCGAGCAAGCGGTTCAGCACCTGCACCTGACCCAAGGCACCGCCGACTTGGCGCGCCAGCTGGTGGAGCGCGCGTATGCCCACGTGCAGCAGGTGGGTTATGCCCGCGCCAGCGAAGACTTTTACCGTCCAGACGGCACTTTCATCGACCGCGACCTCTACATCTTTGTGCTCGACCGCGCCGGGGTGTACCGCGTCATGGGCGCCAACCGCGCCAAGACCGGCACCCGGGTGCACGATGCGCCGGGCATAGACGCCGAACGCTTCATGCGCGACATCTGGACCCAAGCCGAAGAGGGTGGCGGCTGGGTTGAATACAATATCGTCAACCCCTTGACCGGCGACGTGCGCGGCAAATCGTCTTTTGTGCTGCCGCTCAGCGACGACTTGCTGATTGGCTGCGGCGCCTACCGCAGCGCGCTCCAATCCGGCTGACACCCATACCCTAGCCCTTTGCCAACTGCCTCAGCTCCCGCCGACACCGCCGACCCTGCAGATTCGCCCGAGCTGTCGAGCCGCATGACGGCACCTGAGCGCCGCGCCAGCGCGGCGCTGGCGGCGATTTTTGCGCTGCGCATGCTGGGGCTGTTTCTGCTGCTGCCGGTGTTTGCGCTCGAGGCCGTGCACTACCCCGGTGGCGACAACCCGCTGCGCGTCGGGCTGGCGCTGGGCATCTATGGCCTGACGCAGGCGCTGCTGCAGATCCCCCTGGGCATGGCCAGCGACCGCTGGGGCCGCAAGCGCATCATCCAAGCCGGCTTGGCGCTGTTTGCCATCGGCAGCCTGGTGGCGGCTTGGGCGCCGACGCTGGAGTGGCTGACGCTGGGGCGGGCGCTGCAAGGTGCCGGCGCGATCTCGGCCGCCGTCACCGCCCTGCTGGCCGACCTGACGCGCGACGCCGTTCGCACCAAGGCCATGGCGCTGGTGGGCATCAGCATCGCGCTCACTTTTGCCCTGTCGCTGGTGCTGGCGCCGCCGTTGGTGGCCGCCGTGGGCCTGGGTGGTTTGTTCGTGCTTACGGCGGTGCTCGCGGTGCTGGGCATGTGGGTGGTGGCGCGGGTGGTGCCGCCCGAGCCACCGCGGCTGCCGACAGCGGCGCGCGCCAGCCTGCGCACGGTGCTGCTCGACCACCGGCTGGCGCGCCTGAACCTGGGCGTGTTCATGCTGCACGCGGTGCAACTGGCGCTGTGGGTGGCGCTGCCGGCGCTGCTGCTGCAAGCCGGGCTCGAGGCGGCCAAGCACGGCTGGGTCTATCTGCTGGCGGTGCTGGCGGCGTTTGGCGTCATGGGCGCGCTGCTGTTTAGGCTCGAGCGCCGCGGCTATCTGCGCGCGGTGTTTCTGGGCGCCATCGGGCTGATCGCGCTGGCGCAGCTGGGCCTGTGGTGGAGCGCCAGCTTGGGCGCGCCGCCGCTGGCGCTGCTGGCGCTGCTGCTGTTCTTGTTTTTCATAGGCTTCAACACGCTCGAAGCCAGCCAGCCCAGCTTGGTGTCGCGCCTGGCCAGCGCGAGCCAGCGCGGGGCCGCGCTTGGGGTCTATAACACCTTGCAATCGCTTGGGTTTTTTGTTGGCGGGGTGGCCGGCGGGGCGCTGCTGGCGCTGTGGGGCATCGACGGCCTGTTTTTGGCCTGCACCGCCCTGACGCTGCTGTGGCTGCTGCTGGCCTGGGGCATGCCGGCGCTGCCAGCGAGTGCGCCGCAGCGGCGCGGTGCTGCGCTGGCCGCTACCGATACCAAAACATAGGCGGTACGGCAGCCGCCACAATGCCCAAGCCCAGTCCCGGTGAGGCAATGAGGCGTGCCCTTAAGCCCTTCAGCAGATGCGTGGCAACTGCTCGCCGCTGAGCCAATCGACGACGCGGCGCCCGCCAAACCGGGTGCGCATCTGCACAAACTGCTGCGCGTCGGCCTGCACGCTGCCGATCTGCGCGGCCTCGCGCGCCAGCGGGTGCGCGCGCATGGCGGCCAGCACCACCGGTGCGGCGGCCGGGTCGCAGATGGCCACCAGCTTGCCTTCGTTGGCGACGTAGAGCGGGTCGAGCCCGAGCAGCTCGCACGCGGCATCGACTTCGGGCAGCACCGCAATCGCGGCTTCGTCGAGCACCATGCCCACGCCCGATTGGCGCGCGATCTCGTTGAGCGTGGTGGCCAGGCCGCCGCGGGTGGGGTCGCGCAGCACGCGCACGGCGCCCGGCGCAGCGGCGAGCACTGCGGCCACTAGGGTGTGCAAGGCGGCGCTGTCGCTCTGCACGCTGGTGGCAAAAGCCAGCGATTCGCGCTGCGACAGCACCGCCACGCCATGCGCGCCGATGGGGCCCGAGAGCAGCACCGCGTCGCCTGGGCGCGCCTGGCGGCCGCTGATCGACACGCCAGCTGGCACCACACCCACGCCGGTGGTGCTGATAAAGACGCCGTCGCCCTTGCCGCGCTCCACCACCTTGGTGTCGCCGCAGACCACCGGCACGCCGGCAGCGCGCGCGGCCGCACCCATGGAGCGCACGATGCGCTGCAAATCGGCCAGCGGGTAGCCTTCTTCGATAATGAAGCAAGCGCTCAGGTACAGCGGCTGCGCGCCCAGCATGGCCACGTCGTTGATGGTGCCGTGCACCGCCAAGCTGCCCAGATCGCCCCCCGGAAAAAAGATCGGCGACACCACATGGCCATCGCAAGCCATGACCAAGCGCCCAGCGGCAGGGTCAAAGCCGGGCAGGGGCAGGCTGGCGCCGTCGTCGCCCTGGCGCAAGTACGGGTTGTCGAGCTCGGCCAAAAACAGCTCTTCGATCAACTGCGCCGCCGCCTTGCCGCCGGCGCCGTGCCCCATGTCGATGCGGCCGCGCTTGATGTCCAGTGGCCGCTGGTAGGGTTTGCGCGCGGCGTTGTCGGGGGTATCTGGGGTATCGGGGGGGGCGCTCAAGCTGGCACCTCGTCGGCTTGGGTGGGCACGGCGGCCACAATGGGGATGTCGCGAAAACGTCCGTAGGTGTAGTGCGCCGCGCACGCGCCTTCGCTCGAGACCATGCACGAGCCGATGGGGTTTTCGGGGGTGCAGACGGTGCCGAAAATCTTGCACTCGCGCGGCTCTTTGACGCCGCGCAAAATGGCGCCGCATTCGCAGGCCTTGTTGTCGGCCACGCTGCGGTATTGCAGGCCATAGCGTTGCTCGGCGTCGTAGGCGCTGTAGCGCGGCCGAATTTGCAAAGCCGAGTGCGCCAAGCTGCCCAGCCCGCGCCACTCGAAGCTCGGGCGCAGCTCAAACACCTGTTCCATCAGCGCTTGGGCGCGCAGGTTGCCGGTGGGCGTGACGGCGCGCGTGAACTCGTTTTCGACTTCGGCCCGGCCCTGGTTGACCTGGCGCACCAGCATCAAAATGGCTTGCAGCACGTCAAGTGGCTCAAAGCCGGCGATCACCACCGGCTTGCGGTAGTCGCGCGCAAAGCGGGCATAGGGCTCGGAGCCGATGACGATGCTGACGTGCGCCGGACCGACAAAGCCTTCGATCTCGGCCGTGGCGCCCTCGTCGGCGTGGGCACCGTCGAGGATGGCGCGGATGGCCGGCGGCGTGAGCACGTGGTTGCACATGACGCTGAAGTTGCGCAAGCCGGTGCGCTCGGCCTGATCGAGCACCAGCGCCGTGGGCGGGGTGGTGGTCTCAAAGCCGATGGCAAAAAACACCACCTCGCGCTCGGGCTGCTGTCGCGCCAGTTCGAGCGCGTCGGCGGCCGAATAGACCATGCGGATGTCGGCCCCGCGCGCCTTGGCTTTGAGCAGCGAGGCGCCCTCAGAGGCCGGCACGCGCAGGGTGTCGCCGTAGGTGCACAGGGTAATGGGCTGGCGCAAGGCCAAGTCGATGGCCATATCGAGGCGCCCGATGGGCAGCACGCACACCGGGCAGCCGGGGCCGTGGATCATGCGCAGATTGGGCGGCAGCAGATCGAGCACACCGTAGCGCGAAATGGCGTGCGTGTGGCCACCGCAAAACTCCATGAAGCGGTAGCTGTGGAGCGGGTCGGCTTCGGCGCTGATGCGCGCCGCGATCTGACGCGCCAGCGCGCCGTCGCGAAACTCGTCGATGTATTTCATGGCGCGGGCACCAGCCGGCCGCGGGCGACGGCGGCGTCGGTGTTGTCGGCGCTGCGCTCGAGTTCGGCAAAAATGGCCAGCGTGTGCTGCGCTTCTTCGGGGTCGAGCAAGCCGATGGCGTGGCCGACGTGGACGATGACGTAGTCGCCCACCACGGCTTCGGGCACCAGCGCCAGCGAGACGCTTTTGCGGATGCCGCCGAGGTCGATCAGGCCTTGGTCGTCGCTCAGGCGCTCGACCAGCAAGGCGGGGATGGCTAGACACATAGGGGGTTCTCCTGGTAAAAGGATGCAGGGCAAGGGGCAGCGGCCAGCTCTTGCGCGGCCACCCAGGCTTGGCCCAGCGCCAGCCCGGCGTCGCCGCAGCCTTGTGCGGTTTGCAGATACACGTGCTGGCCGGCCTCGATTAGGCGCGCTTGCAGGCGCTGGCGCAAGATGCGGTTGTAAAAACAGCCGCCAGCCAGCGCCACGCTGCGGGTCTGGCGTGCGCGGGCGGCGGCCAGCACCCAGTCGGCCAGGCCGTCGGCCAGGCGCAGGTGGAAGGCGGCGGCGAGGGCGGCTTGGGCGGCGATGGAGGGGGCGGGGGCGGTATGGGCGCTGGGCGGGGCAGCGGCCCTATCAGGAGCAGTGGGCAGGGTGGCATTGGCGGTGCGCCCGAGCCGCAAGGGTGCGGCCGCTTCGTGCAGCGCCAGCCAGAGCGGGCGTAGATCGAGGATCTGCGAGGATGTCAGGGGTGTGGCGGTGGCGTCGAAGCCGGTTCCGACGCCGGTTGCCGATTGCGTTGCGGCTCCGGGCAGCAGACTGGGCAAAGGCAGATCGGGCAGGGGCGTGCCGCGCTCCAGCGCCCGTGCCGCTGCCTGCTCCAAGGCCACGGCGGCTTGGGCTTCGTCGTCTTGCTCTAGGCACAGGCCGAGCGCGGCCGCAGCGGCGTCGAACCAACGCCCGGCGCTGCTGCTGAGCGGACAGTTCAGGCCGCGCGCCAGCATCTGTTGCACCGTGGCGGCGCGACTGGCGCCCACACGAGCGCCCCAGTGCGCGCCGATCTGTGCGCCTAGGCCGCAGGCGTGCAAGGCGCTGGCCGCCATGCGCCAAGGCTGGCGCGCCGCCTGGTCGCCCCCGGGCAGCGCCAGTGGGTGCAGGTGGCCCAGGCGCTGCCACTGGGCGCCCTCAAGCCAGAGCAGCTCGCCACCCCAGGCGCCGCCGTCGCTGCCCAGCCCAAAGCCGTCCAGCGCCAGCCCGAGCACCGGTTCGTCCAAGCCGTGCGCGGCCATGACGGCGCCGATGTGGGCCCGGTGGTGCTGCACGGCCACCGCCGGCAGACCGAGTTCGGCCGCCAGCTCCTGCGCCAGTTGGCTGCTGTAAAAGTCGGGGTGCAAGTCGTGCGCCAGCGCCGCCAAGGGGGGGCCGCCGCTGGCGCGTGCCTGCCGTATCAGCGCCAGCGCGGAGGCGCGCAGCGCCATACAGGATTGGGGGTCGCTCAGGTCGCCGTGCACCGCCGTCCACTGCACCCGGCCACCTTGGCACAGACAGGCGCTGTTTTTCAGCCACGCCCCCAGTGCCAGCACGGTGGCAGCTGAGGGGGCAGGGGTGGCGGTGCGGCTCATCGGGGTGGGCATGAAAGGTCAGATGCTCAAGCGCTGGGCGCCTAGGCGATTCACCCGAGTGCCGCCGCCGTGTGGCGCAACTGCGCCAATTCGGCTTCGAGCTGTGCCACACGCGCGCGTAGGGCCTGCTCAGAGGCGTGACTGTGGCCCGCGCCGCGTTCATGCCCGTGCCCGTGCTCGTGGTCGTGGTCGTGGCCCAGCTCGTGCTCAAGCCAGTGCAACCAGTCGTCAAGGCCGGCGCCGGTGGTGGCCGACACCTGCAGCACCTCGATGCTGGGGTTGACGCGCCGCGCCAGCTCGATGCAGCGCGCGACGTCGAACTGCACATGCGGCAACAGGTCGATCTTGTTCAGGATCATGAGCCGGGCGGCGGCGAACATGTCGGGGTACTTCAGCGGCTTGTCCTCGCCCTCGGTGACGGACAGGATCGCCACCTTGGCGCGCTCACCCAGATCCCAGAGCGCCGGGCAGACCAGGTTGCCGACATTTTCGATGAACAGCAGGCTGGGAGCGGTGTGTTCGTGGCCGTGGGCGTGTGCATGGCTGTGCCTGACGCCGTGCGCGTGCTGGTGGCCATGATCGTGGCCGTGTTCATGAACATGGGCATGGCGTTGCTCATGGCTGTGCTTGTGCAGTTGCGCAAAAGCCGCCGCCACCATGGGCGCGTCGAGGTGGCAGCCCTTGCCGGTGTTGATCTGGATCGCGGGCGCGCCGGTGGCGCGGATGCGCTCGGCGTCGAAGGCGGTCTGCTGGTCGCCTTCGATCACCGCCACCGGCAGCGCCGGGTGGCGCTGGCGCAGCGCCTCGATGGTGGCGCAGAGCAAGGTGGTTTTGCCCGATCCGGGGCTGGACACCAGGTTCAACGCCAGCACCCCGTGGGCCGCAAAGTGCTCCCGGTTGTGCGCGGCGATGCGGTCGTTGGCGCCCAGAATGTCGTGCTCGAGCTTGATCGCCCGCGCTTGGCTCAGACCAGGCACCGAGACCCTGGCCGCACCGGCGCCGTAGTCGAGGTCGCCACTGCGCGGGTCGATGCGCGGACCCGTTTCGGGCACAGGGGCATCGACGGCGGCGGACGTGGTTTGGGTGCCCGCTTGTGTCAGCGGCTTGTTCAGTTGCGCGGACGCTTCGTTGCGCCGGGTCTGGCTGCATCCACATACGACACACATGGTTCAAATCTCCTGGGTTGGGGGCGATTGGCGGGCACAATATCTCATCAAAGGGGTGGACCGCGCAGACCCGCAAGGTCAATCATCGCTCACTTGCAAGTCGAGCACGCGCAATTCCATGCCCCCGGTGGGCTCGAGCAAGTAACTCGAGCAGGCCGGGCAGGGGTCGCCGCGCTGGGCGATCGGCACACGCGAGTTGCAACCCAAACACCAAGCCTGCCCCGGGGTCTCGATCAGTTCGATGCGTGCGCCGTCGAGCCGCGTACCCGGCGCGATGCAGTCGAGGGCAAAGCGCAGCGCCGCCACATCGACCCCAGCCAGTTGCCCAACCTCGAGGCGCAATTCAAGCACACGGGCAAAGCCCTCGCGCTGCGCGCAGTCATCGACCAGTTGCAACACGCCCCCGGCGAGGCTGGCTTCATGCATGGCGCATGCCTTGGCACACAGTTGATTTAGGCCGCCAAATGGCCCGCCAGCAGCAAGCCGCCACCAGCCAGCATGGCCCCGCCCAAACCCGTGACCGCTATTTGGCGGCTGCGCTCGGACAACCAGCGCTGCACGCCCAGGCCCAACAACATACCCGCGCCGTGCAACGCTGCGGTGGCCGCCACGATACCCAAGGCATAAGCAGCCAGGCCGGCGCCAGGCGCTGCAAAACCGTGCGACAAACCGTGCAACAGCCCAGCCAAAAGCACCAAGGTCAGCCCCACACCCAGCGGCAGGCGCTGGCGCGTGGCGGCCAGCAGCAGCAACACCCCGAACAACAACACCGAAAGCGCCAGCGCCCACTGCATGAAGGGCAGCATGAAACCCGTCAGTCCGAGCAGCGCCGCCAGCGGCAGCGCCAGCAAAAACAGCGTCGGGCCTTGCCAGGCTCTGCCGACCGGCAGCGCCAGCACGGCCCACAGCCCCACGGCCAGCACCGCCAACAGGTGATCGAGCGCAAAAGCGTGCGCCAGACCGTCTGTCAGCGTGTGGCCGCCGTGGCCAGGATGGGCTGCGGCAGCCCCGGCAGCCAGCAGGCCGCCGAGCAACACTGCAGTTCGAATGATTTTTGCTTGCATGGTAGTTGTCTCCTAAAAATTTGTGGGCACAGGCTAGGGATGCAAGGATCCAAGCAAACGCCAGGCCATTTTTTGCAAAACGGGTGTAAACCCTAGGAACAACGCACCGTGCCGTTGATTTCCCGCCATTCTGCAACAGCACAGCGCGCCGGTGTGCGCACACAGTGGGCACAAGCGGCAAGAATGCTTTGCACCCGAGCAGCCCAAGTGCAAGTCTGTTGTCCGCTTTAAATTCAGGCCCAAAATGCCTCACTCGGTTCTTTCCCCCTATGCCCGCCACTGCCAACCCCGATCAATAGGCCAACTCGTTTCAATCGATGCCCTGCCGAGTGCTAACGCGTGCATCCGCAGACGCTACACTGCCTTCAGCCACAAGGCCTCTAGGCCTTGGCACCCAGCTGCAGCGCCCCCATGAGCACCCATCAATCCACCGCAGCCACTTCATCCGCAAGGCCAGCGGAGCCGTGCCCCGCTTGGTTGCAAACGCTTTGCACCGATTCGTCCTTGGTGCTGTGCGCCACCACGCGCTTGGCCACCGAACTGCGCCAGCGCCATGGCCAATGGCAGGCCGCCAAAGGGCAGCGCAGTTGGCAGGCGCTGGATTGCCGCACCCTGGGCCAGTGGCTGGCGGCGCTGCGTCAACAGTGGTTGCTGCGCAGCACGCCGCCCATCCCCGAGTTGGCACGCACCCCCTTGAGCGCTTGGCAGGAGCGCGAGCTCTGGCAGCGCCTGATCGCGCAGCGCCTAGGCCCCGAAGCGCCGTATCTGTTTGACTTGCCCGCGCTGGCGCAGTCGGCGCAGCAGGCGCTGGCTTTGCAGCTCGTCTGGGACGTTGAGGTGGGCGCGCCGCCGCTGGCGGCCGAAGCGCAGCAGTACCTGCTGTGGCGCAGCGATTTTTGGGCCGAGTGCGCGGCGCAGGGCTGTGCCACCACCGAGCAGCTCGACCGCGCCACCGTGGACGCGCTGGCCAGCCTAGATCAAGCGCCTGCCGGGCCGGGCTGGCCGCAGCGCCTGCTGCTGGCGGGCTTTCCGCGCCTGAGCCCTTTGTTGCAAGCGCTGCTGCAGCAACTGCAGCGGCTGGGGCTGCAGGTGCAACAGCTGGCCGATGAGCCCGCTGCCGAGCGCATCGAGCTGCGCAGCTACCCCGACGCCGCCGCCGAGTGCCTGGCCGCCGCGCAGTGGGCGCAGGCGCAGCTGGCGCTCGATGCGCAGCGGCGCATCGCCATCGTCGCGCCCGATCTGCGCGCGCTGCGCTTGCAGCTGCACGACACGCTGCAAGACGTATTGGCCCCCGAGCTGCTGCACCCGCAGCGCGCCCAAGCCGCGCCGCCCTTCAACCTGTCGCTGGGCGCGCCGCTGGCCGAGCAGGCGCTGGTGGGGGGGGCGCTGGCGCTGCTGCAGTGCCTGGCGCGGCCCGACGAGCTCAGCCTGAACGACGTCGGCGCGCTGCTGCGCCACCCCTACTGGTCGGCGCCCGACGAGGCGCTGGTGCGCGCGCAGCTCGATGCGCGGCTGCGCAGCGCGCTGCCGGCACGGGTGGCGCTGGGGCAGGTGCTGGCTTGGGCCACGGCCCAGCGGGGGCGCTGGCAGGGTCCCGACCCAGCGCCATCGGAGCCCACCCAGCCCAATCAACTCGATCAGCCCAACGCGCCTGCCCCATGGCCCAGCGCCCAGCCCGCACCAGCGCTGTGCCTGCAGCACCTGCAGCACCTGCAGCAGCTCGCCGCCCGTGCCGCTGGCCAAAGCCACCCGCCCTCGCACTGGGCGGAGCTGCTGCCCGGCTGGCTGGAGCAGGCCGGCTGGCTGCACCGGCGCAGCCTCTCGAGCCCCGAGTTCCAGGCGCTGCAGGCGTGGCAAGAGGCGCTGGCCGAACTGGGCCGCCTCGACGCCTGCTGCGGCCCCTTGCGCCTGGGGGGCTGCGTGCAGCGCCTGCAAGCCTTGTGCCGCGAGCGCATTTTTCAGCCACAAAGCGTGGGCCAGCCGCGCTTGCAGGTGCTGGGCGCGCTCGAAGCCAGCGGCTTGCGCTTCGACGCGGTCTGGGTGCTGGGCTTGCACGCCGCCGCGTGGCCGCCGCCGCCGCAGCCCAACCCTTTGCTGCCCTATGCCGCCCAGCGCCGCGCCGCCAGCCCCAACGCCAGTGCCGCCGTGCAATACGCCTTTGCGCAGCAGGTGCAGCAGCGGCTGCTGTGTACCGCGCCGGCGCTGTGGCTGTCGTGGCCGCGCAGCGCCGAGGCGGCCCCGTGCCAGCCCAGCCCCTTGTTGGCGGATCTGCCCAGCGCCAGCACCTGCGAGGCAGCGCCAAACCCGCACTGGAGCGCGCAGGCGCTGCGCAGCGGCCAAGCGCTGGCGGCGCACACCACCCTAGACGATGCCTGGGCACCGCCCATGAGCGCCGAGGAAGCGGCGCGTGGCGGCAGCGCCTTGCTGCGGGCCCAAGCCCTGTGCCCGGCTTGGGCCTATTACCAATACCGGCTCGCGGCGCTGGGCCTGCCCGATGCCGCCGAAGACCTCGACGCACGCCAGCGCGGCAGCCTGATGCACGCCGCGCTGGCGCGGTTGTGGCAGGCGCTGCGCGACTCCACCACCCTGCACGACCTGAGCGCGGCCGCGTGCCAAGCCGCCATCGAGCAAGCCTGCTGCGGTGCCCTCGAGGACTACCTAGCCAAACCCGACCAGCCGCCGTTGTCGGCGCGGCGGCGCGCCCTGGAGCAGCGCCGCTTGGAGCGGCTGCTGCAGCGCTGGCTCGAGATCGAGCGCACCCGGGGCAGCGGCTTTGCGGTGGTGGGCATCGAAAAAAACGAGACCGTGGAGCTGTGCAGCTTGCAGCTCAAGCTGCAAATCGACCGCATCGACCAGCTCGACGACGGCCGGCTGCTGGTGATCGACTACAAAAGCAGCCCAAGCATCGACACCCGCAACTGGTCCAGCCAGCGCCTGAGCGAACCGCAACTGCCGCTCTACGCCACCTGCGCCACGCTGCCCCCAGGGCAGGTGGCTGGCGCCCTGTTTGCCAAGGTGCGGCCCGCCGACCCCGGCTGGGCCGGTCTGGTGGCCGACGACGCCGCCCACCCCCAGCCCAGCGCCCAAAGCACCCTGCGCTGGGACAGCAGCCGCAACCGCGCGCGCTACCCACCCACGCGCTTCCCCGGCTGGGAAGCGGTGCTGCAGCACTGGCGCGAGCGGCTGCAGGCGCTGGCCGCCGAAGTGCGCGCCGGCGACGCCGCTGTGCGCTTGGCCGACCCGGCGCAGCTGCGCCACTGCGAGGTCTTGCCGCTGCTGCGCCTGAGCGAGCGCCGCAGCCAGTGGCTGGCGCTGCAGGCCCAAGCTACCGCAGGCGCGCCCATGGCGTAGCTGCAACCACGCCCGCAGCCGCAGCCCAACCCAGACCGCCGAACCACCCGCCCTAGGCCCACGCCCCAGCCATGAACCCCGCCGCACCCGCGCCGCTGCCCACTTCCACATCCGAGGCCCGGCCAGACACCGGCACACCCGCTGATCCCGCTGTGCCAGACGACGCCGCTCTGCTGGAGCTGGACAAGGCCAACCGCCAACGGGCCATCGACCCCAGCTGCAGCTTCATCGTCGAAGCCCCGGCCGGGGCCGGCAAAACCGAGCTGCTGACGCAGCGCTTCTTGGCGCTGCTGCAGCACGTCGAGGAACCCGAGCAGATCGTCGCCCTGACCTTCACCCACAAGGCGGCGGCGGAGATGCGCGAACGCATCGTGGGCAGCCTCGAGCTGGCCGCCTTGGGCCATCCGCCCACCGAGGCGCACCGCCAACGCACCTACGAGCTCGGGCTTCAGGTGCTGCAGCACGAGCGCCAGCGCCAGCGCCAGTGGGGCCTGCTGCAGCAGCCGGCGCGGCTGCGCATCACCACCCTGGACGCGCTGTGCGGCCAGCTGGCGCGCCAGATGCCGCTGCTGTCGCGCCTGGGCAGCCAGCCCGGCATCGCCGCCGACGCCCAGCCGCACTACCGCCGCGCCGCGCAAGAAACGCTGCGCCTGCTCGATGCCGATGGGCCGCTGGCTGATTGCCTAGAGCGCGTGCTCGAGCGCTTCGACCACCAACCCGCGCGCTTGGGCGAGTTGTTGCAAGCCATGCTGGCGCGGCGCGAAGCCTGGCTGGCGCTGTGCCACCAAGGCGCCGACCTGCAGCAGGCCGAGGCCGCGCTGCGCGACCTGATCGACGACGAACTGCGCCGCCTCGTGGCGCTGCTGCCCGCCGGCTGGCAAGCGGCGCTGCAACCGGCTGCGCGCTGGGCCGCCGCGCACGCGCTGCAACAGCGCAGCACCCCAGACGCAGACGCGGCCCCAACCGAGGCGCCCAATCCAGCTGCCCAGCAACCGCTGCAAGCCGTGGCCGACTGGCAGCAGCCGCTGCGCGGTGACAGCGCCGAGCTGCCGCTGTGGCGAGGCCTAGCCGAGCTGCTGCTGACGCAAAAAGGCGGCCCGCGCCAGAAAATCCCGGCCGCCTACGGCTTGAGCGGCGCCGGCAACAAGGCGCTGGCGGCGGCCTTCAAGTGCGGCCTCGAGGCGCTGCCCGAAGCGGCGGCGGCGGCGCTTGCGCGGGTGCGGCGCTTGCCCGAGCCGCACTACGGCGGCAACGACCGCGCCTTCATCGCCGACCTGCTGGCCGTGCTCAAGGTGGCGGCAGCACAGCTCTGGCTGGTGTTTCAGCAGGCGCGCGAAGTGGATTTCGCCGAAATCGCCCTGCAGGCGCTGCACGCCCTGGGCCGCGCCGAGGAACCCAGTGAGCTGCAACTGCAGCTCGACCACCGCATCAGCCACCTGCTGATCGACGAGTTCCAAGACACCAGCCCGCTGCAAGTCGAGCTGCTCGAGCGCCTGACGGCCGGCTGGCAAGCCGGCGACGGCCGCACCCTATTTCTGGTGGGCGACCCGATGCAGTCGATCTACCGCTTTCGCAAAGCCGAAGTCGGGCTGTTTTTGCAGGTGCGCGCGCACGGCTTGGGCGCCATCCAGCCGCAGCCGCTGCACCTGTACCGCAACAACCGCTCGCAGCCGCCGCTGGTGCGCTGGGTCAACCAGACCTTTGCCCACGTCTTTGGCCCTCACGACGACCACCGCCGTGGCGCCGTGCGCTTCGCCCCGGCCAGTCCCACCCGCACCGGGCACCCGCTGGCGCGCGTGCAGTGGCACCCGCTGATCGAAAACCGCGCCACCAGCGCGCAGGCCAACGCGGGGGAAGGCGAACCGCAACCCGACGACGAACCCGGCAGCAGCGCCGAGCGCGAAGCGCAGCAGGTGCTGGCGCTGATCGCGCAAGCGCGCGCCGACGACCCCGACGGCAGCATCGCGGTGCTGGTGCGCGCGCGCCGCCACCTCGAGGCGCTGGTGCCGGCGCTGCGCGCGCTGCCGCAGCGGCTGGCCTTTCAGGCGGTCGAGATCGAAGCGCTGGCCGAGCGCCAACCGATTCAAGACCTGCTCATCCTCACGCGCGCGCTGCACCACCTGGCCGACCGCGTGCACTGGCTGGCGCTGCTGCGCGCGCCTTGGTGCGGCCTGACCCTGGCCGATTTGCACCTGCTGGCCGCCGACGCGCCACGCCACAGCGTCTGGCACCTGCTGCAAGACGGAGTGCGCTGCGCGCGCTTGAGCGCCGACGGGCAGCAGCGGCTGGCGCACCTGCGCGAGGTGCTCGGGCTGGCCTTGGCGCACCAAGGCCAGCAGCGGCCGCGGCGCTGGGTCGAGGGCGTGTGGCAGGCGCTGGGGGGGCCGCTCACCTTGGCGCAGGAAGCCGATCTGAACGACACCCAAGCCTACTTCGAGGTGCTCGATCGCTGCACCCGCCACGGCGTGCTGGAGCTCGAGCGCATCGAGGCCGAACTGGAGCGGCTCTACGCCGCGCCCGACCCCGACGGCGCCGCGCTGCAGCTCATGACCCTGCACAAAGCCAAAGGGTTGGAGTTCGACACCGTGATCCTGCCCGGGCTGCAGCGCAAAGCCCAGGGCGCCGACCGCGCGCTGCTCCTGTGGGACCAGGTGCTCGACGACCAAGGCCACGAGCGCCTGCTCTTGGCCACCCAGCCCGAGGCCGGGCACGACGGCCCCTCGATCTACGACTACCTGCTGGCGCTGGAAAACGAGCGCCAGCGCAACGAGGCCAAGCGCCTGCTCTACGTCGGCGCCACACGCGCCCGGCGCCAGCTGCACCTGCTCGGCAGCGCCACCCCCAACCCCAAAGGCGATGCCTTGGGCAAGCCCGCACCCGATAGCCTGCTGGCGCTGCTGTGGCCGGTGGCCGAAAGCGAGTTCGTGCGCGCCTGGCGCTCGGGACTGCAGCCGTGCGGTTCTGATGCCAGCGTCGGGAATGGCACCGATACGAATGCGGATGCTGGGGCGAGCCCAAAGGCGGATGCCGATGCGGATGCGGCAGCAGCCAGCGGCCCGGCGCGACCCACCTTGGCCGAGTACGCGCACCGACTGCAGCGGTTGAAGCAGCCCGGCTGGCCTGCAGCCTTGGCGCACCCCTCCACGTCAAACACCAATGCAGGGCCAGCCCTTGCCGCGGCGCCCCAAACCCCGGCAACCGAAGCCCCCACCCTACCCCGGCGACCGGCGTCAGCCAGCCCAGACACAGCCTCCGCCATCGGCACGTTGGTGCACCGCTACCTAGAGCTGATCGCCCACGACGGACTGGACGCTTGGCCCAGCACGCGCCTGCCACCGCTGCACGGCGCGATGCAGCAGTGGCTGCGCGCCCAGGGCCTGAGCGCGCCCGAGGCCACGGCGGCAGCGAATCGGGTGCAGCGGCACCTGCACACCACCCTGAGCAGCGCCGACGGCCGTTGGCTGCTCTCGGCCCACACCGACGCGGCCAGCGAATGCGCCATCGGCAGCGTTGTCCACCTCACCCCAGTACCGCCCCCAGCACCCGCCTTCGAACCCGGCCCTGAACCGGGCAATGAACAGCCCCCGAGCAGCGGCCACAGCCCCCACCCCCTGCACGTGATCGATCGCACGTTCGTGCACCAAGGCAGGCGCTGGATCGTCGACTACAAAACCACCGAGCACGAGCCCAGCGCACAGCGCAACGGCGATCTGGATACTTGGCGCGCCCAGTTGCAGCGTTACCGCGCCCTCCACGACGACGCCCTGCCGGTGCAGTTGGCGGTGTTCCTCACCCACAGCGGGCGCCTGCTGCGCTTGAGTGAAAACCAAGAGTCAAACCCGGTCATGCCCGATTGCCTTTCAGCCTCTGAGCCACCCAACGCCCGATGAACCGCGCCATTGCCTACGCGCTCGGTTCGGCGCTGCTGTTTGGCGCCAGCACACCGCTGGCCAAGCAGCTGCTCGACACCCTGCCGCCGCTGCTGCTCGGCGGCTTGCTCTACCTCGGGGCTGGGCTGGGTCTGCTGCTGTACCGGCTGCTGCGCGACCGCGGCTGGCGGCACCCAGGCCTGCATGGGCGCGACTGGGGCTGGCTGGGCGGCGCCATCGCCATCGGCGGCGTCATCGGCACCGCCACGCTCATGTTTGGCCTGCAGCACACCAGCGCCGCCAGCGCCTCGCTGCTGCTCAACCTTGAGGCGGTGTACACCGCGCTGCTGGCCTGGCTGGTGTTTCGCGAGCACGCCAGCGCGCGCGTGGTCACGGGCATGTTGGCCATCGTCGCCGGCGGGCTGCTGCTGGCTTGGCCGGCCGAACCCAGCGCCGCCGCAGCGGCCTTGGGCAGCAGCAGCCCGAGCGCTTGGGCCGCCGCCGGCGCCTGGCTGGGGCCGCTGCTGGTGTCTGTGGCCTGCCTGTGCTGGGCCATCGACAACAACCTGACGCGCAAGGTCGCGGCCGCCGACGCCGTGTTCATCGCCGGCAGCCGCGGGCTGGTGGCCGGTTTGGTAAGCACGGCCGGGGCGCTGGCGCTGGGGGCGCCGTGGCCGCCTGTGGGCGCTGCGCTGGCCGCCATGCTGGTGGGGCTGCTGGGCTACGGCGTGAGCCTGGTGCTGTTCGTGCTTGCGCTGCGCGACCTGGGCACGGCGCGCGCCAGCGCCTACTTTGCCACAGCCCCCTTCATCGGCGTGGCGGTGGCGCTGCTGCTGCTGGGCGAGGCGACCACGTGGCTGTTCTGGGGCGCCGGACTGCTCATGGCCGTCGGCGTCTGGCTGCACCTGGGCGAACGCCACGCGCACCGGCACCAGCATGAGGCGCAGGAACACGAACACTGGCACCTGCACGACGCTCACCACGACCACACGCACGATAGCGCCAGCACCAGCGCAAACCCCGGCCTGCTCGGGCACCGGCACTGGCACCGCCACGAGCCCCTCACGCACCGCCACCCGCACTACCCCGACACCCACCACCAGCACCGCCACTGAGCGGCGGCAAACTGTTACCCTCAAGCCCCCCTGACCACGCCTCCCTCAAGCCCACCGCCCCATGACCTGGATCACCCTCAACGGCCTCAGCCTCGCCTACGGCCACCTGCCCTTGCTCAACCGGGTCGATTTTTCGCTCCAAGCCGGCGAGCGCGTCGGGCTGGTGGGGCGCAACGGCAGCGGCAAATCGTCGCTGCTCAAAATCATCGCCGGCCTCGAGCGCGCCGACGACGGCCAGATACAGCGCCAAAACGGGCTGCGCGTGGCCTACGTGCCGCAAGAGCCCGAGCTCGACCCCGAGGCCAGCGTGTTCGAGGCCGTGAGCGTGGGCCTGCAGCGCGTGCAAGAGCTGCTGCAGCGCTACCTGGCGCACGAGAGCGGCTGCGACCTCGACGCGCTGCAGACCGAAATCGAAACCCTGGATGGCTGGAACTGGGAGCAGCGCGTAGCCCAAACCCTGAGCCGGCTCGGCTTGCAGGCCGATGAGCGCGTCGGCAGCCTCTCGGGTGGCGTGCGCAAGCGCGTGGCGCTGGCGCAGGCGCTGGTGGCGCTGCCCGATTTGCTGCTGCTCGACGAACCCACCAACCACCTCGACCTCGACGCCATCGGCTGGCTGGCCGAGCTGCTGCGCGATTTTCGTGGCGCCTTGCTGCTCATCAGCCACGACCGCGACTTTCTGGACCGCGTCTGCACGCGCACGGTGGAGCTCGACCGCGGCCTGCTGCACAGCTACGACGGCGCCTACAGCGCCTTTGAGCGCCTCAAAGCGCAGCGCTTGGCACAAGAGGCGCTGCTCAACGCCCGCGCCGACAAGCTGCTGGCGCAAGAGGAGCAGTGGATCCGCAAAGGCGTCGAGGCGCGGCGCACCCGCGCCCAGGCGCGCATCGAACGCTTGCAGGTGCTGCGCGCCCAGCACGCCCAGCGCCGCGCTGCCGTCGGGCAGGTGCGGCTGGATGTGAACAGCGGGCCGGGCAGTGGCCGCTTGGTGGCCGAGCTCGAGGGCGTGAGCAAATACTTTGGCGATGGCCCCGAGCGCCGCTGCATCATCGACAACTTTTCCACCACCGTGCTGCGCGGTGACAAAGTGGGGCTGATCGGCCCCAACGGCGCCGGCAAAACCACCCTGCTCAAGCTGATTTTGGGCCAGCTCGCCCCCGACAGCGGCCAAGTGCGCAGCGGCAGCCGGATCGAAGTGGCCTACTTCGACCAGATGCGCGACGCGCTCGACCTCAACGCCACGCTCGAAGACTTCATCAGCCCGGGCAGCGAGTGGATCGAGATCGGCACGCGCCGCATCCACGTGCGCAGCTACCTGGGCGACTTTTTGTTTGCCCCGGCGCGCGCCCGTGCGCCTATCAGCGCCCTGTCGGGTGGCGAGCGCAACCGGCTGCTGCTGGCGCGGCTTTTTGCGCGCCCGGCCAACGTGCTGGTGCTCGACGAACCGACCAACGACCTCGACATCGAAACCCTGGAGCTGCTCGAACAGCTCCTGACCGAGTTCGACGGCACCGTGTTTTTGGTCAGCCACGACCGGCGCTTTCTCGACAACGTGGTCACCAGCACCATCGTCTATGAGGGCGCGGGCCAGTGGCGCGAGTACGAGGGCGGGGTCGAGGACTGGATCGCGCAATCGATGCGCGTACACGGCGCGGCGCCGGTCTGGGGCCGCAGCGGTGCGGCCGGCATGGGCACGTCGAGCCTGGCGGGCAGCAGCGGCCTTGGCAGCGCCAGTGCGGCCCGCGCTGCAGGGCCGGCACAAGGCTCCCCCCAAGCCCCCACTCAATCCCCTGCATCCAGCCCCACGGCCACCCCCTCGCCGGCCCGCAGCGCGCCCCAGCCAGCAGCCAACCCCGCCACCGCCAAGCGCAAACTCAGTTACAAAGAGCAGCGCGAGCTCGAGGCCCTGCCGGCGCGCATCGAGGCGTTGGAGGCTGAACAAAAAGCCATCGACGCCGAGCTGGGCGATGGCCTGCTCTACGCGCGCCACCCAGAGCGCGCCGCCGCCCTGAGCCAGCGCCACGCCGCCATCGACGACGAACTGCTGCAGGCGCTGGAGCGCTGGGAGGCGCTGGGCCAGCCTGGCTGACGGGTCCCGGTCGCCTCGGCGACGCGCTGGAGGCATCAGGCGTCAACTGGTGGCGCCATAAAGCACCACAATCGCCCCCATGGGAACCCTCTACCTGGTGCGCCACGGCCAAGCCTCGTTTGGCAGCGACGACTACGACCGCCTCAGCCCACTCGGGCAGCGCCAAAGCCTGCGCTTGGGCGAGCACTGGCGCGCGCACGGCCTGCATTTCGACGCCGTTTACACCGGCACCCTGCTGCGCCAGCGCCAGACGTGGGCGGGCATCGCGCAGGGGCTGGGCAGCAGCCTCGAGCCGCATGAGTGGCCCGAGCTGAACGAGTACGACAGCGCCGCCCTGATCGAGGCCCTGCACGCCCACCCCAGCGCCCCGGCACACACCCCGCAGGGCTACCGCGAGCATTTTCGGCTGCTGCGCGACGCGCTGCGCCAGTGGTCGGCCGGCGTGCTGACGCCGCGCGGCATGGGCAGCCACGCGGATTTCGTCGCCGGCGTCAACGCCGTGCTGGAGCGGGTGCGCACCCTGCACACGGGTCGGGTGCTGGTCGTCAGCAGCGGCGGCCCGATCGCCACCGCCGTCGGTCAGGTGCTGGGCACCACGCCCGAGACCGCGATCGAGCTCAACCTGCGGCTGCGCAACACCGCGCTCACCGAGTTCGATTTCAACCCCAAGCGCCATACGCTGGTGAGCTTCAACACCCTGCCCCACCTGACGCAGCCCGAGCAGGCCGCCTGGGTCAGCTACGCCTGAGGGGCGCAGAGGCAGCGGGCTCGGGCAGTACCTCGGGTTCGGCCTCGGGCTGCGCCTCGGCCTCGGGCTCGGCACCCTCGTCGAGGTCGAGCGCCAGCGCCAGCGCCGGTGCCAGCTCGGGCGCGCCGTCCTCGCCGTCCTCTTCCAGCGCATCGGCCTCGGGGCTGCCCGGCGCGGTGCGCGCCAGCTGCTCGATCACGCTGGCCGAGAGCTCGAGCCCGATCAGGTCGATGCTGCCCAGCCGCACCCGCACCGGGGTGCCGCGCTCCAGGCCGGCGCTGCCGGCAGCAGGCAGCACCAGCGGCAGGGTGTCGGCGCGCACCAAGCCGTCTTTGATGACGCTGGCGCTCAGTTCGCCGATCTGCTGCTGCTGCACGTAGCGCAGCGTCCAGTAGCGCTCCATGGCGTTTTGAAACTGCGCGTAGCTGGTGTAGGTGGCATCGAAGGCGCTGATGATGGCCAGCAAAGCGGTGTCGCGCGGCTTGAAGGGCGCCGCCAGCGCGGCCGCCTTGCCGTGGCGCGCGCAGGCCAGCAGCTGCCACTGGTTGACCAGATCGGTGTAGCGGCGCAGCGGCGAGCTGCTCCAGGCGTAGCAAGCCACCCCCAAGCCGGCGTGCGGCAGCGCCTTGGCCCCCATGCGCACCTTGATGCCCGGCGCCAAGCTGGCTTGGCTGCGGTAAATGGCGGGCACGCCGCAGTCGGCAAGCCACTGGCCCCAAGTGCTGTTGGCCAGGATCATGGCCTCGGCCACCATCAAGTCCAGCGGTGCGCCGCGGCTGCGGGTGCCGATCTGCACGCGCTCCTCGCCCGTCGGGCCCTCGGGCGGCACATCTTGCAGCTCAAAGGTGTAGTCGGGGCGGGTGAAGGTCTCGGGTTTGCCGCGCACCAGCTCGCGCCGGGCTTTGCAGTGCAGCGCCAGCCGGTACAGAAAAGCCAATTCGGCTCGCAACGCCAGCACCTCCTGCGGCAGCGACGCGCCGGCCTCGGCCGCAGGGTCTTGCAGCCAAGCGGCGGTCACGCCTTGGTCGATCTGGTCGTGGCGCAGGTTGTGCGCAATCGGCACCTGCTCGATGCGCGTCTCGAAACCCTGCAGCTCGAGCGTGGCGGCATCGAGGCGCAGATACAGCGACAGCGCCGGGCGCGCGCCCCCGGCATCCAGCGTGTAGGCCTTCACCACGCCATCGGGCAGCATGGTGATTTTGTGCCCCGGCATATAGACCGTGGACAGGCGCTGGCGCGCCACCTCGTCGAGCGCGCTGCCGGGCTCGATCGCCAGCCCCGGTGCCGCGATGTGGATGCCCAGCGTGACCTCGGCGCTGCCCAGGCCCTGCAGGCTCAGGGCGTCGTCGATCTCGGTGGTGCCCGAGTCGTCGATCGAAAACGCCTGCACCGGCGCCAGCGGCAAGCCCTCGGGCAGCGGCGGCAAGGACGGCAGCGGCCCAAAACCCACGCCCTTGGGAAACTGGTCGAACAAAAAGCGCTGCCAATGAAACTCGTAGGCGTTGCGGATGGCGCCGGCGCGCTGCAGCAGCAGCAACGGGGCGGTGTGGGTGCTGCGCGCGGCGTGCACCACGGCCTTGTATTCGGGCGCGTTTTTATCGGGCCGAAACAAAATTTTGTAGAGCTGCTGGGCCACCGCCGGCGGGCACAGGCCCGCAGCCAGATCGGCTGCCCAAGTCTCGGTCTGGGCCTGAATCTGCTTTTTCTTCTCGATCGCCGCCAGCGCCTGCTGCACCACCTCGGCCGGGGCTTTTTTGTAGCGGCCTTTGCCGGCGCGCCTAAAGTAGTGCGGGGCCTCGCTCAGGCGCAACAAGGCCGCGAGCTGCTGCGCCAGCGTGGGCGGGTCTTGAAAATACTCGGCCGCCAGTTCGGCAAAGCCGAACTCGGCCTCGGGGGCAAACTCCCACGCCAGCTCGAGCTCGATCTGGGGCCGCAGGGCCTCGGCCGCCTGCAGCAACGCCGCCGGCTCGGGTTGCGCAAAGCGCAGCAGCACCAAGGCGGCCTTGACCTTGACGCGCTTGCCCGATTCAAGCTCGACTTGCAGCGCGGCATCGGATTCAGACAGGATGCGGCCGGTGAGCAACTTGCCGGCTTCGTCAAACAGGGCGTACAAAATGGGGCTTTCTGGGCGGGAAGGGGGGTGGGCGGCAACGGCCCCGGCTGCCATCGTGCGCCGCGCGGGGTGGGCTCAGAGTTTAACGGCCAGCGCCAGCACGGCCACACCCAAGTGCGGCCGGCGGCGGGCCACACCCAAGGGCGGTAGGCGGCGGACGGCTCTGGCCACACCCAAGGGCGGCGGGTGGGCTGGGTGCGCTCGCAGCGCCATTGCGGCCGAAGGACGCCTAAGCAAGAGCGCACCCAGCCCGCCCGCCGCCCGCCCCCGCAGAACTGCCCCCCGCCCTAAAGTAGCCCCAGCCTCAGAGGCTCTCAGGGGATACCCAGCCACTTGTGCGTTTGCAGCGACAAGCGCCACTGCGGCTGCGCCATGCAGTAATCGATCGCCTGCTGGGTGTGCTGGGCGCGCTGCGGGCCGTCGAGCGGCTGCAAAAAGAAATGGGCAAAATCCAACGCCGCAAAGCGCTCGGGCTCGGCCCCGGGCTGCGGATAGACCAGCTTGAGCTCGTCGCCGCGCCGCACGCGCAGCTCGGTGCCGGCTTTGGGGCTGACGCAGACCCAGTCTAGGCCCGCGGGCAGGTCCAGCGTGCCATTGGTCTCGAGCGCAATCTCAAAGCCCTCGTTGTGCAGCGCCTCGATCAGCGCGGCGTCGAGCTGCAGCAAAGGCTCGCCCCCGGTGCACACCACCAGCGGCCGCCCCGCTCCTGCGCCGCTGCCGCCGCGCCAGTGGCTGCGCACCGCCTGCGCCAGCGCCTGCGCGCTGGCAAATCGGCCGCCGCCGGCGCCGTCGGTGCCCACAAAATCGGTGTCGCAAAAGCGGCACTGGGCGCTGGCGCGGTCGGCCTCGCGCCCGCTCCACAGGTTGCAGCCGGCAAAGCGGCAAAACACCGCGGCGCGGCCGCTCTGCGCCCCTTCGCCTTGCAGGGTGTAAAAAATCTCTTTGACGCTGTAGCTCATGGCAGCCGCACCTGTGCGCCGCAGCCGGGCGTCTGGTACAGATCGACGCGCTCCAGCGCCGCCAGCTCGCGCCGCCCCTGCTGCAAAATCCAGCCGGCAAGGCTCGCGCAATCGCAGTCGGGCAACGCGGCGCGCTCGGCCAACTCGTGCAAAGGCTGGTGGTCGAGGGCTTTGAAAATCGGGTCGAACAGGCGCTTGACGTCGCCAAAATCCAGCGTCCAGCCCTGCACCGCATCGAGCTCACCGCCCAGATGCAGGCGCAGCGTGTAGGTGTGTCCATACAGGGCAGCCAAAGGGTGCTCGGCCGGGGCCTGGCGCAGCCGCCGCGCGCTGTCGAGCGTCAGGTCTTTCCAGATGCGGTAGCGCTGCCCGTCGTAGCGGGCGCCGCAGGAGGCGGTCTCGTACACCGTGACCCGGCTCAAGGCCGGCAGCGCCGGCACGAGCTGCTGCCACAACCACGCCGACAGCACCTCGCTGGTGGGGTTTTCCAGCCCGGGGATGTCGTTCAGGCACTGCCGGTGCAGGCGCTGCTGCAGCGGCGCCCAAGCGCGCTCGATGGCGTCTGCCACCCCAGTCGCCGCCTCGCCCCCATCTGCCCGCACATGGAGCAGCGCCTCGAAGCCGTGCCCGTGCATGCGGCCGCACTTGTGGCCAGCGGGCACGCGGGGCAACTGGTGCGCGGCCTCAAAGCGGTAGCGCCGCCAGATGTGCGCGCCGCCGCCGGCGTCGAGCGTGCAGCCGCTGCGCGGCGTGCTCTGCAGCCCGACCTGGGCCCCTTGCAAGCCATCATGGTGCAAGCGCTGCTGCAGCCAGCGCGCCAGCGCGGCGTCGTCGGGCTCGGGCAAGCAGTCGTTGAGCAGGCGGTGGTCCAGCGCCGCCGTCACCGCCTCCAGGTGCTGCTGCAGCTGTTCGACTTCGGTGCCTGGGCACAGCGCCCAGCCGGGCGCGGCGTGGGCGCGCAGCCGCGACACGAAGCTGTGGCCATGCAGGCGCGCCTGCGGGTGCGGCGCTGGGCGGCCCAGCAGTTGCCGGGCGGCCTCGAAGCCGGCTTGGGCGCAGTGGTGGATGTTCAGCATGGAAATAGCCGCCTCAGGTGCTCGCGCCAAAGCGCTGCAGCAAGGGGTCGGGGCAGCCCGCCTCGGCAAAGCCCTTGGCGCGCAGCAGGCAGGCGTCGCAGGCACCGCAGGGCTGGCCCTGTGGCCCCGGGTCGTAGCAGCTGCAGGTCTGTGCCACGTCCACGCCCAGGCGCAGCGCCTCGCGCACGATGTCGGCTTTGCCCAGGTGTTGCAAAGGGGCGTGGATGCGCAGCCTTTGCGTGCCTTCCACCCCGGCCCGGGTGGCCAAATTGGCCATGGCCTCGAAGGCTTGGATGAAGGCCGGGCGACAGTCTGGGTAGCCGGAGTAATCGAGCGCGTTGACGCCGATGAAGATGTCTGTGCTGCCCAGGGTTTCGGCCCAGGCCAGCGCCAGGCTCAGAAACACCGTGTTGCGCGCCGGCACATAGGTGCTGGGGATGCCCTGCGCCAGCGCCGCCAGCGAGCGGTGCTTGGGCACCTCGAGGGCGGCTTCGGTCAGGGCCGAGCCACCAAAGGCGCGCAGATCGACCGGCAGCGTGACGTGCTGGTGCGCCCCTTGGGCCCGCGCTTGCGCCCGCGCCAAGTCCAGCTCGTGGGCGTGGCGCTGGCCGTAGTCGAAGCTCAGGGCGCAGGTGGCAAAGCCGCGTTCGCGCGCCAGGGCCAGCACGGTGGCCGAATCGAGCCCACCGCTGAGCAGCACCACCGCCTTGGGTAGCGCCGCCTTCATGGCTGCAACGCCGCAACCAAAGCGGATGGAGCGGATGGAACGGACGAGGCGGGCACAGGGAAGGGCCGCCCGTTGGGCGCACCCGATAGGAGCAAAGTCATGACAGTCCTTTTTTTTCGAGATGGGGGCGAGGGAACCCATCGAGCCGATGCACCGGCGCACAAGCCGAGCACAATTCCCGCATTTTACTTGGGCGATGCAGGGTCTTGGTTGCGGGGTCTTTCGTTGCGGCGTCAGGCTTGCCCAGCTAAAATCTGGCGCATAAAACGGCTTTAGGAGGGTTGGCATTGCATTGGTACCTTGTACACACCAAGCCACGCAGGGAACTGTGTGCGCTGGAGCACCTCGAGCGCCAGGGTTTCAGCTGCTACCTGCCGCTGCTGCGCACCGAAAAGCTGCGCCGCGCCAAGCTCGACACCTGCGACGAGCCCTTGTTTCCCCGCTACCTGTTCATCGAGCTCGATACCGATTTGCAATCCCGCAGCTGGGGCCCCATCCGCTCCACCGTGGGCGTGAGCCGCTTGGTGACCTTTGGCGGCGAGCCGGCCAAGGTGCCCGGCGCGCTGGTCGAGCAGCTGCGGCTGCACGAAAGCCATCTGCGCGGCCAAGTGGTGCCTTTGTTCCAAACCGGCGAACGGGTGCGCGTCACCCAAGGGCCTTTTGTCGGCCTCGAGGGGGTGTACCAAATCGCCGAGGGCGAACGCCGGGTGCTGGTGCTGATCGAAATGCTCTGCAAACCGGTGCTGGTGCCACTCGAGCCCACCGCGCTGCGCAAAGCCAGCTAGGGGGCTCTTGCCGGGCTCCTAGCGGGCTGCGCGCGCCTGCGCCACGCCCAAGTTGGCTAAGGCGTCGGCGCGCTCGTTGCCGGGGTCGCCGGCATGGCCCCGGACCCAGCGCCAGTCGATGGCGTGCCCACCTTGCTGCACCAAGGCGTCGAGCTGCTGCCACAGATCGACGTTTTTGACCGGTTGGCGCGCCGCCGTCTTCCAGCCCTTGGCCTTCCAGCCCGGCAGCCATTCGGTGATGCCTTTGCGCACGTACTCGCTGTCCAGCCACAGGGTGACGCGGCAGGGGCGCTTGAGGGCTTGCAAGGCTTGGATCACGGCGGTGAGCTCCATGCGGTTGTTGGTGGTCTGCGCTTCACCGCCGTACAGCTCTTTGACCGCGGCCTCGCTGCGCAGCAGCACGCCCCAGCCACCCGGGCCGGGGTTGCCCTTGCAGGCCCCATCGGTGTAGATGACCACGCTGTTCATGCGGGCGATTGGCCTTCGCCATCCAGCTGGGCGGCGCTGGCCTGACGGGCCACCGCCACCTGCTCGGCCGCGACCCGCTTGGGCCTCCAGGCCGGCCCCAGCAAACGCAGCCCACGCACCCGCTTGACGGCCACCATGCAGTAGGCGTTGCCCAAAATGGGCCAGTAGCGCGCCCCGGCCCGCTCCATCCAACTGCAACGCTGCAACCAGAGCTCAGACTGCAGCGCCGGCCGGTAACAGCCCATGCGGCACGACTCGACTTCCAGCCCCAGCAGTTGCAGCCAGTCGCGCAACCGGCGGTGGCCGATGAACTCGCCGGCTTCGGGCAGGAACGGCCGCGCCCAGCGCGAGCGCTTGAGCCCGACGCGCGCCAACAGGCGCGCCCGCAGCTGGCCCCAGCCCCACAGGCTCCACGGGTTCAGGCCACAGACCACCAAGCGGCCCTCGGGCAGCAAGACCCGCTGCACCTCGCGCAGCACGGCGTGCGGGTCGGCGCTGAACTCGAGCGTGTGCGGCAAAACGACCAAATCGAGCGTGTTTTCTGCAAAGGGCAGCGCCGCCGCGTGTGTCACCAGCGCCACGCGTGCGCTGCAGGGTGGCAGCGGGGCGCCCTCATGGTTCCGGTCAGACCGGCGCTGCCACGCCGTGGCCATCGACGGCTCGAGCACCGCCAGCCAGCGCTTGGGCATGCGGTTGGCGCGCAAGGCATCGAGCTGCGGCAAGCCCAACTGCAGGGCGTGGTAGCCAAAGCAGTCGGTCACCGCTTCATCAAAGCGCTCCTGCTCCCACGCCAGCAAGTAGCGCCCGGCAACGCTCGCCAGCCACGCGGCCAGCTGCTGGCCGTCGGCATCCGACGCGACCAGTGGTGGCGGTGGCGGGTCAGAGGTCAACGGCTTCATCGGCCACGGGCGACTGCGCCAGCACGGCCGCACGGATCATTTCGCGCATCGCTTTTTTCTCGGGAAAGCTCAGCGTGCGCCCCAGCCCCCGCCGCACGCGCAGCAGCAGGTGGCGGTCGGTCTCGGGCGGCACGCCGTGGCTGTTTTGCATTTCTTCGTACAGGTCAAGCCGCGCATGCGGGGTCTCTTCGCGCCACCATTCGTCGATCACCTGCTGCACCTGCTCGAGCCACGCGCCATCGGGCTGCTGGTCGGCATGGGCCGGATCGGCCAAGGCGAAGCCGTGCTCGGGCTCGTGTTCGTGCTCGGATTCGCGCTCGAACTCGCGCCGGTCGGCTGGCGGCGCGCGGTTGGGCACATAGCCCAAGCCCTCAGACTGCCCGTGGCTCAGGGCCGCCCAAGCGGCCTCGTTGAGGCTGACGCGGCGATCGGCTTGCATCAGCAGCCGCGCCCAGCTCGGGTCCTGGCCCATCAGCAGGCCGAAGTCCTGCGCCGAGGCGTCAGTCACCATCACCACCTTGAGGCCGCGCCACTGCGCTTCGTCGATGTAGGGGATGAGGCGTTCGTCGTCGCTGGCCAGCAGTGCCATGGCGCAGCCGCCGCGGCTGGCCAGTTGCGTCAGCTCCAAACCCAACGCGCGCACCAGCGCGGCGCCGCCGTCGCTGGCGTGGGCCGGCACCATGCGCACCACCAGGTCGTCGCACAGCTCGACGGGTTGCTGGTCGGTGTAGAGGTAGCTGCGCAACACGGCCGCTTCGGCACCACAGTGCCGCGCCAATTGCGAGAACACCGCTTGATACAAGCCCCGGTGCAGCGCCTCGCTGGGTGGATTGGGCTGCTGCTTGGCCAGCCAGAGCAGGTAGCGTTCGTCGATGAGCGCCACCGCCACACCGAGTTCGGCTCTGGCGCCGGCACCGTATGCAGGGCGCATCGACGGTCTTTTGTTTAAGTGAAATTTGGTTTTCATAGCGGCCCAGTTAATGCAATAAAGTAAAAAAGGCCCGGATCGGGCCATCCGCTTGGGCATCAGCCCTGTGATTTTGGCACGAAAGCGGGCTAAAGGTTCCGCAACCGCGCGCGGATGGCGTTCAGGGGCCGCTGCGCGCTGGGGTGGCTGGGGTGGCTGGTGCGGCGGGGGCAGCCAACAGCCACTCGATGCGCTGCTGCGCTGCTGCGGCCAGCTCGGCCTCGCCACGGCGCTGCGCCATGTCCACCTGCACGCGCAGCCACGCCAGCAGGGGCCGGCGCCAGCCTTGCTCGGAGGCCGTCTGCACCGCCAGCGCCAGCGCCTCGGGGTCGAGCCGCTGCGCGCGCAGCCACACGCTGGCCGCCACCAAGCGCGCCAGCGGGTCGTCGATGGCGCGCAACAGCGCCACGGCTTCGCCGGCGGCGGCAGGCTCGAGCAAGCGCCGCGCCGTCGGCCGGTGGGCGCTCGGTAGCCACTCAAGGTCGGCGGCCTGCGCCTGCCCGAGCAGGTAGCGGGCGTAGGCTTGCTCGGCCGCGCCGGCGCGGGGCAGCACGGGCTGCGCCGCCTCGCAGCGCTCGGCCAGATCGAGGCTTGCCTGGGCCACGGCACAGCGGCTCAGGGCCAAGCGCGCCATCTGGTCGGCGCGCGCGGTGCGCTGGGCGGCCTCGAGGGCGCGCTGCCACTCCAGTTCGGCCACCCGCTGGCGGCCCTCAAGCTCGGCCCGAATGGCGCGCTGCTGCGCCCCGTGGGCTTCGATCTGCCAATCGGGCACGCGCGGCCCGGCGGCGCAGCCCGCCAGCAACCCCACCAGCAACCCCAGCACGGCCCACAGACCGAACCTTCGGCCCACGGCGCGGGCTTGGTCTGCAATGGTTAAAACGTGTGTAAACATCAGGGGCTCAGGCGGTGTTTGGGTGCGTCAAGGCGGGCATGAACGATTGCCTCTGAGCCTCTTAGGGCACCCTCAATTCGGTGTCGCGGGCCAGCGGCCAGCGGCGGTTGAGGTCGCTGAGCAGGCTGTCGATGCGGCGCAAATTGGCCTCCACCTCCACGCGCAACTGATCCAGATCGACGGTGGCGGCGCGCGTGTTTTGCGCGATGCCTTGGGCCTCGACCAGCACCGCATCGACCTTTTGCAGCGACTGGCGCGCATCGGCCAGCAAACCTTCGATCTGGCGCACCGCCGCCTGGGTGTCGGTCATCAGCCCGTCGGCGCCAAACACGCGCTGGTCGGCGTTGCCCACCAGCGACTCGGCGCGTGCGGCCACCGCCTCGAGCCGGCGCAGCAAGGCGTTGCTCTCGTCGAGCACCTGCATGAAGCGCGCGCGGTCCTCGGGGTTGCCCACCAGCAGCCCCAGCGCACCCTGCGGCCCGGTGAGGGTTTCGCTGGCGCGCTGCACATTGCGCAAGCTGGCGTTGAGCGGCGCCTGCTCGGCGGTCATGCCCTGAAGGTTGTGCATCAGGTCGCGAATCTGAATCACGATGCGGGGCAAATCGGCCATGGCGTCGCCCTTGAGCACCGTGCGCTCGGCGCCGTCGGGCAGCGGCGGGTCTTCCATGACGCCGGTGAAGGCGCGCAAACGGGTCGCGCCCACGAGGCTGCGCTCGAGGGTGAAGACGCTGCTTTCGCGCAACCAGCGCGCCTCGCTGCTGCGCACATCGACCCAGATGCGCACGCTGCCGTCGTCGCCCAGCCCGACGCGGCGCACGCGCCCGATCGGAAAACCGGAGAAGGTCAAATCCATGCCGATCGACACCCCCTCGGAGTCGTCGGCGATCAGCACCAGCTCTTGGGTGGGCTCGAAAGCACCGCGTGCGTACAGCAAAAACGCGGCCGATCCCAGCAACAGCGCCAGCAGCAGCGCCAGCAGCACCGCGGCCTTGAACTCGACGTGCTGCACGCGCGCCTGGCGGATGGTGCGTTCGACGGTGTCGGTGTCTTCGGTGCTCATGGTTTCCGTCAGCCTCTCAGGCGTAGTTGCCCAGCAGCGAAACCAACTGAATCAGCAGCAAGGCCATGAACAGGCGCATCAGGAGCTGCAGTTCGGTGCTGGCCCGCTGCCCGGGATCGACCGGATCGTACAGGCTCGAAGCCAGCGGCACCAGTGCCACCGTGAGGGCAAAGAAAAAAGTTTTGAAGGCGAAGATCAGCGTCACCTCGGGGCTGAACACGCGCCCGACCAGGTGCAGGTACGCGTCGAGGGCCCAGGGGCTGAGGCCGTAGATGTTCAGATAAGCCAACAGCAGCGACACCAGCGCGCTCAAGGCCACAAGCGTAAACACGGCAAAAATACCAGCCAGCGCCCGCGGCAACACCAGCCAGTGCAGGGCGTCTTTGCCCTCGGCTTGCAATTGCTCGAACACCCCTTGGCGGCGCAAGTTCAGAATTTCCTCGGCCTGCCCGATGCTGCAGCGCAAGGCCACGAACAAGGCCGCCGCCAGCGGGATGAGCTCGAGCACCAGCACCCGCACCACCATCTCGACCGCGTACTGCGACAGCCCCATGCCGGTGGCGGTGACGACCACGATGCGGATCAGCACCACGCCAAACAGCGCCGACAAGGCGATGAACCACAGCAGCACCGGCGCCGTGGCTTGGTAAACGTGCGTGGCAAGCACCGGCCAGCGCTGCCGGCTGTAGCTCGAGGGCGACAGCGCCAACACCAAAATCACCGCCCCCAAGTGGATGATGCGCCACCAGTTCAGGCACCAACGCCCGAGCCCGCGAGCCAAGCCCGCCAGCAGCGCGAAAAATTGCTCCAGCCACACCATGCGTCGATCTTAACGCGGCACGCTGGCACAGACTGCAGCGGAGCCCGATTGCCTCAGAGCGTCTCGTCGCCGTGTTCGTCGAGCAAGCGCAGCCGACGGCTGAGGGTGGCGCGGGTCTGGCGGCGCGACAACAGCTTGGCCTGCGCGGCGGGCGGAAAGTCGGTGAACTGGATCAGGCCGCGCAGAATCAGGATGTCGATCAGGTCTTCGGTGACGCGCGCCAAGCCGCTGTCCGAATCGGCCAGTTCGCGCTGGCCCTGCTGATCTGCCTGCTGCGGCGGCACCGGGTCCTCGTCGGGAAGCATCGCGGGTGGCGGGCTCATGGGCGCACCCCGGGCACGTCGGCCGGCAAGCTGCTTTGCAGCCGAAGCACCAATTGCACGCGGTCGCGCACGCCCAGCTTGTCAAAAATGGCCCCCAAGTGGGCCTTGACGGTGCGCTCCGAGATGAACAACTGCTCGGCCACTTCTTTGTTGCTCTTGCCCAAGGCCACGGCGCGCGCCACTTGCGCCTCGCGCTCGGACAGGGCCGACAAATCGCAACCCGCGCCGCTGCCCGAACCCGGGTGGCGCTGCACCAACTCGCGCGTCGCGGCCACCAGGCGCTGCACCAGGCTGGGCCCGACCCACAGCCCGCCGTGCACCACCACCTGCTCGACTTCGCGCAGCAGCTCGGGCACGGCCTGCAAATGGCAGTAGCCGCGGGCACCGGCATCGAGCGCGCGCAAGCCTTCAGCGTCTTCGGGCACGCTGCTGAGCACCACCACCAAGCAGCCGGGGCGCTGCACCAGCAATTCGGCGATGCGCGCCGGCCACTGCGGCTGGCTCACCGGCATCCAGACCGTATCGCCCGGACGCACCAGCGCCAGCAAATGGCTCCAAGTCACCCACCGCCCATCGGCAAAGGCTTGCACCCAACGCTCCGAGGGCGTCGGCAAAGCCCCGTTGGCGGCGGTGGAATGGACCAAAAAATAGGCTTGGCTCATGCGGATCCCTGGCGTATGGTGTCAGCGTTCGGAGAGGGCGTTTTCTTTGGCCCGCAACACGGGCTTGAGCAGATAGCTCAGAATCGTGCGTTTGCCGGTCAGGATATCGACTTGGGCCACCATGCCGGGGATGATCGGCAGGCCCTCGCCCAGCGTCGCTTGGCGGGTGCGCAAGCGCACGACGAAAAAGGCGTTGCCCTGCTCGTCGATCACGGTGTCGGCGCCGATGTGCACAACATCGGCTTGCAGGCCGCCATAAATGGCGAAGTCGTAGGCGGTGAACTTGACCATCGCCTCGAGGCCGGGGCGCAGAAAGCCGATGTCGCGCGGTGCGATGCGCGCTTCCAGAATCAGGGCGTCATCCAGCGGCACGATTTCCACCACCTCGCGCCCGGGTTGCACCACCGCGCCCAAGGTGTTGACGTGCAGGCGGCTGACCGTGCCGCGCAGGGGCGAGCGGATGTCGGCCCGCACCACCCGGTCTTCGAGCGCGCGCCCGCCTTCAGCCAGAGTGGACAGGCGGCTCATGGTGTCGGAGAGTTCGGCGCTCATCTGGTTGCGCGCCGTGAGCTGCACTTCTTCGATGCGCCGCTGGGCCTCGGTGATGGCCGCCTGCACGCGCGAGATCTGCGCCGCCGCTTGGTCGCGCTCGCCCACCAGACGCGAGACCTGCTGCTCCAGGCGCAGCACCTCGACTTCGGACACCGCGCCGCTGCCCACCAGCGGGCGCGTGGCGGTCAGCTCGCGCTGCACCAGGCTCAGGCTGCTGGCGGCCGAGTCGCGCCGCGACTGGGCCTCGGTGAGCTCTTGCCGGCGCTGCAGCAACTGGCTTTGGGTGATCGAAATCTGGGCGCTGATCTCGGCCCGGCGCGACTCGAACAGGCTGCGCTCTTGGGCCACGATGGCCGGTGCCTCGCGCTCCAGCTCCACGGCCGGGTTGAAGCCGCGGCCTTGAATGAGCGCCCGCAAGCGCTCGGCCCGGGCTTCGAGCGCCATTTGCGAAACCCGGGTTTCGCCCAAGTTGGCCGCAAAGCGCGTCGGATCCACGCGCATCAGCACCTGATCGGCCTCCACCACCTGGCCTTCGCGCACCAGGATTTCGTTCACCACCCCGCCATCGACGCTTTGCACGATCTGCACCTGCTGGCTGGGCACCACCCGGCCTTCGCCGCGGGTCACCTGATCGACCTTGGCCACCGAAGCCCACAACACCAGCAGCAGCACCAGCACGGCGCTCCAGCGCAACAGGCGGCGCGCGCGCAGGGGTTCTTGTTGCAACTGGGCCCAATCGGCGTCTGCGGCCCAGTCGAGCGCGTCGCCAGCGGGCTCATCGTCGCGCGCCAGCCGCTGCGCCACCTTGCCAAACAAGGGGTTGCCCACACGCTCACCGGCCTTGGTCGCTTGACCGATGCGCTCAAAGGTTTTTTGCTCGAGGTCGCTCATCACGCCGCCTTTCCGATTCGACCTTGGCGCAGCGCCTGAATCACCTGCTCTTTGGGGCCATCGGCGACGATGCGGCCTGCGTCCATGACGATGATGCGTTCGACCAGATCGAGCAATGAAGTTCGATGGCTCACCAGCACCACGGTCTTGCCGGGCACAAACTGCTGCAGGCGTTTTTTGATGTCCTCCTCGCTCGAGTGGTCCATCGAGGAGGTGGGCTCGTCGAGCAGCAAAATTGACGGATCGTTGATCACCGCGCGGGCGATCGCCACCCCCTGGCGCTGGCCGCCCGAGAGCGATTCGCCGCGCTCCCCGACGAGCATGTCGAAACCCTCGGGGTGCTGGTTGACCAGTTCCACGATGCCGCTGAGGGTGGCGGCCTTGAGCACGTCGGCGTCGTCGGCCAGCGGCGCGCCCAGCGTGATGTTGTCGCGCAAGCTGCCGTAAAACAGCATCACGTCTTGTTGCACGTAGCCGATGTGCCGGCGCAGCTCGGCCGGGTCGAGCTGGCGCAAGTCGATGCCGTCGATCAGCACCGCGCCGCTGGTGGGCCGGTACAGGCCGAGGATGAGCTTTTCTAGGGTCGTTTTGCCCGAGCCGATGCGCCCCAGAATGGCCACGCGCTCGCCGGCTTTGAGGCGAAAACTGACGTTGCGCAGCGAGGCGTTGCTCTGGCCGGGGTAGTTGAACGAGACGTCTTTGAACTCGATCGCGCCCTCAATCCGGCCGCGGGTGATGAAGTTGGCGCCGTCGGGGCGCTCCACTTCGCGCTGCATCACCTCTTCGAGCGAGCTCAGGGCGGTGGAAGCGGTGTGGTACTGCACCAGCAATCCGGCCACCTGGCCGATGGGTGCCATGGCGCGCGAGGCCAGCATCGAGCAGGCGATGAGCCCGCCCATGGTGAGCTCGCGCGCACCGATCAGATAGACCCCCAAGATGACGATCGCCACCGTGACCGTGCCCTGCACAAAAGCTGCTGTGTGGCCGGAACTGGCCGAGAGCAGCCGCAGCTGCGCCCCGACCCGCGCCAGCAGGGCGGCGCTTTGCTCCCATTTGCGCTGGATCGGGGCTTCGGCAGCCAGTGCTTTCAGGGTCTCGAAACCGACCAGGCCCTCGATCAGGGTGGCGTTGCGCTGCGCACTGGCGCGGTAGGTGGTTTCGGTGAGGGTGTGCATGCGCCCTTGCACGGCCAGCGCGTAGAGCAGCAACACCGCCGCGCCGATGAACAAGGGGATCAGCATCATGGGCGCGATCCAGCCGATCACGAGGAAGAAGATCAGCGCAAAGGGCAGGTCGATAAAAGCCACCACGGTGGCCGAGCCGATGAAGTCGCGCACCGACTCGAAGGCGCGCAAATTGGCGGCGAAGGAGCCGGCCGAGGCCGGGCGCTGCTCCATGCGCATGCCCAGCACGCGCTCCATGATGAAGGCCGACAGCTTGACGTCGGCGCGGCTGCTGGCCAAGTCCACGAAGCGGCTGCGCATGACCTTGAGCATCAGGTCGCCCAGCACGATGATGGCGATGCCGGCCGAGAGCACCCACAGGGTGTCAAAGGCCTGGTTGGGCACCACGCGGTCATAGACGTTCATCATGAACAGCGGCATCGCCACCGCGAACAGATTGGTCAAGAACGCCGCCAGCAGCACGTCGCGGTACAGGCGCCGGTTTTCGGCGATCACGCCCCAAAACCAGTGTTCGCCGCGCACCGCTTTGACCGCTGGGGTGCGCGCGTCGTAGCGGGTGCGCGGCCGGGCGTAGAGGGCGCGGCCGCTGTAGCGGGCCTCGAGCTGAGCCGTGGGCAGATCGACCGCGGCCTCGCCCAGCTCGGGGAAAATCACGCGCACGCTGGCCCCGTCGGCGCTGCGCTCGAGCAACACGCAGGCCGACTGCTCATCGAGCAGCAGCACCACCGGCAGCAGCTCGGCGCGCAGTTTGGCGATGGGCTGGCGCACCAGCTTGCTGCTCAGGCCAGCGCGGTGCGCGGCGCGCTCAAACAGCGATGGCGTCAGCCGCCCGTCTGGGGTGGGCAAGCCAGCCAAGGCGCCGTCGCGCGTCAGCGCCTGCCCGTGTAGGCGCGCCAGCACGATCAGGCAGTGCAACAAATCGTCGCGTTCAGGCGCTGCCTGCTGATCTGGCAGCGGCAGGGCGGTGTCTGGGGTCATCTCCACTCCGTGAGGGCTTTGGCATATCGGCATCCCTGACGCCGACCGCCGCGAAGCCTGCAGTCCTTGACTTCAATCGAGCTGCAGTGTAGCGCAAAACGGAGTCGATTGATAAAAACGCAATCTGGTCTATTGAGCCAAAACCGTTGCAGGCCACAGCCTAAAGCAACCGACCTCAGTTGGCCATCTGCACGGCCGGGTCTTCGCTCTCGATAACCTGCTGCGCCCAGAGCCGCAACTTGCGCGTGTCGGCACGCAAAACCTGTTGCTTGACGGCCAAAATCTGGCTCGGGTGCATGGAAAAACTGCGCAGCCCCAAGCCCAGCAGCAGCCGTGTCATGGTGGGGTCGCCGGCCATTTCGCCGCACACGCTCACCGGTTTGCCCTGGTCGCGGCATTCCGCGATCGCGCCCGCCACCAGCTGCAGCACCGCCGGGTGCAGCGGGTCGTACAGGTGCGCCACGCTTTCATCGACGCGGTCGATGGCCAGCGTGTACTGGATCAGGTCGTTGGTGCCGATCGAGAAAAAATCGAAGTGCTTCATGAACAGCCGCAACGCCAAGGCCGCAGCCGGGATTTCGATCATCGCGCCCAAGCGCACCGGCCCATGCACGGCCGCGCTGGCGTCGAGCTGCGCCCGCGCCTTGGCCAGCAGCGCCTTGACCTGCTGCACCTCGCGCAGGTGCGCCAGCATCGGGATCAGCAAATTGACCTTGCCGTGGGCGGCCGCGCGCAGCACCGCGCGCACTTGCGTCAGAAACATGGCCGGCTCCGACAGGCTCCAGCGGATCGCGCGCAGCCCCAGCGCCGGGTTGAGGTGCTCGTCGACGCGGCTGCGGTCGAGCGGTTTGTCGGCCCCCACATCCACGCTGCGAATGGTCACCGGCAGCCCGTGCATGCCCTCGACGGCGGCGCGGTAGGCCTCGTACTGCTCGTCTTCGTCGGGCAGCTTGCCGTGGGCGCGACCCATGAACAAAAATTCGGTGCGAAACAGCCCCACGCCCACGGCGCTCACGGCCAGCGCCGGCAGCGTGTCCGAGGGCTGCTCGATGTTGGCCAGCAATTCCACGCGCTCGCCGTCGAGCGTCACGGCTGGGGTGTTTTTGATGCGCGCCAGCCGCTGGCGCTCGACTTCGCCCTGGCGCTGCTTGAAGCCGTACTCGGCCAGCACGATGTCGGAGGGGTTGACGATCAGCACCCCGGCGTCGCCGTCGATCACCACCCAGTCGTCTTGGCGCACCATCTGGCTGGCGCCGCGCGCGCCTACCACCGCCGGAATATCCATGCTGCGCGCCACGATCGCCGTGTGGCTGGTCTTGCCCCCGACATCGGTGACGAAGCCCACAAACACGCTGTGCTTGAACTGCAGCGTGTCGGCCGGCGAGAGGTCGTGCGCCACCAGCACCAGCGGGTCTTTGGTGTTTTGGCTGACCATCTGCGCCGCCGTGGCAGGCAGCCCCACCGCCATCGGCGAGACCGAACCGCGCATGTGCTGCAGCATGCGCTCGACCAACTGCTCAAAGTCGGCCTTGCGCTCGCGCAGGTAGGGGTCTTGCATCTCGTCAAACTGCTTGACCACCAGCTCCAGCTGCGCCGTCAGCGCCCATTCGGCGTTGTAGCGCCGCTCTTGCACCCAGTGCGCCACGCCTTCTTGCAACTGCACGTCTTGCAGCAGCATCAGGTGCACATCGAGCAAGGCCGTGAGTTCGGGGTGCGCCTCGAGGGTGGCGCTCTCGTGCAGGCTGCGCTGCACGCGCTCGATTTCGGCGATCACCGCATCGCGCGCCTCGCGCAAGCGCTCCAGCTCGGCGCGCATCTGCTCGGGCGCCACAAAATAGTGCGCCACGTCGATGCGGCTGGAGGTCACCAGCACCGCGCGGCCGATCGCCACGCCACGCGAAACCGCTTGTCCATGCACGCTGAAAGTCATTCCCCCTCTCCGAATTTGTCGTCGATCAAGGCCAACAGCGCCTGCATGGCCTCTTGCTCGTCGGGGCCATCGGTTTCGATTTCCACCTGCGACCCCAAGCCCGCGGCCAACATCATCACACCCATGATGCTCTTGGCATTGATGCGCCGCCCACCCCGGCTCATCCAGACCTCGCAAGCGTACTGCCCGGCCAGCTTGGTGAGCTTGGCCGAGGCGCGGGCGTGCAGCCCGAGTTTATTGCTGATGGTCGCGCTGGTTTTGAGCATGGGTCGGGCTGGTATGGGATCGTTGCTGCGCTTGCGCGGGGATGCCTGGCAACATCAGCACGCCCAGGGTGCCCCCTTGCTGGGCGCGCTCGCACAGGGTGTCCAGCGCTTCATGGCGGTACGAGACCGCGCGCAGCAACATGGGCAGGTTGACCCCGGCCAGCAGCCGCGTGTGCACGCCGTCGGTGGACTGGCTGGCCACGTTGCACGGCGTGGCCCCCACCAGGTCGGTCAGCAACAGGTGATCGCTGGCGCCGGATTCGCGCAGCAGCGCGCGCAGCTGCTCCAGGCTGGCCTCGGGCGTTTGCTGCGCGGGAATGTCGAGCGCCTGCAGGCATGGCGCGGCATCGGGGAACACGTGCAGCACGCACTCGCGCAAGGCCGATGCCAGCGGCGCGTGGGCGATGACGATGATGCCGTTCATGGGGGCGATTATGCGATGCGCCGCTGCTTGCGTCGTGGGCTTGCACCAGTGCGTGCGTCGAACTTTTGCACCTGCGGCGTCACCCAAGTGGCTATGGCGCTACAGTACGGCTCTAAACATGAGCCCGCTCCGCTGCGGCGCCGGCTCGTTGACCACAGGATACGCACCATGCACACGCTTACACCGCGCCTGAACCGGCGCCAGTTTCAATGGGGTTTGGCAGCCGCTGCAGCGCTCACCTTGAGTGGCTGCGGCGCCAGCAATGCGGCACCGGCTTCGCGCTTTTTGCTGCTCGACGGCAGCACGGTCACCGATGCCGATTTGCGCGGCCAAGTCACTCTGGTCAACTTCTGGGCCACGACCTGCGTAACTTGTGTGCAAAAAATGCCCGATCTGGTGGCCTTGTACCAACGGCACCGCGAGCGCGGCTTTGACACCATCGCGGTGGCCATGAGCCACGACCCGCCGGAATGGGTCGCCAACTTTGCGCGCACACGGCAGCTGCCGTTTAAGGTGGCGCTCGACCACAACGGCGCCTTGGCGCGCGACTGGGGCGAGGTGCGACTGACGCCCACCACCTTTGTGCTCGACCGGCAGGCGCGCATCGTTAAGCGCTATTTGGGGCCCACCGATGCCACTGCGCTCAACGCCTTTGTGGAAGGCTTGTTGGCCCAGCGCTAAAGCCCACCCAGCGTCCTTGATGGGTTTAATCGCGGAAATTGTCGTGGCAGGCCTTGCACGAGGCGGCGGTTTCGCCAAAGGCACGGCGCACGGCGGCCAGGTCGTTGGTCATGGAAGCGGCGTTCAAGGCTGTGAGCGCGCGTGCGGTGTCTTGAGCAGCGGCATCGAAGCGCGCGCGCTCGCTCCACACCACGGGCTTGGCCCTGCTGGGCAGGCCTTGGGTTTCGGGGGTAAAACCGGCCCAAGGCAGGCGCGACAGCGTCATGATAATGGCCATGTTTTGCTGCACCACAGCGGCGTCAAAAGGCACGCGACCGTTGGCCATGGCGCCCACGCGGCCAAAATGGTGGCCCATGACCTCAAACGCCCCTTGCCGATAGTCGATGGCGCCTTGCGGGGTGCGGAATTGGGCTTGTGCAAAACCAGCGGTGGCGAGCAGGGCGGCAGCTAAAAAGGCGGTGGCGTACAGCTTGGGCTTCATGGGACCTTCTGGTGATAGGTGGCGTGAGACGGGTTGCAAGCAACGTCACAAGATGCAATAAGTCCATGCTAGCATCGTCACGCTTTTGTGACAGCGGCATTTTCCGACTGATTTTCTCTGGTTTTTAGTGGGTCAAACCGATGCATCGGGTTCGCGTTTGGGATGGGCCGACAAGGCTGTTTCATTGGTCTTTGACCTTGACGGTGGTGGGATTGATCGTCACCGGTAACGTAGGCGGGCTGTGGATGGAGTGGCACCTGTGGCTGGGCTACTTCGTGCTCTCGCTGCTGCTGTTTCGCCTGCTCTGGGGTTTTGTGGGCGGCCGCTGGTCGCGCTTTGCGAGCTTCATCTATGCGCCGGGCTCGCTTTGGGCTTATCTGCGCGGACGCAGCCCACTCGAGCACCGAGTCGGCCACAACCCCCTGGGTGCGCTGTCGGTGTTTGCGCTGCTGCTGGTGCTGCTGTTGCAGGTGTTTAGCGGCCTGCTCACCGACGACGCCATCTTTTACTCTGGCCCGTGGGTGGCCTGGGCCAGCCCCGAGTGGGTCGATCGGGCCAGCAACTACCACGATGAGGTCGGCAAGTTGCTGCTGATCGGCTTGGTCGCCCTGCACCTGCTGGCGCTGGTGTACCACAAGCTGATCAAGCGCGAGGCACTGGTGGCGGCCATGGTCACGGGCGACAAAGTGCTGCCGCAGGCGCTCCCCGAAAGCCTTGACGGCTCGGCGCAGTGGGCGCTCGCTGCGGGCTGCTACGCTTTGGCAGCCGGCTTGAGCTACGCGCTGGTCAACTGGCCGCTGGTGTAAGCCGCGCGGGCCTCAAAGCGCGCGCAGTTGCGCCAGCAGCGTGTCGGCGTCCGAGACCTCGAGCTTGCCCGCGCCCTCGACGTTGAGCACCTTGACCACGCCGTCTTGCAGCAGCATCGAGTAGCGCTGGCTGCGCAGCCCAAGCCCACGGCCGCTCAAGTCGAGCGTGAGTCCGGTGGCCTTGGCCAGCGCGGCGTCGCCGTCGGCGAGCAAGCGGATTTTGCCTTCGGTGCCCTGATCGCGCGCCCAAGCCCCCATGACAAAGGCATCGTTGACGCTCACGCACCAGATTTCATCGACGCCTGCGGCCTTGAACTCGGCGCCGCGCTGCAGGTAGCCCGGCAGGTGGCTGACCGAGCAAGTCGGGGTGAAGGCCCCGGGCACCGCGAACAGGGCGATGGTCTTGCCTGCCGTGGCGCTGGCGATCTCGACCTTGTTGGGGCCTATGCTACAACCCTCGCCCTCGCGCTCTTGGTATTCCATCAAGGTGAGGGCGGGCAGTCGGTCTCCGACTTTGATCATGGTGGCGCTCCGGTGGGGTGAAACAAAAAAACCAACCGAGATTGTCGGTTGGTTTCTGCTCGGGCTGGCCCGAAGCGACCCAATAGGCTTAAAGCCATCCGGGCTTAGACGAAGCTGGGCTTAGACCAAGCCGGCTTTTTGCACCAAGCGGGTCACGACCCAGTTTTTGGTTTTGGACAGCGGCCGGCTCTCGGTGATTTCGATCACGTCGCCCATGTGGTAGGCGCCTTCTTCGTCGTGCGCGTGGTACTTGCTCGACTTGATCACGATCTTGTCGTAGAGCTCGTGCTTGACGCGGCGCTCGACCAGCACGGTCACGGTCTTGGCGCGCTTGTCGCTCACCACTTTACCGATCAGGGTGCGCTTGAGGGCCGGTGCGGCACCCGTTGTGGCTTCACTCATGGTTTCGCTCCTTGTTGGGCGGCAGCGCGTTTCTGTGCCAAGATGGTCTTGGCGCGGGCAATGGCGCGCCGGGTTTCGCCCAGCGTGGCGCTGTTGTTGAGCTGCTGGGTGGCTTTTTGCATGCGCAGGTTGAAGTGCGCTTTTTGCAGCGACTTGACCTCGGCTAGCAGGGCGGTTTCGTCTTTTTGACGCAGTTCGGCGGTGTTCATGCGGTGCTCCGGTTTACTGACCCAACATGCGGGTCACAAAGGTGGTGCGCAGCGGCAGCTTGGCGGCAGCCAGCTCGAAAGCCTCGCGCGCCAGTTGCTCGGGTACACCGACGATTTCGTACAGCACCTTGCCGGGCTGGATTTCGGCCACGTAGTACTCGACCGCCCCTTTGCCGTTGCCCATGCGGACTTCGGCTGGCTTTTTGGAGATCGGCTTGTCGGGGAAGACACGGATCCAGATGCGGCCACCGCGCTTGACGTGGCGCGAAATGGCCCGGCGGGCCGACTCGATCTGGCGAGCCGTCAGACGGCCACGGTCTGTGGACTTCAGGCCGAAATCGCCAAAGGCCACGGTGGCGCCACTGGTGGCGACGCCCGTGTTGCGGCCTTTTTGCTCTTTACGGTATTTACGGCGTGCAGGTTGCAACATGTGTTATTTCTCCTTAGGCCTGCGGTTTGGCAGCGCCATCGGCTGCGGTGCCACTGGCGCGGCGCGGCGCACCGGCGCCAGCGCCTGGGCGGCCACGGCCGTCGGGGCGGTTGTCACCGCGGCCATCGCGGCGCGGGCCACGCGGCGGGCGGCGCTCGTCGTCGGGGCGCGGGGTGCTGTCGAGCGTGGGCGCATCGCTGCGGCCCAAGTTGTCGCCCTTATAGACCCAGACCTTGACGCCGATGACGCCGTAGGTGGTTTTGGCTTCCGAGGTGCCGTAGTCGATGTCGGCGCGCAGCGTGTGCAGCGGCACCCGGCCTTCGCGGTACCACTCGGTGCGTGCGATCTCGATGCCGTTCAGGCGCCCAGCCGACATGATCTTGATGCCTTGGGCACCCAGACGCATGGCGTTTTGCATCGCGCGCTTCATGGCGCGGCGGAACATGATGCGCTTTTCGAGCTGCTGCGTGATCGAGTCGGCGATGAGTTTGGCATCGACTTCGGGCTTGCGCACTTCTTCGATGTTCACCGCCACCGGCACGCCCAGCTTGGCGGCCAGATCCTTCTTCAGCTTCTCGATGTCCTCGCCTTTTTTGCCGATGACCACGCCCGGACGCGCCGAGTAGATGGTGATGCGGGCATTTTTGGCCGGGCGCTCGATCACGACGCGCGACACGGCGGCGTTTTTCAGCTTGGCTTTGAGGTACTCACGCACCTTGATGTCTTCGGCCAGCATGCCGGCGAAGTCGCGTTCGCTGGCGTACCAGCGGCTGGCCCAGTTGCGGCTCACCGAAAGGCGAAAACCGGTCGGATGGATTTTTTGTCCCATGGCGTTTCCTGTCGGTTTAGGTGCCCACCGTCACGTAGATGTGACAGGTCGGTTTGCTGATGCGGTTGCCGCGGCCCTTGGCGCGAGCCGAGAAACGCTTGAGCGTGGTGCCTTGTTCGACGTGGATGATTTTCACCTTCAGTTCGTCGATGTCGGCGCCGTCGTTGTGCTCGGCGTTGGCAATGGCCGACTCCAGCGCCTTCTTGACGATGCCAGCGGCCTTCTTTTGCGTGAAGTTGAGAATGTGCAGCGCCTGATCGACTTTTTTGCCTCGAATCAGGTCGGCCACCAGGCGGCCCTTGTCCACCGAGAGGCGGACGCCGCGAGCGATTGCGCGTGTTTCCATGGTGCGTGTCCTTACTTCTTGGCTTTCTTGTCGCCGGGGTGGCCCTTGAAGGTGCGCGTGAGCGAGAACTCGCCCAGTTTGTGGCCCACCATCTGGTCGGTGATATACACCGGCACGTGCTGCTTGCCGTTGTGCACGGCGATCGTCAGCCCGATGAAGTCGGGCAGGATCATGGAGCGGCGCGACCAGGTCTTGACCGGCTTTTTGTCTTTGGTAGCGACGGCCTTTTCGACCTTGGCCATCAGGTGATGGTCAACGAAGGGGCCTTTTTTGAGTGAACGCGTCATGTCGTCAGCTCCTTACTTCTTGCGCCGCGAGACGATCATGGTCTGCGTGCGACGGTTGTTGCGGGTGCGGTAACCTTTGGTCAGGTTGCCCCACGGATCAACCGGCGGCATACCGGTGCCGGTGCGGCCCTCGCCCCCGCCGTGCGGGTGGTCGATCGGGTTCATGGCGACGCCGCGCACGGTCGGGCGGATGCCCATGTGGCGCTTGACGCCGGCCTTGCCGAGCTGGCGCAGGCTGTGCTCGGGGTTCGAGACTTCGCCGATGGTGGCGCGGCAGTCCACGTGCACCTTGCGCACTTCGCCCGAGCGCACACGCACTTGGGCATAGATGCCCTCGCGCGCCAGCAGCACCGCCGAGGCGCCGGCCGAACGCGCGATCTGCGCGCCCTTGCCCGGCAGCATTTCGATGCAGTGGATGGTCGAACCCACCGGGATGTTGCGGATCGGCAGCGTGTTGCCGACGCGAATCGGCGACTCCGGGCCCGACAGCAGCGTCGCACCCACGGCCACGCCGCGCGCGGCGATCACGTAGCGGCGCTCGCCGTCGGCGTAGCACAGCAGGGCGATGTGGGCGCTGCGGTTGGGGTCGTACTCGAGGCGCTCGACCTTGGCCGGAATGGCGTCTTTGTTGCGCACAAAGTCAACCACGCGGTAGTGGTGGCGATTGCCGCCCCCACGGTGGCGCACGGTGATGTGGCCGTTGTTGTTGCGCCCGGCTTTTTGGAACTTGGGCTCCAGCAGCGGTGCGTAGCCCTCGCCCTTGTGCAGGGTTTCGCGCGTGACTTTGACCATGCCCCGGCGGCCGGGGGAGGTCGGTTTCATCTTGATGACGGCCATGATCAGACTGCCTCCCCACCAAAGCTGATTTCTTGTCCGGCTTGCAGCGTCACGTAGGCTTTGCGCACGTGGTCGCGGCGACCGATGGTTTTGCCAAAGCGCTTGCTCTTGCCTTTTTGGTTGAGCACGTTGACGGCCTTGACCTTGACGTTGAACATCTGCTCCACCGCCGCCTTGATTTCGGTCTTGGTGGCGTTTTGCAGCACCTTGAACAGAATCGCATTGGTTTTTTCGGCCGTGGCGGTGGCTTTTTCCGACACGATCGGCGCCACCAGCACTTGCATCAGGCGGCCTTCGTCAAACTGGATGTTGCTCATGCGAACATCTCCTTGAATTGGTCGATGGCACCTTTGGTGACGATCACCTTTTTGTAGTGCACCAACGAGAGCGGGTCGGCGTAGCGCGGCTCCATCACCAGCACGTGGGGCAGGTTGCGCGCAGCCAGATAGAGGTTGTCATCGACCTGATCGGCGATCAGCAGCACCGATTGCAGGTTCATGGCCTTGAACTTGGCGGCCAGCAGCTTGGTTTTGGGCGCTTCGAGGGTGATCGAATCGACCACGGCCAGACGGCCTTCGCGCACCAGCTGCGACAGGATCGAGGCCATGCCGGCGCGGTACATCTTCTTGTTGAGCTTTTGGCCGAAGTTTTCGTCCGGGCTGTTCGGGAAGATGCGGCCGCCCCCACGCCACAGCGGCGAGGAGGTCATGCCGGCGCGGGCGTTGCCGGTGCCTTTTTGCTTGAACGGCTTGCGCGTGCTGTGCTTGACCATGGCGCGGTCTTTTTGCGCCCGCGTGCCTTGGCGCGCGTTGGCTTGGTAGGCCACCACCAGCTGGTGGATCAGCGCTTCGTTGTAGTCGCGGCCGAACACGGTTTCGGGCACATCGACGTGCGAAGCGGCTTGGCCTTGCTCATTGAGGAGTTCGACTTGCATCAGTTGCCTCCTTTGGGCGCTGCTTTGACGGCCGGACGCACGGTCACGAAGCCGCCTTTGGAACCCGGCACTGCGCCCTTGATGAGCAGCAGCTGGCGCTCGACATCGACGCGCACCACGTCCAAATTCTGCGTGGTCACGGTCTCGTCGCCCATGTGGCCGGTCATTTTTTTGCCGGGGAACACGCGACCGGGGTCTTGCGCCATCGAGATCGAGCCCGGCACGTTGTGCGAACGGCTGTTGCCGTGCGTGGCGCGCTGCGAGGCAAAGTTGTGGCGCTTGATGGTGCCGGCAAAGCCTTTACCGATCGAGGTGCCCTGCACGTCGACCTTTTGGCCGGCGGCAAAGAGCTCGGCCACGGGCAGCACGGCACCGGCGGCGTATTTGCCGGCCAGTTCGGCGCTGACGCGGAACTCTTGCAGGATTTCACCGGCTTCGACGCCGGCTTTGGCCAAGTGCCCAGCGGCGGGCTTGCTCACGCGCGAGGCGCGCCGCTTGCCGTAGGCCAGTTGCAAGGCATCGTAGCCATCGTTGGCTTGGGTTTTGACTTGTGCCACGCGGTTGTTCGATACATCCACCACCGTGACAGGAACGGCGTCCCCATCGTCGGTGAATAGGCGCATCATGCCCACCTTGCGGCCCAACAACCCCAGGGAGTTGCTCAGACTCATTTTTTCTCCATTTCCGCGTTGTGCGCGTGTCCGACTGCAATTGGCCGGAGCTTAGAAACCAGCGCAGCGCCCTTGAAGGCGCCTCTGCCGGTGCAAACGATTTAAAAACCTCTCCCTTGTTTCACATGGCCGCACAGCTGCAGCCACCCAAACACGGGCGAAGCCTTGAATTATAACCCGCTGAAAAATTTCACACAAGGCCTGCGGCGTGTGTGGCTGCCCATCTCTGCTGCCACAGACCCTGTGTGCGTTGCCTTATTGCAACTTGATCTCCACATCGACGCCGGCGGGCAGGTCGAGCTTCATCAGCGCATCGACGGTTTTGTCGGTCGGGTCCACAATGTCCATCAGGCGCTGGTGGGTGCGGATCTCGAACTGGTCGCGGCTGGTTTTGTTGACGTGCGGCGAGCGCAGGATGTCGAAGCGCTTCATGCGCGTGGGCAGGGGCACGGGGCCCTTGACGATGGCCCCGGTGCGCTTGGCGGTTTCGACGATCTCGGCCGCCGAGGTGTCGATCAGCTTGTAGTCAAAGGCTTTGAGGCGAATGCGGATTTTTTGCTTGCTCATGGTCGGTGTTTCCTGCTGGGTTCGTCCGGGTTCGCATCAATCCAAAATCTTCGCCACCACGCCGGCGCCCACGGTGCGGCCGCCTTCGCGGATGGCAAAGCGCAGGCCTTCTTCCATGGCGATCGGGGCGATCAGTTTGACGGTGATGCTGACGTTGTCGCCCGGCATGACCATCTCTTTGCCTTCGGGCAGCTCGATCGATCCGGTTACATCCGTGGTGCGGAAGTAGAACTGCGGCCGGTAGTTGTTGAAGAACGGGGTGTGGCGCCCGCCTTCGTCTTTGCTCAGCACATAGACCTCACCGGTGAAGTGGGTGTGGGGCTTGATGGAGCCGGGCTTGCACAGCACTTGGCCGCGCTGCACGTCTTCGCGCTTGGTGCCACGCAGCAGGATGCCGACGTTGTCGCCGGCTTGGCCTTGGTCGAGCAGTTTGCGGAACATCTCGACGCCGGTGCAGGTGGTTTTCTGGGTGGTGGCGATGCCGACGATTTCGATCTCTTCGCCGACTTTGATGATGCCGCGCTCGATGCGCCCGGTGACCACGGTGCCGCGGCCGGAGATGGAGAACACGTCTTCAACGGGCATGAGGAAGGCGCCATCGACGGCGCGTTCGGGCTGCGGGATGTAGGTGTCGAGGGCGTCGGCCAGTTTCATGATGGCTTGTTCGCCCAGCGGGCCTTTGTCGCCTTCGAGGGCGAGTTTGGCCGAGCCGTGCACGATCGGGGTCTGGTCGCCGGGGAAGTCGTATTTGTCGAGCAGCTCGCGCACTTCCATCTCGACGAGTTCGAGCAGCTCGGCGTCGTCCACCATGTCGCACTTGTTGAGGAAGACGATGATGTAGGGCACGCCGACTTGGCGCGCGAGCAGGATGTGCTCGCGGGTTTGCGGCATCGGGCCGTCGGCGGCGGAGCAGACCAGAATGGCGCCGTCCATCTGCGCGGCACCGGTGATCATGTTTTTGACGTAGTCGGCGTGGCCGGGGCAGTCGACGTGGGCGTAGTGGCGGTTGGCGGTCTCGTATTCGACGTGCGCGGTGTTGATGGTGATGCCGCGCGCTTTTTCTTCAGGGGCGGCGTCGATCTGGTCGTAGGCCTTGGCCTGTCCGCCAAACTTGGCTGCCAGCACGGTGGTGATGGCCGCCGTGAGCGTGGTTTTGCCGTGGTCCACGTGACCGATGGTGCCCACGTTGACGTGCGGCTTGGTCCGCTGGAATTTTTCCTTTGCCATGATGCAAAAATCCTTCAATCAAAAAAAGAACAAAGCCCGTGCGGGTTTAAGGTCTGCGCTGGCGGCGGCGTCACGGGCAACGCCGCCTCACCCAAAGGGGCAACTCAGACCGGGGCCAAGGGCGCCGCCGCCCAACTAGGGGGCCGCGCCGCTTGGCGACAACTTACTTGGCGCGCGCCGAAATGATGGCCTCTTGCACGTTGCGCGGCGCTTCGGAGTAGTGCTTGAACTCCATGGTGTAGGTGGCGCGGCCCTGCGACATCGAGCGCAGCGTGGTCGAGTAACCAAACATCTCGGACAGCGGCACTTCGGCCTTGATCACCTTGCCGCCACCGACCATATCGTCCATGCCCTGCACCATGCCGCGGCGGCTGGACAAATCGCCCATCACGTTGCCGGCGTAGTCTTCGGGCGTTTCGACCTCGACCGCCATCATGGGCTCGAGGATCACCGGCTGGGCCTTGCGGCAGCCTTCTTTGAAGCCGAAGATCGCCGCCATTTTGAACGCCTGCTCCGACGAGTCCACGTCGTGGTAGGAGCCGAAGTGCAGCGTCACCTTGACATCGACCACCGGGTAGCCGGCCAGCACGCCGGTGTTGAGCGCTTCGACCACGCCCTTTTCCACCGCCGGGATGAACTCGCGCGGCACCACGCCGCCTTTGATGGCATCGACGAACTCGAAGCCTTTGCCCGGCTCTTGCGGTTCGATCTTGAGCACCACGTGGCCGTACTGGCCCTTGCCGCCCGACTGGCGCACGAATTTGCCTTCGCTGTCCTCGATCGTGCCGCGGATGGTTTCGCGGTAGGCCACCTGCGGCTTGCCGACGTTGGCCTCGACGCCGAACTCGCGCTTCATGCGGTCGACGATGATCTCCAGGTGCAGCTCGCCCATGCCGGCGATGATGGTCTGGCCCGATTCTTCGTCGGTCTTGACGCGGAACGACGGGTCTTCGGACGCCAGCCGGCTCAGGGCGATGCCCATCTTCTCTTGGTCGGCCTTGGTTTTGGGCTCCACCGCTTGGGCGATCACGGGCTCGGGGAACACCATTTTCACCAGCGTGATCACGGCCGCCGGGTCGCACAGGGTCTCGCCGGTGGTGACTTCTTTGAGGCCGACGCAGGCGGCGATGTCGCCGGCGCGGATCTCTTCGACTTCGTTGCGGTTGTTGGCGTGCATCTGCACGATGCGCCCGATGCGCTCTTTTTTGCCCTTGACCGGGTTATAGACCGTGTCGCCTTTTTTGATCACGCCCGAATAGACGCGCACAAAGGTCAGTTGGCCGACGAAGGGGTCGGTCATGAGTTTGAAGGCCAGCGCCGAGAGCTTCTCGCCGTCGTCGGCTTTGCGGCTGATGGGCTGGTCTTTTTCGTCGCTGCCCACCACCGGTGGAATATCGACTGGCGAGGGCAGGAAGTCGATCACGGCGTCGAGCATGCGCTGCACGCCTTTGTTCTTGAACGCGGTGCCGCACAGCATGGGCTGGATTTCGCAGGCGATGGCGCGGGTGCGGATGCCGAGCTTGATTTCGTCCTCGCTCAAGTCGCCTTCTTCGAGGTACTTGTTCATCAGCTCTTCGCTGGCCTCGGCGGCGGCTTCGACCATTTTTTCGCGCCATTCGGTGGCGCTGGCGGCGAGCTCGGCGGGGATATCTTGGTACTCGAACTTCATGCCTTGCGAGGCTTCGTCCCAGATGATGGCCTTCATCTTGAGCAGATCGACCACGCCCTTGAAGTGCTCTTCGGCCCCGATCGGGATCACCACCGGCACCGGGTTGGCCTTCAGGCGCAGGCGCATTTGGTCGTAGACCTTGAAGAAGTTGGCGCCGGTGCGGTCCATTTTGTTCACAAAGGCCAAGCGCGGCACTTTGTACTTGGTGGCCTGGCGCCAAACGGTTTCGGACTGCGGCTGCACGCCGCCCACGGCGCAATAGACCATGCAGGCACCGTCGAGCACGCGCATGCTGCGCTCGACTTCGATCGTGAAGTCCACGTGACCCGGGGTGTCGATGATGTTGAAGCGGTGCTCGGGGTAGGACAGGTCCATGCCCTTCCAGTAGCAGGTGGTGGCTGCCGAGGTGATGGTGATGCCGCGCTCTTGCTCTTGCTCCATCCAGTCCATGGTGGCCGCACCGTCGTGGACCTCGCCGATTTTGTGGTTGACCCCGGTGTAAAACAGGATGCGCTCGGTGGTGGTGGTCTTGCCGGCGTCGATGTGGGCCGAGATACCGATGTTGCGGTAACGCTCGATGGGCGTGGTGCGGGGCATGAAAAAATCTCCGAAAGATACGGGCCAAGCCCGCCCACTCGGGTGCTCGAGTGCGGCGGGCTTTGGGGATGGGCGATAAGCTGGGTGCCTGTAATGTGCGCCGCTAGCGTGACGGACGGCAGCAGGCCAGCGTGGCTTAGAAGCGGAAGTGGCTAAAGGCCTTGTTGGCCTCGGCCATGCGGTGCACCTCGTCGCGGCGCTTCATGGCGCCGCCACGGCCTTCGTTGGCCTCGAGCAGCTCGTTGGCCAGACGCAAGGCCATCGATTTTTCGCCGCGCTTGCGTGCGGCCTGCTTGATCCAGCGCATCGACAACGCCAGCCGGCGCACCGGGCGCACTTCGACCGGCACCTGGTAGTTGGCACCGCCGACGCGGCGCGACTTGACCTCGACCATCGGCTTGACGTTGTTGATGGCGGTGGTGAACAGCTCCAGCGGGTCTTTGCCGGATTTTTTCTCCATGGTCTCGAGCGCGCCGTAAATGATGCGCTCGGCGACCGCTTTTTTGCCGCCTTCCATGATCACGTTCATGAACTTGGACAGCTCGACATTGCCGTACTTGGGGTCCGGCAGGATTTCACGTTTAGGGACTTCGCGACGACGTGGCATTTTTACACCTCAAAAACTTCAGTTGGCCGCACCCTTGGGTGCTGCCGCGAGAGCCATGCGCGGCTCCCACTTACTTGACCCGCGCACACAGCGTGCGTTTGGGGCCTACACGCTCAAGACACACGCGCTGCGCGCTGGCCTTGGGCAACGAAACACAAGCTACAGCCTCTGGGCTGCGGCTTATTTGGCTTTGGGCCGTTTGGCGCCGTATTTGGAGCGCGACTGCTTGCGGTCTTTCACGCCTTGCAAGTCGAGCGAGCCGCGCACGATGTGGTAGCGCACGCCGGGCAAGTCTTTGACCCGGCCGCCGCGCACCAGCACCACGCTGTGCTCTTGCAGGTTGTGGCCTTCGCCGCCGATGTACGAAATCACCTCAAAGCCGTTGGTCAGGCGCACTTTGGCGACCTTGCGCAAGGCCGAGTTCGGCTTTTTGGGCGTCGTGGTATAGACGCGGGTGCAGACGCCACGGCGCTGCGGGCAGTTTTCCATGGCCGGGCTCTTGGATTTGGTCTGTTCGACCTCCCGGCCCTGGCGCACGAGTTGATTAATGGTTGGCATTGAAAAAAACGTCCCTAAACGTTTGAAAAACGGCTGACCCTCTCGGCCAAATGCCGAAAAGCCCGTGAATGTAGCACGAAAGGCGCGCAGCGGTCAAGCCAAAGGTGGATAGACCGACCCCCAAGCACGCCAAGCCGCCAGCACGGCCACCGCCACGATGCCCGAGGCATAGGCGCTGCCGATGGCGCCGACGAGCAGCGACAGCAGCAGCAGCAGGCCGTCGCGGTGCATCCAGCCCAAGCAGAGCGCGATCAGGCTCAGGCCGGGCAAGATGTTGCCCAAAGGCAACGGTATAAAGATCAGCAGCGCCATCCAGACGATCCACAGCGCCCACAGGCCGCTCAAGCTGTGGTGCGCCAACCACGTCAGGCGCGGGCGTATCCAAGCCGCAGCGCAGTCGTGCAACCAGGCCAGCGCGTGCAGCGTGCGCCGGCTCCAGGCGGGGCTCAGGCGCGCGCGCGCCAGCCGCTGTGGCAACGCCGCTGCCGTGGGCTGCCCCCACTGCCAAGCAATGGCGATGATGGCCACACTCATGGCGGTGCCCAAGCCCATGATGGGAGGCAGGCATAGGCACGCCAGCAGCATGAGCAACAAGGGCCGCGAGCCGCCATGGCCGTGCAGATCGACCAACTCAGCGATGCTGATGCCCGGCGCGCCCCGCGCAGAAGCTTCAGCACCCACTGCAGCTGGTGCGCCCGGCGCCTCTGCCGGGCCCGATGCCGCAGCGCCCAGCCCCCCCGCCCCCAAGCCTTCGGCCCAAGCACGACAACGCTGCGCCCAAGTGCGCGGGCAGTTTTCGGGGCCGTGGTTCATGCGGGCAGCAGCGTGGCTAAAGGCGAAAAGCGGGGTTTGGCGCCAAACGCGGGCAGGTATGCGGGCGGAGCGGGCAACTTCAGGTGGTGCGCAAGTTGGTGCGCAAGCGCTGTGCCTTGCTCAGCGCCCAGTGGCCCAGCAAAGCCAGCACCACGATCAGGCCGGTGACGATGAACCAGACGATCCACAAAATCACCGACAAAATCCCCACCAAGCCCGGCAGGAAGGGCAGCAGCGACTCCAGCACCCCCACGGTCCAAGCGAACAGGTCGCGCAGCGGCAGCAAAAACGCTTCGCCGATCCACGGCGCCAACTCGGGCGGCACCGGCCACTGCGCGATGATGTCGGCCAAGTTGGCGGCCTCGCCGGTGGCGACCTGCGCCGCCAGCCAGTCGGCCAAGCCGGTTAAGACCCAGATGGTGCCGGTCCAGAGAGCCAGAACGAGAAGGGTCACGACCCAAAGCAGTAGTTTCACGCAGAGCTTTCAAAATAATGAGCACAACCTAGGAGGCCGCGCAGCCGCCCCAAGTTCCGTGCCGCACTATAACGAAAATCCGCGACCGTTGTTGCAGCGCATCAAAAGCGGCCCGCTCTGCGCAGCCTCTCAGGGTTTGATCGCCACCTTGAGCACGCCGTCGCGCTGGTTGGCAAACAAGTCGTAGGCGGCGACGATGTCGTCGAGCCGGTAGTGGTGCGTCACCAGCAGGCCCAGATCGAGGCGGCCGCTGGCGACCACGTTCATCAGCCGGCGCATGCGCTCCTTGCCGCCCGGGCACAGCGCGGTGACGATGCGGTGGTCCCCCAGCCCAGCGGCAAAGGCCGAGAGCGGAATCTTCAGGTCTTCGGAGTACACCCCCAAGCTCGACAGCGTGCCGCCGGGTTTGAGCACGCGCAGCGCGGCCTCGAAGGTCGATTGCAGGCCCAGCGCCTCGATGGATGAGTCGGCACCCTTGCCGCCAGTGAGGCGCATGACCTCGGCCACCACGTCGCACTGCTTGAAGTTGAGCGTGATGTCGGCCCCCAGCTGGCGCGCGATCGCCAGCCGGTGGTCGTTGCCATCGACGCCGATGATGGTACTCGCCCCTAATAAACGCGCCCCGGCGGTGGCGCACAGGCCGATGGGGCCTTGGGCGAACACGACCACGGTGTCGCCGATTTTGATGTTGGCGTTCTCGGCCCCCTTGAAGCCGGTGGACATGATGTCGGGGCACATCAGCACCTGCTCGTCGCTCAGGCCCTCGGGCACCGGGGCCAGGTTGGCTTGGGCGTCGGGCACCAGCACGTACTCGGCTTGGGTGCCGTCGATCATGTTGCCAAAGCGCCAGCCGGCGGTGGCCTTGTAGCCGTGACAGCCGCAGCGCCCCGACGGCACCAAGTAGCTGCCGTCTTGCGACGGCGCCCCGTCCTGGGCGGCGTAGGAGTTGAAGTTGGGGCAGATGGCGCCGGCGATCACGCGCTGGCCCTCTTGGTAGCCGATCACGGCCGAACCGAGTTTTTCGATCACGCCCACCGGCTCGTGACCCACCGTGAGCCCCTTGGCGACCGGGTACTCGCCTTTGAGGATGTGCACGTCGGTGCCGCAGATGGTGGTGGTGGTGATGCGCACCAAGGCATCGTTGGGCCCCACCGCGGGGATGGGTTTGTCGGCCAGCTCGATGCGGCCGGGTTCGACGAAGATGGCGGCTTTCATCATGGCAGTCATGCTTGCTCCTTGGGGTTGTGGGCACCACACGCGCCCAGCCGCCAAGGCTCGACCCCGCCTTCAGCGCTGCCACGTGTACGGCCCCAGTCTGGCACGAAACGCGGCGCTTGACCAGCGCGTACCCGAGCGCGTTGCTCGGCTACTGACACGCTCGGCTACTGGATCCAGAGCCGCAGCGCGCCCCAGAAGCGCCCCAGCAGGCCGGCTTGCGGCACCGCCTCGAGCACGAACAGCGGCACTTCGGCCACCACGTCGCCACGGGCGTTGCGCACCCGCAGCGTGCCCAGCGGCTGGTCTTTGAGCAGCGGCGCCAGCAGCGGCTCGGGCCGCAGCAGCTCGGTGCGCAAACCCGCCGCTTGCCCGGCCGGCACCGTGACCACCACGCCCTCAGGGCGACCGAGCGGCACCGTGGAAGCGCGGCCCTGCCACACCGGCGGCTGCGACACCACTTGGCCGGGCGCAAACAGGCGCACCGCCTCAAAGGCCGCGTAGCCCCAGTTGAGCAGGGTCTGGCTCTGCGCGGCGCGGGCGTTTTCGCTGTTGGCCCCCAGCACCACGGCGATCAGCCGGCGCTGCCCGGCATCCCCGGGGCCGAGCGCGGCAAAGGGGCGCTGCGCGCTGGCCACGATGCCGTAACCCGCGGCCTCGGTGTGGCCAGTTTTCATGCCATCGACGGTGGGGTCGCGCAGCAGCAGCAGGTTGCGGTTGTTGACGTTGACCGCCGGCGCGCCGGGGTAGTGGTAGCGCTGGATGGCAAAGTAGGGCATGAACTCGGGGAAGTCGCGGCTCAGGCGCGCCGCCAGCTGCGCCAGGTCGCGCGCCGTGCTGCGGTGGCCGGGGGCGCTCATGCCCTCGGGGTTGACAAAGCGCGTGCGCGTCAGGCCCAGCGCCTGCGCCTGCTGGTTCATGCGCTCGACAAAGCGCTCCACCGAACCCGCCACGCCCTCGGCCAAGGCGACGGTGGCGTCGTTGGCCGAGAGCACGATCATGCCCTTGAGCAAGGCTTCGACGGGCACTTGCGCGCCTTGGGGCGCAAACAGGCGCGAGCCCGGCATGCGCCAGGCGCGCTCGCTCACGGTGAGCGTTTGCGTGCGCTCGATGCGGCCGGCGCGCAGCGCCTCGAACACCAGATAGGCGCTCATCAGCTTGGTCAGCGAGGCCGGCTCGACCTCGCGGTCGGCTTCCCGCTCGGCCAATACCTGGCCGCTGGTGGCGTCGAGCAACACAAACGCGCGCGCCGCGATTTCGGGCGGCTGCGGGCTGCTGGCCCAAGCCGGGCTGGCCGCGCCCAGCAGCCAGCCCACGCACAGCAGAACGTAAAGGAACACGCGATTCAGTAAGGGCAGCGTCATGGTGAGGCGGTGGGCAAATAGTCGGTTCGGTTGTGATCGGCCTAGAGGCGCGAGGAGCGCCGTCGTGGCCGCTATCGGCCACATGGCTTATCAGAAAGCTGGCTCGCAGGCGCGCAAATGCCGCAGCGTCAGCGCTTTGAGCAAGCCGAGGCGGCCGTGAAAAAAATGCTCGACCCCGGGCACCACGGTGACCGGCAGGCTTTGCGGCCGCGCCCAGTCGAGCACGGCGGCCAAGGGCACCGTGTCATCGGTCTCGCCGTGTATGAGCGCCGTGCGCTCGTGAAGTTCAGCCGCCAGCACGGGCAGCTCGAAGCGGCTGGCCGCCGCCCCCACCAGCAGCACCGATTGCGGCAAGCGCTGCGCCGGCAAGCGCTCGAGCGCGCGCAGCACCACGTAGGCGCCAAAAGAAAAGCCGGCCAACGCCAGCGGCCCGTGCGCGGCCTCGAGTTGCAGCAGCGCCAGCAGGTCGTCGGTCTCGCCCACGCCGTGGTCGTGGACACCGGCGCTGGCCCCAACACCGCGAAAATTGAAGCGCAACACCCGCCAGCCCTGCTGCACGTGCGCCCGCGCCAGCGTCTGCACCACTTTGTTGTGCAGCGTGCCGCCAAACAGCGGGTGTGGGTGCGCGATCAGCGCGAGTCCGCCACCGGAACGGGGCTGCGCCGGCTCGTCGATCGCCACCTCCAGCGCCCCTTGCGGGCCCGGGAGCAGACGGGTTTGGGTGTGCGCGTTCATGCTGGCTGCGGGGCTCAACCTCTCAGCGCCCGACCTCGGGATCGAGCAACAGGCGCTGCACCGGCACGCCGTCGCACAGATGCGAGTCGATGATCTCATCCAGATCGGCGCGGTCTAGGTAGGTGTACCACGTGCCTTGCGGATAGACCACCGCCACCGGCCCGCCGGCGCAGCGGTCTAGGCAACCGGCCTTGTTGACCCGCACCCGGCCCGGGCCGTCTAGGCCCAAGGCCTTGACGCGCGCCTTGCAGTGGTCAAAGGCTTGCTGGGCGCCGAGCGCGGCGCAGCAGGCTTGGCCGTTGTCGCGCTGGTTGAGGCAAAAGAAAATATGGCGCTCATAATAGCTTGGCGCGGGTGTGGCGGGGTTCATGCGCGGCGATTGTAGACCTGCCTTGGCGCGGCCCGCAAGGCCAGCCGCAAGCCCACCCACAGCGCCGCAAAGGGCCACAGCGCCCCCAGCCACTGCGTCAGGCCGTGCAACTGGATGAAGCGGCCCCACTCCCACAGCTGCAGCGACTGGGCGAAATACGGCTCAGCGGGCGCGCGGTTGAGCAAGGTCAGCGCCAACACCCAGGCCAGCAGCGACAAAACGGCCGCAGCCCGGTGTCCCAAAGCCAGGCTCAAAAACGCCAGCGCCACAGCAAAACTCAACCCCAAAGACGCCGACGGCGTGAGCCAGGCCCAGGCGTGCGCTGGCCCCCACGTCAGGCTGGCAGACAGCAACAACGCCCCCAGCACCAGCGCCAGCGCCAGCAGCATAAACAGCAAACGCTGCCCAACCCGGCGCAGCACCGCATAGCCCAGCAGCAGCGGCGCCCAGACGCACAAGGCCACCACAATCGCCTCGGTGAGCGGGCTCAGGGGCGGCTCGGGCAAAGGCACAGGCAGCCAAGGTTGCAAAAAACTGCCCTCGGCCCACGCGTAAAGCGTGCCCTCGAGCCGGTACCAGACCTGACCCAGACCAAAGGGCACCGAAGTCGGGTAGACCAAGGCCAGCGGCCACAGCGCCAACAGCGCCGGCGCACCGTGGTTCTGCGGCATCAGTCCGGTCTGGCGAAAGGCGTTCCAGCGCGCCGGCCAGCGCGAACGCAACAGCCACAGCGCCAGCCCCACCCCCAAGGCCGCACCCACCGTGTTCAGGATCCAATCCACTTGCGAAGGCACCCGGTGCTGCACCAGCAGCCCTTGGGCACTCTCGAGTGCCAGCGACAACAGGCACGGCAGCAGCAAGCCCACGCTGGCCGCCAGGCGCGCGCTGCCGCTGCGCGCAACGGCCAGGGTCAGCAAAAGCCCCAGCGGCACGTAGGCCAGCAGGTTGGCAGCCACATCAAAACTCGTCCAGTGGGCCGGCCAAGGGGCAAACAAAAACGCCCACAGCGCCACCCCCTGGTAGCGCCAGCCACTGAATGGGTAGAGGCTGGCGTAAACCACCAGCGCCGCGTACAGCAGCACCAACACCAGCGCCAACGGGTAGGGCCTAGAGGCCGACGACAGGGAGCCGAGGGTGTTCATCGGGCGCGTTGGGTCAGGCCGTTGGGCAAACCAAAGCAGCAGGCGCTTGTGCCACCGGCTTCAAAAAGGCTTGAGCACCACCAGCAACACGCCCGCCACCAGCAACAGCACCGGCGCTTCGTTGAACCAGCGGTACCAGACGTGGCTGCGGCGGTTGCGGCCCGCCTCGAAATCGCGCAGCAGCTGGGCACAATAGCCATGGTAGGCCAACAGCACGACCACCACCAGCAATTTGGCGTGCATCCAACCGTTGCCCGGACCCCAACCTATGCCATACCCGACCCACAACCACAGCCCCAACCCCAAGGCCGGCAGCGCCAGCAGTGTCATGAAGCGCAGCAGCTTGCGCGCCATCAGCAGCAGGCGATCGCGCTCGGCCACGCTGTCGGGCTCAACGAGCGCCAAGTTGACAAAAATGCGCGGCAAATAAAAAAGGCCCGCAAACCAACTGGCTACGAAGATAATATGAAAGGCTTTGACCCACAACATGGGGCTAGTGTAGCCCGTAGCTCAAACAAGGGAAAGGATGCAAAGCATGGCCGACACCAGCGGCACCGACTGGCAAGTGGTGAGCGATGTGCTGTGCGCCGCGGGCGAAGCGCCTTTCTGGAGCGCCCGCGAGGAGCGCCTGTATTGGATCGACCCGCCGCTCAAGCGCGCCTGGCGGCTGCACGTGCCCAGCGGCCGTACAGAGCACTGGGGGTTTGCGAGCCCGATCACTGGGCTGACGCCTTGCCGCAGTGGCGGCTTTCTGCTGCTGCTGGCCGATGGCGTCTACCACGCCCACTCTTGGCTCGACATCCCCACTTTGCTGGCTGTGCTGCCTTCGGTCGGTGCCGAGGCCTTGTGGCGCGCTGGCACCTGCGACCCCTGGGGCCGCCTGTGGCTGGTGGCGCAAACCCGCGACGCCACCCATCGCGCGGCGCACTCCAGCACCCTGTACTGCCTGCGCGCGCGCAGCTCCAATCCGCCGCCGTTGGAGCCGATTCGGCACCAAGTGGGCGACGGCCTCGGCTTGTGCTGGGCCCCAGATGGCCGCAGCGTGACCTGGTGCAACCCCCGCCGCGGTGAAGTGGTGCAAGCGGCGTTGTCGCAGCCCGGCCGCTGGCCGCCCGAACTCAGCGCCCCGATGCCGCTGACGCGCTTTGCGATGCCACCGGACGCATCAAGCGCCCCGCCCAGCCCCAATGCCGCGCCCTTCGAGGGCCTGCCCCGCAGCGGCACCCTCGATCAAACCGGCCACCATTGGGTGACCCTAATCGCTTCCGGCCGGGTGCGGCGCCTAGACGGCAACGGGCGCACCGTGCTCGACCTGCACGTGCCGGCCCTGTATCCCACCGGCGTGTGCCTGGGTGGAGAAGACGGTTGCACCCTGTTTGTAACCTCCATGCGTTCGGGCCGCGGTGCCGCCGAGCTTGAGCGCTATCCCCAATCGGGGGCGGTGTTTGCGCGCCGCGTCGACACCCCCGGCCAGCCCGCACCGCTGTACTGGGACTGATGCCGGGCGTTAAAAAAAATCACGCCACCAGCCTTTCAGCTCGTTACCATTGCGCCCATGCAAGCCCCTCCAGAGACCGCTGCCAGCGCCTTGGCCCCCGCGCTCCAAAGTTGGATTGAAATCCTGCAGGCGGCGCGCCTAGATGGCCGACCTGTGCATCCCGTCGGCGGCGGCAGCAAGGCTTTTTTGTGCCCGCCCCCGGCGCCCGATGCGCTCGCGCTGCACACCGGCGCGCACCGTGGCATCGTGGCCTACGAACCCTCGGAGCTGGTGGTTACGGCGCGCGCCGGCACGCCGCTGGCCGAGATCGAAGCGCTGTTGGCCACGCAGGGCCAGCATCTGGCTTTCGAGCCGCCGCATTTCGACCCTGGGGCCACGCTCGGCGGTGCCGTGGCGGCTGGTTTGAGCGGCCCGGCGCGCGCCAGCGCCGGGGCTCTGCGCGACTTCGTGCTCGGGGTGCATGTGCTCAACGGGCGCGGCCAATACCTCGAGTTTGGCGGTCAGGTCATGAAAAACGTGGCCGGCTACGACCTCAGCCGCGTGCTCGCGGGCAGCTGGGGCAGCTTGGGGGTGCTGGCCCAGGCCTCGCTTAAGGTGCTGCCGCTGCCACCGGCCGAGGCCACCTTGCGCTTCGATCTGCCCCAGGCGGCGGCGCTCGAGCAACTGGCGCGCTGGCGCGCCCTGCCGCTGCCGCTCAACGCCAGCTGCTGGGTGCGCGACCTCAGCGCCGCACACGCCCCCGAACACCTCTACGTGCGCCTGCGCGGCGCCGCAGCCGCGGTGGCCGCGGCCTGTCCACAGATGCTGACCGCGGCCCGCGGTGAGCGGCTCGACGCCACCGCCTGCGCCGCCGACTGGCAGGCCTGCCGCGAGCAGACTTTGCCTTTTTTCACCCAACCCCCCGCGCCCGACGCCGCCCTGTGGCGCCTGAGCGTGGCCCCCACCAGCGCCACACTGGATGCCCCTTGGCCAACCCTGATCGAGTGGCACGGCGGGCTGCGCTGGGTCTGGGCCCCGCTGAACCAGGCCGCCCCCTTGCGCGCCTGGGCACAGGCCCAAGGTGGCCACGCCACCCTGTGGCGCAGCCCACAAAGCGCAGCGGTGGCTGACGCCGACCACAATGCCACTGCCACACAGGCGGCCATGCGCCTCACCCCCCCGGCCCCGGCCTTGCAAGCCATCCACCAGCGCCTCAAGGCCGAATTCGACCCGGACGGCCTGCTCAACCCCGGCCGGTGGGGCTGGGGTTTGTAACCACCCCCTTGTTCGCCCCTTGAGCGCCGATAGCGCCTGTTCATCTCTGTTCATCCCTCTTTTAGCCCGCCCCGCCCGCGATGCAAACCCAACTCGCCCCGCCCTACCAGGGCACCCCCGACGGTCTGACGGCGCAGGAGATCTTGCGCAAATGCGTGCACTGCGGCTTTTGCACCGCCACCTGCCCCACCTACCAGCTGCTGGGCGACGAGCTCGACGGCCCACGCGGCCGCATCTACCTCATCAAGCAGGTGCTCGAAGGCGAAACCCCAACCGAGCGCACGCAGCAGCACCTAGACCGCTGCCTGACCTGCCGCAACTGCGAAAGCACCTGCCCGAGCGGGGTCGAATACGGTAAGCTGCTCGACGTCGGGCGCAAGGTGGTGGCCGCGCAGGTGCCGCGCAGCAGCCCCCAGCGCGCTCTGCGCTGGCTGCTCAAAGAGGGGCTGACGTCGCGCTGGTTTGCCCCGGCCATGCGCCTAGGCCAAGCCATGCGCCCCCTGTTGCCGGCGGCGCTGCGCGCCAAGGTGCCGCAGCGCCTGCCCGCAGGTGCGTGGCCACAGCGGGCGCATCCGCGCCGCGTGCTGCTGCCCGAAGGCTGCGTGCAGCCGGCCATGCTGCCCAGCATCAACCACGCCAGCGCGCGCGTCCTCGACGCCGCCGGGGTGCAGGTGCTGCGCCTGCCCGCAGGCGGCTGCTGCGGCGCGCTGCGGCTGCACCTAGATGACCACAGCGGTGCCTTGGTCCACATGCGCGCCAACATCGACGCCTGGTGGCCCTACGTGCGCCCCGACAGCACGCAACCGGTGGAGGCCATCGTCAGCAACGCCTCGGGCTGCGGCGTGCTGCTTAAAGACTACGGCCACCAACTGCGCCACGACCCGGCCTACGCCGCCAAGGCGCAGCGGGTGAGCGCCCTGGCGCGCGACCTGAGCGAACTGCTGCCCGATCTGGTGCCGGCGCTGCAACGCAAACTGGCCCACGCCGCGGCCCGGCCACGCCCCAAGCTGGCCTACCACCCGCCCTGCACCCTGCAGCACGGGCAGCAACTGCGCGGCGGCGTCGAGCAGGGCTTGCGCGCACTCGGCTTTGAGGTGCACACGGCGCGCACCGAGGCGCACCTGTGCTGCGGCTCAGCCGGCACCTATTCGGTGCTGCAAGCCGCTTTGTCGGGCCAGTTGCGCGAGCGCAAGCTCGGGCACTTGGGCGAGCTGGGGGCCGACCAGATCGTGTCGGCCAACATCGGCTGCATCACGCACCTGCAAAGCGGCACCCAGACGCCGGTGCGGCATTGGGTCGAGGCGCTCGACGAGGCCCTCAGCGCCGCCGCCGAAACCACCGAGGCCTCCGAAGCCTCTATGGCCTGATTGCAGCCCCACCATGCCGCGCCCCATCCTCGCCACCATCCACCTGCCTGCGCTGCAGCACAACCTACAACGCTGCCGCCGCGCCGGTGGCTCGGCCCGGGTGTGGGCGGTGCTCAAGGCCAACGCCTACGGCCACGGCATCGAGCGCGTGTTTGACGCGCTGCGCGCCGCCGACGGCTTGGCGCTGCTGGACCTGGGCGAGGCCGAGCGGCTGCGCGCCCTCGGCTGGCGCGGCCCCATTTTGTTGCTCGAGGGCGCCTTTGAGCCCCGCGACCTCGAAACCTGCTCGCGGCTGCAGCTGTGGCACGTGGTGCACCGCAGCGAGCAGATCGACTGGCTGGCGGCGCACAAGTGCGAAACACCGCAGCGCGTGTTCCTAAAAATGAACTCGGGCATGAACCGGCTCGGCCTGCGCCCCGAGGCCTTTCGCGCCGCCTACACGCGCCTGAGCCACCTGCCCCAGGTCGAAGAAATCAGTCTGATGACGCACTTCAGCGACGCCGACGGCCAGCGCGCCGGCCAGATGGGCGTGCAGCACCAGCTCGAGGCCTTTGTGCGCGCCAGCCACGACCTGCCCGGCGAGCGCAGCCTGTGCAACAGCGCCGCCCTGCTGCGCCACGGGCTGGCACTGCGGCTGGGCAGCGGCCCCGAGGCACAGCCGCTGGCCGCCGACTGGACCCGGCCCGGCATCGCGCTCTATGGCAGCTCGCCCGACTTCCCCACCCACAGCGCCGCGCACTGGGCGCTTGAACCCGCCATGACGCTGGCCAGCCAGCTGATCGCGGTGCAAGAGCTGGCCGCCGGCGAAACCGTCGGCTACGGCTCCACCTACACCGCCCCCGGCGCCATGCGCATCGGCATCGTGGCCTGCGGCTACGCCGACGGCTACCCGCGCCATGCGCCCGGCCACAACGCCCACGGCGGCCCGGTGCTGGTGCGCGGCGTGCGCACGCGCTTGGTCGGGCGCGTGAGCATGGACATGCTGGCGGTCGATCTGGGCCCGGTCGAGGCGCAGCTGGGACCGTGCCACGCGGGCGATGAAGTCACGCTCTGGGGCCGCAGCCGCTGCGGCGCGCTGCTGCCGATCGACGAGGTGGCGCACGCCGCCGGCACCTTGGGCTACGAGCTGATGTGCGCGCTGGCCGCGCGGGTACCGGTCGCGGTCGAGCCGCTGCCTTAAACCGCACTCACCGCCCCAGCACCGCCCCTGCCACAATCCGCATCACCAGCCAGCGGCCCTCGCCTAGGCCGCTTTGGCTGAGAGGCTGAGCTCGCAGGCAGCGCTAGGCACAATCAACCCATGGACACCCTCAGCATCGCCCTGTTGCTCGCCGGCGCCGGTTTTGCCGCTGGCGCGCTCAACGCCATCGCCGGCGGCGGCAGTTTTTTGACCCTGCCGGCGCTGCTGGTGGCCGGGCTGCCGCCGATCGTGGCCAACGCCACCAGCGCCCTGGCCGTGAGCCCGGGCTATTTGGGCAGCACGCTGGGCTTCAGGGCCGAGCTGGCGCAACTGCCGCGCCGGCGGCTGCTGCGCGAAACCCTGCTCTCGGCCGCCGGCGGCGTGTTGGGGGCGCTGCTGCTGCTGGTCACCCCGGCCGAGGTGTTTCGCGGCCTGATCCCGTGGTTGCTGCTCTTTGCCACCGCGCTGTTTCTGCTTGGCCCCTGGTTGGCGCGCCACCTAGTTGCGGCGTCGGCCAGTGCAGAGCCGCGCTGGCGCAACCCCGGGCTGCTGGCGGTGGCCACCTACGGCGGCTATTTCAACGGCGGGCTGGGCATCTTGCTCATGGCGCTCTACAGCGCCAGCGGCGAAAAAAACCTGCACAGCGCCAACGCGCTCAAAAACCTCAACTCGCTGGTGCTGTCGCTGCTGTCGGTGCTCACCTTCGTGCTGGCCGGCGTGATCGCTTGGGGCCCGGCGCTGCTGATGATGGCCACCGCCACCTTGGGCGGCTATGTGGGGGCGCGCCACGCCCGGCGCTTGTCTATGCGCACCGTGCGCGCAGTGGTGGTGTGCACCGGGCTGGTGATGAGCGCGCTGTTTTTCTGGCGCGGTTGAGCGCGGCTTAGCTTGCTGCCCGCAGCCACGCCGCCGCGCGCTCGCCGATCATGATCGAGGGCGCGTTGGTGTTTCCGCCGACGAGCGTGGGCATGATCGAGGCATCGGCCACACGCAGCCCCGCCAGGCCGTGCACGCGCAGCTGCACATCCACCACCGCGCCCTCGTCGGCCCCCATGCGGCAGGTGCCCACCGGGTGGTAGATGGTGTCGGCGCGGCTGCGCACCAGCTGCTCCCACGCCGCTTGGCCCTGCAACTGCTCGTCGAACAGCGGCGTACCGCGCCACGGCTGCAAGGGGCTGCGCAGCAAAATCTCGCGCATCTGTTGCGCGCCTTGCACCAGCAGTTGCAGATCGCGCGCATCGGACAGGTAGGCCGGGTCGATCAGCGGCGCGGCCAGCGGGTCGGCGCTGTGCAGGCCCACCCGGCCGCGCGAATGGGGCCGCAGCACGCAGACGTGGCAGCTAAAGCCGTAGCCCCAGTGCAGCTTGCGCGCGTGATCGTCCACGATGCCGACGCAAAAGTGCAGCTGCAGATCGGGGCGGTCCAGCTCGGGCTGTGAGCGCCAGAAGGCACCGCCCTCGGCGCTGGGCGAACTCAGCGGCCCGCTGCCGTCGCGGCGCCACTGCCGCCAAGCCGTCAAGTGCTGCCAAGCGGCCCCTAGGCCGATGCCAAACAGATCGGTGCGGTCGCTGCGGTACGAGAGCGTCAGGTCTAGGTGGTCTTGCAGGTTCTGCCCGACCCCGGGCAGGCGGTGCAGCAGCGGGATGCCGTGCCGCTGCAATTCCTCCGCCGGCCCAACGCCCGAGAGCAGCAGCAACTGCGGCGTTTGCAAGGCGCCGGCACACAACACCACCTCGCGCCGCGCGCGCAGGCTCAGACTGCGGCCGCGTTGACGCGCCTGCACCCCCACGGCGCGCCGGCCCTCGAACAGCACGCGGGTGGCGTGGGTGCGGGTGAGCAGCGTCAGGTTGGGGCGCTGCAGCACCGGGTGCACAAAGGCCGCCGCCGCCGAGCAGCGCTGGCCGCGCCGGACCGCGTCGTGAAACTGCGTGACCTGAAACAAGAAAGCCCCATCCTGCCGCTCGCCGTTGTAGTCCGGGTTGGGCGCAATGCCGTGCTGCGCGCAGGCCTCGACAAATGCGTGCGTGATCGGCCGTGGGCTGACCTGATCGGCCACATGCAGCGGTCCGCCGACGCCGCGCCAGCCGTTGGGGCCGCGCTGGTTGTGCTCGCTGCGCATGAAAAAGGGCAGCACCTCGGCGTGCGACCAGCCCGCTGCCCCGGCGGCGGCCCAGTCGTCGTAGTCGCTGCGGTGGCCGCGTGCATACAGCATGGCGTTGATGGCCGACGAACCGCCGAGCGCCTTGCCGCGCGGCTGGTAGCCACAGCGCCCGAGCAAGCCTGGCTGGGGCACGGTCTCGAACGCCCAGTTGTTGTATTTGCAGGGGCGTGCAGGCAGCAGCGCCACCACCCCGGCGGGCAGGCGGATGGCCAGGTCGCGGCCCTCGCCGCCGGCCTCCAGCAGCGCCACAGTCACTCCCGGGTCTTCGCTCAGGCGCGCGGCCAGCACGCAGCCGGCCGAGCCGCCGCCCACGATCAGGTAGTCGAAGGCATCGCTTGGGGGGGCGGATATCATGGCCTCCATGCTAGCGCACAATCCACTCTAACCCCAGCAGCGCCCCATGCCCGACAACAGCCCCTACGACCCCGAACAAGGCGACTGGCAAACGCTCACCACCTTTGCCGTGGCCACCGAGGCGTGGCTGCTGCAAGGCCGGCTGCAAGCCTGCGGCGTGCCCACCCTAGTGGCCGACGACCAGATGGCGCAGACTTACTCCCTGCTGGCGCAGGCGATTCCGGCGCGCGTCATGGTGCCGCAGCGGCGCTGGGCCGAGGCCGAGGCGATTCGTCAAGCCTGGTTGCGTGGCGAGTTTGCGCTGCGCGACGACGACCCTGATGTGGACGCCCGCCCCGGGTAAGTCCCTATGCACAATCGTGGTGCGCACGCATAAAATCAATTGGTTCGTTGCCCGCAGCAACCAAATCTGCGGGCAACAAAGGGCAGAAGAGACGCGTCGTACCCATCACAATTCGAAGCTTGGACTTCCATTCCGGCGCATCAGCCGGTTCGCACCAAGGCGCCACCAAGAGCACCCTGCAGCGCAAGCACCCAGCCAGCCTCGAGCTGGCTTTTTTTTGCTCGCCAGCGCCGCCGTGGCCATGGCCGCCGCCCGGGTGGCGCGCTACAGCGGGTGCTCGGTGTAAAACCGCCCGCCGTGGTAGAGCAGGGGGCGCACCTCGAGGCGGTGCTGACAGCGCTCGACTTCGCCCACAAAAATCACGTGGTCGCCCTCTTCGTAGCGGCTGCGGCTGCGGCATTCAAAGCTGGCCACCACCCCGGGCAGCAAGGGCACGCCACCCAAGCCTTCCGCAAACTCCACCCCCTGCCAACGATCCACCCCCTGCGCCGCGAAACGCAACGCCAAATCGCGCTGCTGCGCGCTCAGCACATGGATGGCGTAGTGCTGGGCCTGCATAAACACCGGCAGGGCACCAGAGCGCAGCCCCAAGCTCCAGAGCACCAGCGGCGGCTGCAGCGACACCGAGTTGAAGGAGTTCACCGTCAGCCCCAGCGGTTGGCCGGTGCTGGAGCGGGTGGTAACGATCGTCACGCCGGTGGCAAAACGCCCCAGCGCGGCGCGCACGGTGTCAGGAGTGGGTACATGCATTGTTTAACGCAGAGCTTGGCTGCACCGCATCAGGCTTGGAGGATGTCAGCCAGTTGCAAAGTACATACCCGGTCGCGCCCCTGCCTTTTGGCTTGGTACAGCGCCCGGTCGGCCATGAGCAACAAGGTGTCTGCAGCTTGGCCGGGCTCAGGCAATTCGCACGCCACGCCTGCGCTCAAAGTGAGCACACCGCGCTCGCAGCCTGCATGCTCCAAGGCGCGCTCGCGCACCCTGTCTAGGGCCAGTTGCGCCTGCTGCAGCGCTCCGTACAAATCGGTTTCCGGCAGCAGCATGGCGATTTCTTCGCCACCGTAGCGGCACACCACGTCGAGCGGTCGGATGGCCAAGGACTCGATCACGCCCGCCACAGCCTTGAGACAAGCATCGCCCTGCACATGGCCGTAATGGTCGTTGTAGCTTTTGAAGTGATCGACGTCGAACAACACCAATGACAGCGGCCTGCGCGCACGCAGCGCTTGGCGCCACTCACGGGCGTACATGAGGTCGAAATGGCGCCGATTGCCGATGTCGGTGAGCGCATCGAGGTGCGCCATGGCGTGCATGCGCTCAGCCTGCTGCTTGAGCAGGCGTTCGCGCGCCACCGCCGGCGTCACGTCGCTGACCTGGATTAAAACCAGGCGCTCGCCCGCCGCCTGCGCCACTTCGGCGGGCATGGGCATGATCTGGATGGATTGCTTGAGCCGCTTTTCGGGCGTCGCTGGGCCTGTGGTGGCATACAGAGGCAGCTCGGCTGGATTCAAGGATTCCGAGAGCAAGACCGGAAAACCTGTGTTAAGGCAGTGCTGCAGGCGCGACGCGAAGTGGCTGCCACGCAAGCCCGGAAAGACTTCGTACAGCTCGCGCCCTACAACCTGGTTCGCTGGCAAGCGTGCCCGTCGCAGGAGCCAAGGATTGGCAAAACGCACCTGGAGCGCAGTGTCCAGCACCAGCACGCCGAGCTGAACGTTGCCCAAAACCCACTCGAAGCCCAATGTGGAAGGCGCGGCAATCTTGCTCATCATTCGCACTGCAAGCGCTTGATCAGCGCAGCCAATTTCCGCTCGAGCAACGCAGCAGAGCAGACGTCGAGCACAAACACCAGGTAACCCTCGATGCGCCTGGAAGCGATCTCGAAGCGTACCTGCAGGCTCAGCAACGGCCGGCTGTGGTCGTGCTCGGTCAGCAAGACGTCAGAAACCACCCCCAGCTCCACCTCGGGCAAGGAGCCCTCGAGCGCCAGCTCAAGCTGGTCCGACACACTGGCCAGCACCGAGTTGAGCAAGATGTTGCCGATTTCGGCCAACGCCTCCTGCTCCATTTCGCCCAAGTCTTCGAGCGGCAGGTTTTCGCCGACCATGATCTGCACCAGGCGCAAGCTCTGCGCAGCCGGGAACATGAGCAGGGCCTCGGTGCACAGCTCGCCTTCGAAGGTTTGGCGCACAGCGCTGATGCGTGCACCCGGGTCGGAGCTGAACTGGTCCAGCACGGCCTGCTTGCTTAACAGCTCGACTTTGGGCACCGTCAACAGCACCGGCTCACCGGCCAGTTGGCTCAGGGCACTGGCCGCTTGCCCGACACCGAGGTTGAAGACCTCGACCAAGGCATCGTGTTCAAGTTCGCTCAGCTTCATGCCGCCGCCTGAAAATGCCGCACCACCTGCTCTATAGCGGCTTCGGTCACCGGCTTGGAGACAAAATGCACCCCCAGCAGATTGGCGCGTTCGCGGCTGCTTTCTTGGACATTGGCTGTGAGCAAGACCACGGCCACTTGGGGATAGAGCTCGCGCAGTCGCTGTGCAGCGTCAAAACCACTCAGGCCAGGCATGTTTACATCCATGGTGACGAAATCGGGCTGCCAGTGTAGCGCCTGCTCCAGTGCGGCGTCACCCGAAACGGCCTCCTGCAGCTCCCAGTCCACACCAAGTGAGGCCACTTTGCTTTTGATGATCATGCGCGAGACGCGACTGTCATCCACGATTAAAAACCGTTTGGCCACCCTGTCACTCCTTGAACGTTTATTTTAAGCTATCCGGCAAATCTTTTCATTGTGCGCCACCCCAAGGCGTCAATCAAGCCCTAAAAACGAAAAATTTATGTTTGGATTTTGGCCGCTCATGCGCAGCGCCAGCGCGCGGCCCGAGCCGGGGCCGAGCGTCCAGCCCAGGGTGCCGTGCCCGACGTTGAGCCACAGCCCCGGGATGCGGCTGGGGCCGATCAGCGGCACATTGCTGGGGGTGGTGGGGCGCAGACCGCACCAAAACTGCGGCTGGCCACCGGCCTCGGGCAAGCGCGTGTCGGCCACCCCAGGAAACACCGTTTCGATGCGCTGCAACAGACGGGCGCAGCGGGCCCGCGCCAACGGCGTATCGAGCGCGCGGTCCATGCCCGCCAGCTCGAGCGTGCCCGCCACCCGCAACTGGTCCCCGAGGCGCGAGACGGCGATTTTGCATTCATCGTCGATCAGGCTAATGTTGGGCGCGCGCTCGGGTTGCAGCAGCGCCAGCGTGGCGCTGTAGCCTTTGCACGGATAGACCGGCAACTTCAAACCCAGCGGCTGCGCCAGCGCCACCGAATCGCTGCCACAAGCCAGCACAAAGGCGTCGGCCTGCAGCACCCGGGTCACGCCGGTGTGCTGGTGCTTGAGCACCGCGCGCTTGAGCACGCCGCCTTCGAGCGCCAGGTGTTCGATGTGCTGCTCGTACAGCAGCTGCGCGCCTGCGCCCTGACAACGCCCCGCCAGCGCCTGGGTGAAAACCCGGGCATCGCCGTGTTCGTCGGTGGGCGTGTAGCAGCCACCCACCAAGCGCTCGGCAAAGGGCTGCAGCGCCGGCTCGAGTTGCAGCAGCTCGTCGCGGTTGAGCGCGCGCCGTGGCACCCCGAGCGCACGCACCATGGCGCTCACCCGCTCGGCGCCCTGCAGGCTGGCGGCATCGGTGCAATAGAGCGCAATGCCGCGCTGGCTGCGCGCGTACTCGATGCCGGTTTGCGCGCAAATGTCTTGCAGCGCTTGCTGGCTGTAGCGCGCCAGCGCCACCAGTTGCCGCAGATTGTGGGCAAAGGCGCCGTGCGTGCACTGGCGCAAAAAACGCAACAGCCACGACCACTGGGCCCGATCCCACTGCGGCCGCAACAACAACGGCGCTTGGTTCTGCAGCATCCAGCCCAGCGCCTTCAAGGGGGTATCGGGGTGGGCCCAGGGCACGCTGTAGCCGACCGAGATTTGGGCCGCGTTGGCAAAGCTGGTTTCCAGCGCGGCATCGCTTTGCCGGTCCACCAGCGTGACCTCGTGCCCGGCTTGCAGCAAATGCCAAGCGCTGCAGGTACCGATGATGCCCGCCCCAAGGACCACGACACGCATTCAGGCTCCTTTCGTGGGCCGTTCCAGACCCGTTGATCGGCCGATTTTGCCCCATTCCCGCTCCCGGCCAAGCGAGGCGCGCAAACTGGGCGCCGGCAGGCGCTAAGCTCTGTCGGCAACGGGGTGCGGCATGGGGCACTCGATCAGATGCTCAGGCAAAAACCCAGCCTGTTCGTTTTTTTCCGCATACCCCAGCGGGTTGGCCACCACCCGGCAGCGCCCCACCCGGTAGTCCTGGGCGCAGTGCAGGTGCCCGTGCAGCCACAGGTCGGCCAGCGGCAGCAGCTCGTCGAGCGTGTTGCAAAAACCAGCGGTGCCTGGGTTGATGCCATAGCGCGGGTCGTGGCTGCGCAGGCTGGGGGCAAAGTGTGTCACCACCACCGTCGGCCCCGCGTGCGGCTGCGCCAAGGCGGCGCGCAGCCAGTCTTGACAGCGCAGCGCCTGCTCGCGCATGGCGGCGGCGTCAAAACCCTGGCCGTGGCGCAGCGTGTGCATTTTGCGCAGGTAGTGGTTGGCGGCGCGGTAGGCGCGTTCGCGCAGTTTGAGGCGCCGCGCCAACGGGTCGGCGGGCAGGCCGCGGCCGCTGGGGGGCAGTTCGGCCAGCGCGTCAAAGTCGCTCCACAAGGTGGTGCCGACAAAGCGCACGCCCTGGTAAAACCACTGCTCGCGCTCCAGCCAGACGATGCCGAGGCGCTCGCAGCAGGCGCGCAGCGCCTCGTGGGTGGCGTCGAAATCGAGCCCATCGTATTCGTGGTTGCCAGGGCAAAACAGCACCGGCGTGGGCCAGCCGGCGTATTGCGGCAAGGGTGAGAAGCGGCGCAACCCCCAATCGGGTTCGCGCATCCGGGGCGGAGCCGCCAGCGCACACGGCAGGGGCGGCGCATGGGCAACGGTTTCCGCGGCTGCGCCCGCAGGCACGGCTGGGGACACTGGAGCGCGCTGGTAAGAACCGATGTCACCGGCCAGCACCAACACATCGGCACCACGGGCCGGGCGGGCTTGCCAGGCGGGCTGGACCTCGAGGTGCAAATCGCTCAACAGCTGGATTTGCATAAGGTAGGCCTCTGCCCCCATCGGGGGCCACCCGGATACGGCCCGCTCCCGTGCCAGAGCCGCCAATCGGAATCAAGCTGTAAGGATTTGCAAAAAGGCTTGGCAGACATCTAGGGTTTACCCTAATATCGGGGCCTGTTTATGCTGCATTGCAGCAAAAGGAGTGTGACGATGTCTTCATCGACCAACGATTCGGCGCGCCTGTCGGCAACGGCGCCCGCCACAGCAACACCAAACCCTGCTGTACAGCACACCGTGTCACAGCGCCTTTGGTTGCGCCCGCTGGCGGTGCTGGGGCTCGCGGCGGGCGTGGCCTTGCTGGCGCTGGCCAGCTCAAGGTGGCTGAACACCGAAGCAGACGGGTTCCTGCTGTGGGCGTGGATGGCTTTGTGGGCGCTGCTGTTTGTCGGCTGCTTGGTGCTGTCCGGCACCACAGGCCGCATGAGCCAGCGCGTTGCCTGGGCCTTGAACCAGTGGGCGCGTCGTCGCGCTCTGGCCCGCGCCGACGCCCGCTTCCTGGCGCTGGCACAACACGACGCCCGCTTGCAGGCTGAATTGCGCATGCAACAGGATCGGCAATCGGCCGCAGCGGGCTGAGCGGGTTTCGTGGGCCCAAGAAATTAAGCCACCGCCTCGGCCTCTAGGCGCTGCTCCAGCCGCTCCTTGACTGCCCACAGCTCGGGCGGCAGGCGCTGCGCCAGCTTGTCGAAGTGCTCGGCGTGGTTGGCCAGCTCTTGCCGCCACTGCTGTGCATCGACGGCGCTCACGGCCTCGTACTGCTGCGCGCTGAAAGCCAGCCCGTCCCAGTTCAAATCGGTGTAGCGCGGGCTGGTGCCAAAGGCGTGTTCCTGCCCTTGCGCCTGGCCTTCGAGGCGCTGCAGCATCCAGTGCAGCACGCGCATGTTGTCGCCAAAGCCGGGCCAGACGAACTTTCCGTCGGCGCCTTTGCGGAACCAGTTGACACAGAAAATCGCCGGCAGCTTGGCGCCGCTGGCGCTCAGCTTGGCCCCGAGGTCGATCCAGTGCTGGAAGTAGTCGCCCATGTGGTAGCCGCAAAAGGGCAGCATGGCAAAGGGGTCGCGCCGCACCACGCCTTGGGCGCCAAAGGCGGCGGCAGTGGTTTCGGAGCCCATGGTGGCGGCCATGTACACGCCCTCGTTCCAGTCGCGCGCCTGCGTCACCAGCGGCACCGTGTCGCTGCGCCGGCCGCCAAAGATAAAGGCGTCGATCGGCACCCCGGCCGGGTCGTCCCAAGCGGCGTCGAGCGCCGGGTTGTTGGTGGCCGACACGGTGAAGCGCGCATTCGGGTGCGCCGCCTTGGTGCCGCTGGCTTGGGCCCCTTGCGGCGTCCAGTCGCGCCCCTGCCAGTCGATGGCATGCGCCGGGGCTGGGCCCATGCCCTCCCACCAGACGTCGCCGTCGTCGGTGCGCGCAACGTTGGTAAAAATCACGTCGCGCTCGAGGCTGCGCATGCAGTTGGGGTTGGTGAGCGTGTTGGTGCCAGGGGCGACGCCAAAGTAGCCGGCCTCGGGGTTGATGGCGTACAGCCGCCCATCGGCGCCGGGCTTGATCCAAGCGATGTCGTCACCCACGGTGCTCACCTGCCAGCCCTCGAAGGCCTTGGGCGGGATCAGCATGGCGAAGTTGGTTTTGCCGCAGGCACTGGGGAAGGCGGCGGCGACGTGGTACTTTTTGCCTTGCGGGTTGGTCACGCCCAAAATCAGCATGTGCTCGGCCAGCCAGCCGGGGTTGCTGCCGCTGCCTTGCGCGGCGGCGCGCCCCATGGTCGAGGCGATGCGCAGCGCTAAGCACTTTTTGCCCAGCAGCGCGTTGCCGCCGTAGCCGGAGCCATAGGACCAGATTTCGCGCGTCTCGGGGTAGTGCACGATGTACTTGGTGGCCGGGTTGCAGGGCCAGACCGCATCGGCCTGCCCCGGCTGCAGCGGCGCGCCGACGGTGTGTACACAGGGCACGAACTCGCCGTCGCGGCCCAGCACCTGGTACACGGCGCGGCCCATGCGCGTCATGTGGCGCATGTTGACGACCACGTAGGGGCTGTCGGAAAGCTCGACGCCGATGTGCGAGATCGGCGAGCCCAGCGGCCCCATGGAAAAAGCGATCACGTACAGCGTGCGCCCGCGCATGCAACCGGCAAAGAGCGGTTGCAAGGTGGCGCGCATCTGCGCCGGGGCCATCCAGTTGTTGGTCGGGCCGGCGTCTTCGGGCCGTTCGGAGCAGATGTAGGTGCGGTCTTCGACCCGCGCCACGTCGGAGGGGTCGGTGCGGGCGAGGTAGGAGTTGGGGCGCTTGGCAGGATTGAGGCGCTCGAGGGTGCCGGCCGCGACCATCTGCTGGCACAAGCGGTCGTATTCGGCCTCGGAGCCATCGCACCACTCGATGCGCTCGGGCTGGCACAGGGCGGCGATTTCGGCCACCCAAGCCTGCAGGCGGGTGTGCTGGACCCAATCGGGTGCGTTCAGGGCCAAGCCCGGTTGCGCAGGTGCGTTCATGCAATCAACTCCTAAAGCTAAAAAACAAATGTGGAAAAACCCCGCTTCAGGGCCTTTCCAAATCTGTTTTTTGGGCTGTGTGGAAGTGGGCCTAGCGGGCGGCCTGTAAGCGCAACATGAATTTAATGAAAAGCGTGTGAAATTCTCGGAATTTTATTATGAACCGCAAAAGTCCGCGCACCTTGGGCGGGCTTGGGGTTGCCGCCAGTGGTGCCGCGCGAAGCACCCAGCGTGACCGCCTTCAAAGCCGGCGCTCGAGCACGCGCAGCACTTCCTCGCCGTAGGCTTGCAGTTTTTTCTGCCCTAGGCCGGGGATGCCTTGCAGGTCGGCCAAGGTGCGCGGCAGGCGCTGCGCCAGCGCCTCGAGCGTGGCGTCGTGGAAGATCACGTAGGCGGGCAGGTTGTGCTCGCGCGCCACTTCGGCGCGCCAGGCTTTGAGCGCGGCCAGCGTTTCGCGCGCCGCCAGCGGCAGCGTGTGGGCGGCGCTGCGCGCGCGCGCCGTGCTGGCCGGGGCGGTGCGGGTGTGGGTTTGCAGCTTGAGGCTCACGCTTTGCTCGCCTTTGAGCACGGCGCGCGCGCCCTCGCCCAAGCGCAAGGTGTTGAAGTGCGCGCCATCGACCCACACCGCCGTGCGCGCGATCAACTGGCGCAGCAGGCTGCGCCATTCGCTCTCGCCCAACTCGGCCCCGATGCCAAAGGTGCTCAGGCGCTGGTGCCCGTGCTGCTGCACCTTCTCGGTGAGCTTGCCGCGCAGGATGTCGATCAGGTGCCCGGCCCCGAAGGCACCGCCGCTGGCCTGCTGCACCCTGAAGATGCACGATAGCAGCTTGCGCGCCGCCTCGCTGGCGTCCCAGGTCTGGGGCGGCGCGAGGCAGTTGTCGCAGTTGTGGCAGGGCTGCGCGCCTTGGCCAAAATAGCCCAGCAGGCGCACGCGGCGGCAGTCGCTGGCCTCGGCCAAGGCCAGCAGGGCGTCGAGCTTGCCGCGCATGACCTGCTTGAACTCGTCGGCGGCCGGGCTGGCGTCGATCAGGCTGCGCTGCTGGATCACGTCTTGCAGGCCGTAGGCCATCCAGGCGTTGGCGGCCACACCGTCGCGGCCGGCGCGGCCGGTCTCTTGGTAGTAGCCCTCGATATTTTTGGGCAAATCGAGGTGGGCGACGAAGCGCACGTCGGGCTTGTCGATGCCCATGCCAAAGGCGATGGTGGCGACCATGATCAGCCCGTCTTCGCGCAAAAAGCGGTCTTGGTGCCGCTGGCGCATGGCCGCATCGAGCCCGGCGTGGTAGGGCAGCGCCTGCAGGCCGTGCGCCGCCAGCTGCGCCGCCACGTCTTCGACCTTGCGCCGCGACTGGCAATAGACCACGCCCGCGTCGTGCTGGCGCTGGCCGTTGACCACGCTGCTGTGCTCGCGCTCGATGAAGCGCAGCAGCTGCTGCAGGCTGTCCTTTTTCTCGACAATGCGGTAGCGGATGTTGGGCCGGTCGAAGCTGCTCACGAAGGCGCGCGCCTGTTGCAAGCGCAGCTGCTCGACGATGTCGGCGCGCGTGAGCGCGTCGGCGGTGGCGGTGAGGGCGATGCGCGGCACGCCGGGAAAGCGCTCGTGCAGCGCCACCAGCCCGCGGTAGTCGGGCCGGAAATCGTGCCCCCACTGGCTCACGCAGTGCGCCTCGTCGATGGCGAACAGGCTCAATGCGCCGCGCTCGTACAGCGCTTGCAGCTGCGCCATGCAGCGCGCCGTGGCCAAGCGCTCGGGGGCGGCGTAGAGCAGCGTGAGCTCCCCGCTGAGCATGCGCCGCTCGACTTCGCTGGCTTGCTGCGGGCTCAGGCTGGAGTTGAGGTAAGCCGCTTCCACACCGGCCTCGAGCAGCGCGCCCACTTGGTCGTGCATGAGCGCGATCAGCGGCGAGACCACCACCGTCAGCCCCAGCCCGGCGCGCTGGCGCACGATTGCCGGCACCTGGTAACACAGCGATTTGCCGCCGCCGGTGGGCATGAGCACCAGCGCGTCGCCGCCGTCGCTCAAATGCGCCACGATCTCGGCTTGCGCGCCCCGGAAGGCGGGGTAGCCAAACACTTCTTGCAGCACCTGCAGGCAGCGGTTTGCCGTGGCAGATTGGGCGGCAGGAGCGGCAGGCGCCGCCAGCGCGCCCGGCTCTGGTGCCGCTGGCGCCAAGCCAAGGCCGGGCTCTGGCTGCAGCGCCCCCAAGGGTGCCAGCGCCGCTTCAGCCACGGAGCGCAGTCAACGCGGTCAAAACCGGCTTCACATTTGCTCCCACGGCAGGCCGTCGAAGCGCCAGCCGTTGCGCGTGGAGCGGTGAAAATGGGCGTCGAGGTCGCCCTCAAAGCCGTGCAACACGTGCGCCACCTCGCTAAAGCCGGCCGCTTCCAGCGCCGCCCCGGCTTCGAGCGTGCGTTTGCCGCTGCGGCAGATCAGCAACAGCGGGCGCTCTTTGCTGCCGGCTTCGCACTCCACCTGCTGCACGAAGCGCTGCGCGTCGGGCTTGAGCTCGGGGTACTCGTACCACGGCACCTGCACCACCCCGGGCGGGCGCCCGACGTAGAGCGACTCGACCTCCATGCGCACATCGACGAACAGCGGCTCCGCATCTGCCGCGCGGCGTGCTTGCAGCCATTCCCAAGCTTGGCGGGGTAAGAGGTGTTGCATGGCCTTATTGTCGCTGCAGCAGCCGCGCCGCCTCGCGCGCAAAGTAGCTCAGAACGCCGTCGGCGCCGGCGCGCTTGAAGGCCAGCAGGCTCTCGAGCATCACGGCGTCGTGCGCCAGCCAGCCGTTTTGCGCCGCCGCCTTGAGCATGGCGTATTCGCCGCTCACCTGGTAGGCAAAGGTTGGGACGCGGAATTCGTCTTTCACCCGGCGCACGATGTCGAGGTAGGGCATGCCGGGTTTGACCATCACCATATCGGCCCCTTCGGCCAAGTCGAGCGCCACTTCGCGCAGCGACTCGTCGCTGTTGCCGGGGTCCATCTGATAGACCTTTTTGTCGGCGCGCCCAAGGTTGGCGGCACTGCCCACGGCGTCGCGAAAGGGGCCATAAAAGGCACTGGCGTATTTGGCACTGTAGGCCATGATGCGCGTGTGTACGTGCCCTTGCGCCTCCAGCGCCTGGCGGATGGCGCCGATGCGCCCGTCCATCATGTCGCTCGGGGCCACGATATCGACCCCAGCCGCCGCTTGGCACAGCGCCTGCTGCACCAGCACCTGCACCGTGGCGTCGTTGACGATGTAGCCGCTGTCGTCGAGCAGGCCGTCTTGGCCGTGGCTGGTGTAGGGGTCCAGCGCCACATCGGTGAGCAGGCCCAGCGCCGGAAAGCGGCCTTTCAGCGCCGCCACCGCGCGCGGCACCAGCCCGTCGGGGTTGAGGGCTTCGCGCCCGTCGGGGGTTTTGAGCGCCGGGTCGATGACTGGAAACAGCGCCAGCGCCGGAATGCCCAGCGCGACGCATTCTTCGGCCACCGGCAGCAGCCGATCGAGGCTCAGCCGCTCCACGCCCGGCATGGAAACCACCGGCTCGCAGCGGTTGGCGCCGTCGAGCAGGAACACCGGGTAGATCAGGTCGTGCGCCGTCAGGTGGTGTTCGCGCACCAAGTCGCGGCTGAAGGCGTCGCGGCGCAGGCGGCGTGGGCGCGACAGGGGGTAGGGGGCGGGGGGCAGGCTCATGGGCGTATTGTGGCAAACTCTGCCGCAAGGGTGCGCTTAGGTCCCGCGCGCCTCGCCCTAGGTTACCCCAGCCTGCCCCAGCCTAACCGCCCCCGAAGTGCGTCCCCATGACCCCAACCGATTCTGACGCAGCACCCACCAACCGAAGCCTAGGCGCCAGCGAGCTGCCGCCCGCTGCGCCCGCCACCCCCGACCCGGCGTGGCGCATGGCCGAGCACTGGCCCGAGCTGAGCGCGGCCTTGAGCAGCCAAGCCGCCGAAGCGGCGGACCGGGTGCTGCGCGGGCTCGAGCTGCTGCGCCAGCGCGAGCGCCTGAGCGCCGCCGAAATGCGCGTGCTGGCCACCCCGGCCCTGCGGCTGCAGCAATGCGCCAAGCAGGCGCAACAGATTCTGCGCCTGCAAAGCGGGCAGGCGCGGCAAACCCACGAAAAAATCGATCTGGCGCAAGTGATCGAGGCCGCGCTGGACGACCGGCGCGACGAATGGGTGGCCCAAGGGCTGACGCTGCAGCGGCAGCTGCAGCCGGTGGAGCTGTTGATCGACCCGACGCTGGGCTACAGCCTGTGCCACGCGATGGTGGACTGGGCGCAACGCTTTGGCGAGCACCTCGAGCTGTGCCTAGAGCGCGACCCGGTTCAGGCTTGCGCGCTGCTGCGGGTGCGCACGCGCGACAGCGGCCAGGCCGTGGACGCCGAGCGCCTGCTGCACGACGCGATCGAATGGCTGCTGCTGCGCCAACTCGCGGCTACCGACGGCGGCATCGAGCTGCAGCGCCGCGCCACCGACGAGGGCGTTGAGCTGAGCGCGCTGTTCCGCCGCACCGTGCTGGCCCTCTAGTACGTGCAGCCACAGGGCCTGTTTTCAGGCCAGCTCCATGGCTTCTATGGTATCGCGCACCACCGGCAGGGCACACGCCAACACCTCCAAGCTGGCAGCACCTAGGTTCAGCCGAATGGCGTGCGGATAGCTGACCGCCACCGCAAATGCTGACGACGGCGTGACCGCAATGCCCAGCTCAGCCAACCGCATGGTGAGCGGCTCGGCGCGCACCGCTTCGGGCAGGCGCACCCACACGAAAAACGAATCGGGATGCGACTGCAGTTTAAGCCCCGCCAGACAGCGCAACGCCAATTGCTGCTTGGCGCGGGCGGCGCTGCGCTTGTCCTGTTCCAGTCGGCGCACGCAGCCGGTATCGAGCCAGTGCGCCCCAAGGGCCGACATGAGCGTAGGCTGGCTCCAGGCAATGGCGCGCAGCGTGCGTTCACAGCGTGCCACCAACTGCGCCGGCAAGGCCACATAGCCCAGCCGCACGCCACCGCCCACGCTCTTGCTCAGGCTGGACACATACACGGTGCGCTCGGGCGCCAGTGCGGCCAGCGGCGGCGGCGCGGCGCTGGCCAGAAAAGCGTAGGAGGCATCTTCCAGCAACCACACCTTGTGGGCACGCGCCAGTGTCACGAGACGCTCGCGGCTGGCCAAGTCCATGACCCAGCCGGTGGGGTTGTGCAACGTGGGCATGGTGAACACCAGCTTCACTGGGCGCTGCTGCAACACGCGCGCCAAGTGGTCGAGGTCGGGGCCAGCATCGGTCCAGCGCAGCGGCTGCAGTTCCAGCGCCTGGGTCTGCGCCAGGCTGGTGAAGCCGGGGTAGGTGAGCTCGTCCACCACCACCACATCGCCGGGCTGCAGGAGCGCCATGACGGCGCATGCCAAGCCCTGCTGGGCGCCACCCACCAGCAGCACCTGTTCGGCTGGCACGGCCACGCCGACCTCGGCCAGGTGACGCGCCACGGCGACCCGCTCGGGCAGGCCACCGCCGACGGCTTGCGGCTCCATGAGGCGGGGCATCTGGCCCAGTTGGCGCAGGGCCTGCAGCGCGGCATCTAGCAAGGCACCTGCGTTGGGCGTGTCGGGGTAGTTGAAGGCCAGGTCGATAGGAGCTGGGCTCGGCATGGCAGCTTCAAGCCGGCGCTCGGTCAGGGCGTGGCGCTCGGCATCGGCCTGCCATTCGCGCACGAAGGTGCCGCGTCCGGTTTCGCCCACCACCAAGCCGCGGCGTTCCAACTCGCGGTACACCTTGCTGGCGGTGGCCAGCGCCACGCCATGCTGGCGCGCAAAGGCCCGGTGCGTGGGCAGGCGGGCCCCGGCGGCGTAACGGCCCGCGCGTATGGCCTGCACCAATTCATCCAGCAGGAGCGTGTGGCGGTGGGGGGCGGCGGGCATGGTGTGCCTTTAAGGTGGGGGGCGGCTTGTATATAGGACAATTTTTTGATTGTACTAATGTGCTGCCGGATACTGGCACTCCTTCCACTGGCACCTTCCACACAGAAGCCACACCATGTTCGACCTCACCCTGTCCGCCCTCACCGCCACCGCGCTGTTTGCCTTGGCCACCTCCATCACGCCGGGACCCAATAACACCATGCTGCTGGCCTCTGGGGTGAACTTTGGCTTCCGGCGCACGCTGCCGCACCTGCTGGGCGTGTCCGTGGGGCTTCTGGTCATTCTGCTGCTGGCCAGCGCGGGCCTGAAGCAATGGATGGTGGCGCACCCGCAGTGGCACGAAGCCATGAAATGGCTGGGCTCGGCCTACCTGCTTTATCTGGCGTGGCGGGTGGCCACCAGCCACAGCGGGGCGGTGGCGGCTGCAAGCGAATCCGGCAAGACCCCGCGACCGCTCGGCTTCTGGGGTGCGGCCGCGTTCCAGTGGGTCAACCCCAAGGTCTGGGTGATGGTGCTGGGATTCTTCAGCGCCTACGTGCCGACGGGCGCAGGCGTGGCCGGTGTGGTGCTGCTGTGCCTGCTGTTCAGCGCCGTGAACCTGCCCTGCGTGGGCGCCTGGGCGCTGGCGGGAGACCGGCTCAGCCGCTGGCTCACCGAAGGGCAGCGGCGGTTGTGGTTCAACCGCAGCATGGGCGCGCTGCTGGCGCTGTCGGTGTGGGGGGCTTGGGTGGGCTGAGGCTGGTTCAGCTCGACAGGTCCCAAGCGGTGGCCAACTATTCGCTCGGAAGCGCCCAGATCCACCCGGCGCGAACCGGAGCCTACAAGCTCAACCCGCCTTCACTTTCAAGCGCCAAGCGTGCAGCAGCGGCTCGGTGTAGCCACTGGGCTGGGCGCAGCCTTTGAACACCAGGTCGAGCGCGGCTTGGTAGGCGGCGCCGTCGGGGTGGGCCAGCAGGCTGCGGTAGGCAGGGTCGGCGGCGTTTTGGGCGTCCACCTTGGCGGCCATGCGCGCAAAGCTGGCGCGCACCTCGGCTTCGGTCACGACGCCGTGCAACAGCCAGTTGGCCACGTGCTGGCTGCTGATGCGCAGCGTGGCGCGGTCTTCCATCAGGCCGATGTCGTTGATGTCGGGCACCTTGGAGCAGCCCACGCCTTGGTCCACCCAGCGCACCACGTAGCCCAGTATGCCTTGGATGTTGTTGTCCAGCTCCTGCTGGCGTTCGGCGGCGCTCCAGTTCGGGCTGGTGGCCACGGGCACGGTGAGCAAACCGGTGAGCAGGGTGTCGCGCTCGGCGTCGGCGTCGGTGCGCTCGAGCTGCTGCTGCACCTGGGCCACATCGACCTGGTGGTAGTGCAGCGCGTGCAGGGTGGCTGCAGTCGGGCTGGGCACCCAAGCGGTGTTGGCGCCGGCCTTGGGGTGGGCGATTTTTTGTTCCAGCATCGCCGCCATCAGGTCCGGCATGGCCCACATGCCCTTGCCGATCTGCGCCCGCCCGCGCAGGCCCATGCCCAGCCCCACGAGCACGTTGTTGCGCTCGTAGGCGGCGATCCAGGCGCTGGCTTTCATCTCGCCCTTGCGCACCATGGGGCCGGCCTGCATGGCGCTGTGCATCTCGTCGCCGGTGCGGTCCAGAAAGCCGGTGTTGATGAAGGCCACGCGGCTGGCGGCGGCGGCGATGCAGGCCTTGAGGTTGACCGAGGTGCGCCGCTCTTCGTCCATGATGCCGAGCTTGACGGTGCTGTCGGGCAGGCCCAGCAGGCGCTCGACGCGGCCAAAGATCTCGGCGGCAAAAGCCACTTCGTGCGGGCCGTGCATCTTGGGTTTGACGATATAGACGCTGCCGCTGCGGCTGTTGCGCACCGCCTCGCCGCTGGGCAGGCGGCCGTGGCCTTGCAGGTCGTGCAAGGCGATGGTGGTGGTGAGCACGGCGTCGAGGATGCCCTCGGGGATTTCGCGCTGCACGCCTTGGGCGTCGGTGTAGAGCACGGCCGGGTTGGTCATCAGGTGCCCGACGTTGCGCACGAACAGCAGCGAGCGCCCGTGCAGGCGCAGCTCGCCGCTGCCGTCTGGCCGGGTGTAGTAGCGGTCGGGGTTGAGGCCGCGCGTGAGCGTGCGCCCGCCTTTGTCAAAGCTTTCGGTGAGCGTGCCTTGGAGGATGCCGAGCCAGTTGCGGTAGCCCAAGATTTTGTCTTCGGCATCGACGGCGGCCACCGAGTCCTCGAGGTCGAGGATGGTGGACAGCGCGGCTTCGAGCACCACGTCGGCGATGCCGGCCGGGTCGGTGGCGCCGATGGCGGTGCTGCGATCGAGCACGATCTCAAAGTGCAGCCCGTGGTGCTGCAACAGCAGGGCGCTGGGGGCCTCGGGCTGGCCGCGGTAGCCCAGCAGCTGGCCGGGGTGGCGCAGGCCGGTGTGCGCGCCGTCGTCGAGCGCCACTTGCAACTGGCCGCCTTGCACGCGGTAGCTGCGCGCGTCTTTGTGCGATTCGATCGCCAGCGGCGCCGCTTGGTCGAGGAAGTCGCGCGCAAATTCGATCACGCGCGCGCCGCGCAGCGGGTTGTAGCTGCGCCCGCGCTCGCAGCCGCCGACCTCGGGGATGGCGTCGGTGCCGTAGAGCGCGTCGTAGAGCGAGCCCCAGCGCGCGTTGGCGGCGTTGAGCGCGTAGCGCGCGTTCAAAATCGGCACCACCAGCTGCGGCCCGGCTTGCAGGGCCAGTTCGGCGTCCACGTTGGCGGTGCTGGCGCGCACGCCCACCGGCGGCGCCACCAGGTAGCCGATGCCCTCGAGGAACTGGCGGTAGGCGGGCAGGTCGGCGATGGGGCCGGGGTGCGCGCGGTGCCAGCGGTCCAGCTCGGCCTGCAGGCGCTCGCGCTCGGCCAGCAGGGCGGCGTTTTTGGGCGCCAGATCGGCGACGATGGCATCGAAACCGGCCCAAAAGGCCACCGGATCGACGCCAGTGCCGGGCAGCACCTGCTGGTTGACAAATTCGTACAAGGCGCTGGCTGCGTGCAGGCGGCCGACGGCGGTGCGGGCGGTGGACATGGGGTTAGGGCTCCAATAAGAACGAATGGGCACGCCCCGTCTGGCGGCGGCCGCAACATTTAAGTGTAATCGCTCAAAACAGGCTGTAGAGCAGCAGCGCCGCCATGCCCCACATCATCAGCGCCACCAGCCCATCGAGGGCGCGCCACAGGCGCAGCGACTGCAGGCGCTGCCCCAGCCAAAATGCCGCCCCGCCCAGCACCAAAAACCACAGGACCGAGCCGGTGGCCGCACCCAAGCCAAAGTCGGTGCCGGCAGCCCCCCAAGCCAGCGAGGCGGTGCCGATCAGCACCGCCGTGTCCAGCCAGGCGTGCGGGTTGAGCCATGAAAAAGCCAAGGCCGCCAGCACCGCTTGGCGGCGCGTGATCGGGGCCGCTGCGTTGGCCTGACCCGCTACCAAGCCCGTGCCCGCATCGGTCGCAACCGTGGCCCCTGATGCGGCCACAGGCGCCGCCGCGCCGAGCGGTTGCCGGCAGCGCTGGAAAGCCAACCAGCCGTAAACGAGCAAAAACACCACGCCGGCGCCCACCAGCGCCCCGTGCAGCCTGTCCGACAAGCCACCCAACTGCGCCAGCCCCAGCACCCCGAGCGCGATCAGCACCAAGTCGGCCAGCACGCACACCGCCACCGTCAGGCCCACGTGCTGGCGCTGCAGCCCCATGCGCAGCACGTGGGCGTTCTGCGGCCCGATCGCCATGATCAGCGACAGGCTCAGCAGCAGGCCGGCAAAAAAAGCCGGGGTGGACAGGGTCAGGGTCAAGACGGCACTCCTACAAATCGGGGGCGGCTGGCGCGCGCAACGCCGGCTGGGTTGCCTTGCAGTGTGCCGCAAGCCGCAGCGCAATTTAAGGGTTTTAAATTAAATTGATTCGCTTAAATTACACTTAACGCGGTGCACCGGCTCCGCGCTGCGCCACGCGCCTACCTCCTTTGCTACTCCCAGCCCAACCGCCCATGCTCGACCCACGCCAACTGCAAGCCCTGAGCGCCGTGGTGGAGCAGCGCAGCTTTGCCGCTGCGGCGCGCAGCCTGTCGCTGTCGGTGGCAGCGGTGTCGTTGCGCCTCAAGGCGCTCGAAGATGCGCTCGGCCAGCGCCTACTGGTGCGCGGCAAGCAGGTGCGCGCCACCGCCGCCGGCCAGACCCTGCTGGCGCACGCCAAACGGGTGCAGCTGATGGAGGCCGACTTGCTGAACGCGATCGCCGGTGCGGCTCCCGAGCCGCAGCGGCGCGCGCACTGGCACAGCCTGTCGGTGGCGGTCAATGCCGACTCGGTGGCGAGCTGGTTCCTGCCCGGTGTCGCGCCCCTGCTGCTGCAGCAGCGCCTGCTGCTCGATGTCTGGATCGACGACCAGGACCACACCCACGACGCGCTGCACAGCGGCGAGGTGATCGGCTGCGTCAGCACGCTGGCGCAGGCCATGCGCGGCTGCATGGCCGAGCCGCTGGGCACCATGCGCTACCGCTGCGTGGCCACGCCCGAGGTGGCGCAGCGCAGCCGCAGCCCCGCAGGGGCGGTGTCGGTGCACCGCCTGCTGGAGTGGCCGGCGGTGATCTTCAACCGCAAAGACGCGCTGCAAGACCGCTTTCTGGCGCAACACTTCGGCCTGCACCAAGCGCACTACCCGCGCCACTTCGCCCCGGCCATCGACGCCTTCGAGGCAGCGATCGACCTCGGGCTGGGCTGGGGCATGGTGCCCGAGCTGCACCTGCTGCGCCGGGCGGCCACGGCGGTGCCGCTGGTGGACCTGCTGCCCGGGGCCAGCGTGGCGGTGGCCTTGTACTGGCACCACTGGGCGCACGAGCCGCTCAGCGCGCAGCGCCTGACCGAGGCCGTCAAGGCCGCAGCGGCGGCGGCGCTGCCAAAGCCCGGTACAGCCACCGAGGCGGCCACCGGCGCGGCCGCACCCGACAAGCCCTAAAATCCCCCCATGCACAGTGTCAAATCCGAACTGCTCGCCGCCTTGGCGCGCGGGCTGAGAGGCTGAGCTCCGGAAGGGGCCGATACGACTTTGGGAGGATGGGGCCTACGCCCCCTGGATGCAGGTTTTTTCCCGACAATAAAGCTTGGTTATTCAAGCAAGGAACATCATGCACACCCCATCGATCGCGCACCCGCTGCTGCAGCAAACCTTGGGCCAGATCGCGCTGGCCATACCCGGGGCCACGGCCTTGTTGCGCCAGCACAAGCTGGATTTCTGTTGCCAAGGCGAACGCACCTTGGCCTTGGCCTGCGCCGAGCGCACCCACGAGTTGCCGGCCCTGCTCGAGCAGCTCGAAGCGCTGCAGCGCCAGAGCGCGCCGCTGGCCCCCTGCAGCGACCCGGCGCAGTTGATCGACCGCATTCTGGAGCGCTACCACGACACCCACCGGCAACAATTGCCCGAACTGGCGCGGATGGCGCGCCGGGTCGAGGCCGTGCACCAGACGCATCCTGCGGTGCCCGTCGGGCTGGCCGATTTTCTGGAGCAGATGCAAGCCGAGCTCGAAAACCACATGGCCAAAGAGGAGCAGATTTTGTTTCCGCTGCTGCGCCGCAGTGGCCAGGCGCCGATTCGGGGCCCGATTGCGGTCATGCGCCACGAGCACCTCGAACACGGTGCCAGGCTCGAGCGCCTCGCCGAGCTGACCTGCAACCACACCCCGCCGCCCGACGCCTGCACCACCTGGCGCGCGCTGTACGCCGGCACCGAGCGTTTGGTGGACGATCTGATGCACCACATCCATCTGGAAAACAACGTGCTCTTTCCGATGTTCGAGCGCTGAGGGGCTGAGCGGCTGAGGGGGCGGATGCTCAAGGGCTGACATGGCCCAGCAACAACGCCAGCCCGGCCACGAGCAGCAGCGTGTCGATGGCCACGCTCAGGCCGCGCACCCTTGGGCGCATGGGCCAAGGCGCCTGCCGCAACACCCCCCCAGCCATCGGGCCGCAAAAAGCGCCAGACTGCAGGCCACGCTGAGCACATGCAGGTGTTTGATGAACGCGTAGTGAACGCCGATTTCAGCCATGAAGCAAAGGGGCTGCGGCCAGCCGCTGGCTTCGGTGCATTTTGAGGCACATTTTTAGGTACAACGGCGCCGAAGGCCTAAAATCAAGGGTTATGCTCAGTGTCAAATCCGAACTGCTCGCCGCCTTGGCGCTCGAGCTGGAACGCCTCGCCCCCGGTGCCGCCAGCTTGGCGCGCTTCGAATCGCCCAAGCTCGCCGCGCACGGCGACTGGGCCTGCACCGCCGCCATGCCGCTGGCCAAGCAGCTCAAAACCCAGCCGCGCCAGCTGGCGCAGCAGTTGGTTGCGGCCTTGCAAGGCACGGCGGCTTTTGCGCGCTGGGTGCAGGCGCTCGAAATCGCCGGCCCGGGCTTCATCAACCTGCGCTTGCAGCCGGCGGCGCAGCAGCAGGTGGTGCGCGAGGTGCTGCAAGCCGGGGCGCGCTTTGGTTACCAGCCCGAGCACGGCCAGCGCGTGCTGGTCGAGTTCGTCTCGGCCAACCCGACCGGGCCGCTGCATGTCGGCCACGCGCGCCAAGCGGCGCTGGGCGACGCCATCTGCAACCTGCTGCAAACCCAAGGCTGGCAGGTGCAGCGCGAGTTTTATTACAACGACGCTGGGGTGCAGATCGACACGCTGGCGCGCAGCGTGCAGTTGCGCGCCCAGGGGCTGAAGCCGGGCGACCCCGACTGGCCCGAGGCCGCCTACAACGGCGACTACATCGCCGACATCGCCGCCGGTTTTCTGGCGCGCCAGAGCGTGCGCGCCGACGACCGCAGCTACAGCGCCAGCGGCGACCCGGCTGACCTCGACGGCATGCGCGAATTTGCCGTGGCTTGGCTGCGCCATGAGCAAGACCTGGACTTGCAGGCGCTGGCGGTGCGCTTCGACCACTACTACCTCGAGTCCAGCCTTTACAGCAGCGGCCGCGTGGCGCAAACCGTGCAGCGCCTGGTCGAATCGGGCCACACCTACGAGCAAGACGGCGCCCTGTGGCTGCGCAGCACCGATTTTGGCGACGACAAAGACCGTGTCATGCGCAAGTCCGCCACCATTGGCGCCGACGGCAGCCGCACCGAGGGCGGCTACACCTACTTCGTGCCCGACGTGGCCTACCACATCAGCAAGTGGGAACGCGGTTTTGCGCGCGCCATCAACATCCAGGGCAGCGACCACCACGGCACCATCGCGCGCGTGCGCGCCGGGCTGCAAGCGGCCGGGGTCGGCATCCCGAGCGGCTACCCCGACTACGTGCTGCACACCATGGTGCGCGTGCTGCGCGGCGGGCAAGAGGTCAAAATATCGAAGCGCGCCGGCAGCTACGTGACGCTGCGCGACCTGATCGAGTGGACCAGCCGCGACGCCGTGCGTTTTTTCCTGCTCTCGCGCAAGCCCGACACCGAATACACCTTCGACGTCGATCTGGCGCTGCAACAAAACAACGACAACCCGGTCTACTACGTGCAGTACGCTCACGCGCGCATCTGCTCGGTGCTGGCGGCTTGGGGCGGTGCGCCCGAGCAGCTGCAAGCGGCCGACCTGAGCCCGCTGCAAAGCCCGCAAGCGCAAGCGCTGCTGCGCCTGCTGGCGCGCTACCCCGAGATGCTGAGCAACGCCGCCGCCGATTTTGCCCCGCACGACCTGAGCTTTTATCTGCGCGAACTGGCCGCCATGTACCACAGCTACTACGACGCCGAGCGGATTTTGGTCGATGACCCGCTGCTCAAACACGCCCGGCTGGCGCTGGTGGCGGCGACCGCGCAAGTGTTGCACAATGGCTTGGCGCTGCTCGGTGTGAGCGCGCCCACGAAGATGTGAAACCCGCCTCCACCCACCCCTCTCGCACCGCAATACGACCGATGTACACCACGCCCCGTACCCGCCTCCGTGGCGGCACTCTGTTGGGTTTCGCTGCCGGCCTGTTGCTGGGGCTGGCGTTGGCGCTGCTGGTGGCGCTCTACGTCACGCGCTCGGAAACGCCGCTTGAGGACCGCAACACGCAGCGACCGGCCGGGTCTGCGGCACTGGAGGCCGAACAAAACCGCAACTGGAACCCCAACGCCGGGCTCTCGACCCGGCCGGCCGCGCCGGCTGCGCTGCAATCCCCGGATGCGGCTGCGGCCCCTCCCGCGGCACCTGCACCCACTCCCGCTGCCGCTCCCGCTGCCGCCGCACCCGCGCCCGCTGCCGACCCGCTGGCTCAGTTGATCGAGCAACGCACCGCTGCTGCCGCCGCCACTCCCGCAACTGCTGCCGCCGCCGGCATCAGCTACTTCGTCCAAGCAGGCGCCTTTGGCAGCGCCGAAGAGGCGCAGGCCCAACGCGCCCGACTCGCCATGCTGGGCCTTGATGCCAGCGTGAGCGAGCGCCAACAAAATGGCCGCACCATGTTCCGGGTGCGGCTGGGCCCCTTTGCCACCCAAGCCGAAGCCGACGCCATCGGCCAGCGCCTACAAGCGCAAAACGTGGAAACCGCGCTGGTGCGCGTGGCGCGCTAAAGCCTGCCCCCAGGTTTGCAACAGCTGGTAAAACCGCGGAACTTCAAGGGCCCAGTCCAACCCCCAATCAGAGCACGACCGCGCAGCCCTTTTTTTGTGCCCTATCCAAACCGAGGACGCACCATGCACAGACGACTCTTTTCTCAAGCCCTGATGGGCTTGGGCGGCCTTGCCACCGCCGGCAGCGCTTTGCCCCTTGCCGCCCAAACGGTGTCTGCACCCACTGCCGGGGCTTTTCGTGAAGGCACGCACTACCGCCGCTTGCGCCAGCCGGCGCCGGTCGATGCCCCGGCTGGGCGCATCGAGGTGCTGGAGTTTTTCGCCTACACCTGCATCCACTGCTACAACTTCGTGCCGGTCTTCAAGGCTTGGAAGCAGACCGTGCCCGCCGATGTGCTGGTGCGGCATGTGCCGGTGGGCTTTACGCCCGATTTTGAGCCGCTGCAGCGCCTGTATTACACCCTCGAAGCCATGGGCCGCCTCGACAGCCACCACGAGCGCGTGTTCCAAGCCGTCCACGGCCCGCAGCGCCAGCGCCTGCACAACGCCGAAGCCATCGCCCAATGGGCGGCCAGCGCCGGGCTCGATCGGGCCCAGTTCACCCAAACCTACAACTCCTTCGCCGTGGTCGGGCGGGTGCGCCGCGCCACCCAGTTGCAAGACGCCTACCAGGTCGAGGGCACCCCGGCGCTGGGCATAGCCGGGCGCTTTTACATCCCGGGCCAAGCCCAGCGCACGGTGCAGATTGCCGACGCCCTGATCGCTCGGGTGCGGGCGGGCCAAGGGCGGTCTTAAGTTTGGCGGCGGGCACAACGGGTTGGGCTCAAGGAGTCGGGCTTAATAAGTCGGGCTTTGGCTCTGGCTACCGCCTGTGATCTGAGTACCGCCGCCTTCAGCCACGGCCAGCCTTGGCCCTGCGCGCTGCGGCAGTGCAAATCTGCCGACTAAGCCAAGTAGCGCAGGCGTGGCTACAATGCTGGCTATGGCTTATGCAATTTCCGTGCCGCGCCCCTTTTGCGCTTCCAATCGCCTCATGCCACTGCGCCAAGTGCTGGCGCGCTTGACCTTGAGCGCCGCCTTGGCGCTGGGTCTGGCCCCCGGCTTGCACGCGCAGCCGGCACAGGGCGCACAACCGGCGCAACCCATGCTGATCGAGGCCGATGCCCTCAACCACGATCAAGCCGGGATGGTCAGTGTGTTCACCGGCAACGTGGTCATCACCCAAGGCACGCTGCTGCTGCGCGGGCAACGCGCCGAGTTGCGCCAGGATGCCCAAGGCAACCAGTCCGGGGTGCTGCAAGGCGCCGCAGGCCAACGCGCGTTTTTTCGCCAGCAGCGCCCGGGCCTGAACGAACTGCTCGAAGGCGAGGCGCTGCGCATCGAGTACGACAGCGCCACCGGTGTGCTGCGCCTGATCGACCAGGCGGTGCTGCGCCGACTGCGCGCTGGCGCGCTAAGCGACCAAGCCAGCGGCAGCCTGATCGTCATCAACCGCCAAACCGAGCGTTTCTCGGTCGAGGGCGGCACGGCAGCGCGCACCCCCGAAAACCCCTTGGGGCGCGTGCGCGCCGTGATCACGCCCCGACCGGAGGCACCACCGGGCGCTACGCCCGCCACAGCACCTGGCACCACGCCAGCCACCGCACCTCGCGCTCCCGCCCCGCCGCTGCAACCCAGCCCGCAACTGGAGCCGCGCCGGTGAAGGCGGATGCAGCGCGCAGCAGCCTGGACGTGCGCGGGCTGCAAAAAAGCTACGGCCGCCGCCAAGTCGTCAAAGACGTGTCGCTGCGCGTGGCCAGCGGCGAGGTGGTGGGCCTGCTGGGCCCCAACGGCGCCGGCAAGACGACCTCGTTCTACCTCATCGTGGGGCTGATTCGGCCCGACGCCGGCACCATCTTTCTGGACGGACAGGCGATCCACGGCTTGCCCATCCACCGCCGCGCCCAAATGGGCTTGGGCTACCTGCCCCAAGAGGCCTCGATTTTTCGCAAGCTCACGGTGGCCGAGAACGTGCGTGCGGTGCTGGAATTGCAGCGCGACCCCGACGGCCGGCCGCTGTCGCCGCAGCGCATCGAGCAGCGCCTCGAGGCCTTGCTCGACGAGTTGCACGTGGGCCATTTGCGCGATGCCCCCGCGCCGGCGCTGTCGGGTGGCGAGCGGCGCCGGGTCGAGATCGCCCGCGCCCTGGCCACCGACCCGCGCTTCATCCTACTCGACGAGCCCTTTGCCGGCATCGACCCGATCGCCGTGATCGAGATCCAGCGCATCATCGGCTACTTGAAAGAGCGCGGCATCGGCGTGCTGATCACCGACCACAACGTGCGCGAAACGCTGGGCATCTGCGACCACGCCTGCATCATCAGCGACGGCCGCGTGTTGGCCCAAGGCACCCCGGCCGAGATCGTGGCCAACCCCGAGGTGCGCCGGGTCTATCTGGGCGAGCACTTCCGCCTTTGAGCACGCTGCCGCCATGAAGCAAGGACTGTCGCTGCGCTTGAGCCAGAGCCTGGCGCTCACGCCGCAGCTGCAGCAATCGATCCGCCTGCTGCAGCTGAGCACGCTGGAGCTGGAGCAAGAGCTGGGGCAGATGCTCGACGACAACCCCTTTTTGGAGCGCGATACCTCGGACGACACGCCAAGCGACTCCCTCGATGGCAGCCTCGATGGCAGCCCCGACCGTGGCCTAGCTTCCACCTCCGATGACGGCCTAGGCGGCGCGCCCGAAGCCAGCGCGCTCGCTCCGCCCGAGCCGCCTTGGGCCGCAGCCAGCCCCGAAGCGGATGCGCAATCCGGCATGGATTCGGCTGTGGCCTATGAGGTATCGGCCCACGAGGTATCGGCCAACGAAGTGCCGGCGCTCGACACCGCCTTCGAAGCCGCCTGGGATGGCGAGGCAGCGGCGCTGGGAATGGGCGCGCAAGCCGAGGCCGGCGAACCGGGCGAGCTGGGAGCGCAGGGCGAAGGCCTCGATTGGGGCGAACCGGGCGCGCTGCGCAACGGCGCCGCGCCCGACGCCGACGACGGTTCGGGCCCCGATTGGGCGCGCGCGCCCGAGTCGCTGGCGCAGCACCTGCACCAACAAGCCGGGGCGCTGCGGCTCGAGCCCAGCGTGGCGCTGGCGCTGCACGCGCTGATCGAATCGCTCGACGACAACGGCTACCTGGCCGATGGGCTCGATGAATTGGCTGCGGCGCTGTGCGCCCAGGAGCGCGCCTTTGAGGCGATCAAGGCCAGCGAATCCCTCATTGCAAGCGCACCCGCCACCGGCAACCGCGCTGGGCCGACCGACCCACCAGCGCCAGACCCGCGGCTGGCGCACTGGTTGCACGCGCTGCAGCAGGCCCTCGAGCATCTGCAGCAAATGGAGCCCACCGGTGTGGGTGCGCGCCACTTGGCCGAGTGCTTGCAGCTGCAGATACTGGAGCTGCGCAACAGCCCCGAGAGCCGCACCGCGCTGGCCATCTGCCAGCAGCCGCTCGATCTGCTGGCGCGGCGCGACAGCCGCCGCCTGGCGCAGCTGTGCCGCTGCAGCGAAGCGCTGGTGCGCGCCGCCTTTGGCCTCATCGCCCGCCTCGAACCCAAGCCCGGCCGTCGCTTTGCCGTGCTCGAGCCGCACCAGCTGCGCCCCGACGTGATCGTGACGGTGCAAGGCAGCGGCTTCAAGGTCGCGCTCAACCCCGAGGTGCTGCCGCGGCTGCGCCTGCAAGACGCCTACGCGCTGGCCCTGCGCCAAGGCCGGGGCGGCGAGGCCCACGCCGGCCTGCAGCAGCGGCTGCAAGAGGCGCGCTGGTTCATCAAAAACGTGCAGCAGCGCTTCGACACCATCTTGCGCGTGGCCACGGCCATCGTCGAACGCCAGCACCAGTTTTTCCGCCACGGCGACTTGGCCATGCGGCCGCTGGTGCTGCGCGAAATCGCTGACGAGGTCGGGCTGCACGAATCCACCATCAGCCGCGTGACCAGCGCCAAGTTCATGGCCACGCCGCAAGGCACCTTCGAATTCAAATACTTTTTTGGCTCCGCGCTGGCCACCGAGGCCGGCGCCCACACCTCCAGCACCGCCGTGCGCGCCCTGATTCAGCAGCTCATCGCCGCCGAAAACCCCCAGCAGCCCTTGAGCGACAACCAGATCGCCGACCTGCTCAAGGCCCAGGGCATCGCCTGCGCGCGCCGCACCGTGGCCAAATACCGCGAGGCGCTGCGCATCGCCCCCACCCATCTGCGCCGCGCGCTCTGAACGGCCCCAGCCCACCATGCACAACCTGACCCTGTTCCTGCCCTGCCCCGCCGGGGTGGAAGACTTCCTGCTGGCCGAAGTGCAAGCCATCTGCCCAGCGGCGGCCGCCAGCGCGCAGCGCCAGCGCGGCGGCGTCGAGCTCACCGGCACCTGGGACGATGTGCTGCGGCTCAACCTGCACAGCCGGCTGGCCCAGCGCGTGCTGGTGCGGCTGGCGCTGCAACCTTGCCCGCACGAAGACGCGCTCTACCAAGCCGCCCACCAGGTGCTGTGGGAGCTGTGGTTCACGCCCGCGCAGACCTTCAAGGTCGAGCTCACGGCCCACCAGTGCCCGTTCCAGAGCCTGAACTTTGCCGCCCTGCGCATCAAAGACGCGGTCTGCGACCGCATGCGCGAGCGCTTTGGCCAGCGCCCCAGCGTCGATACCGTGCAACCCCAGGTGCGCCTGCACGCCCACCTGGGGCCGGATCAGGTCTGGCTCTACATCGATACCTCGGGCGAGCCGCTGTTCAAGCGCGGCTGGCGCAGCGACACGGGCGATGCGCCGCTCAAAGAAACGCTGGCCGCCGCGATGATCGCCGCCAGCGGCTGGACTGGCCTGGACGCCCAAGGTCAGCCGCAGCCGCTCTACGACCCCTGCTGCGGCAGCGGCACGGTGGCCATCGAAGCCGCGCAGCGCGCCTTGCAGATCGCGCCGGGCAAACTGCGCCGCTTTGGTTTCGAGCGCCTGCTGCCACACCGGCCCGAACGCTGGCAGGCGCTGCGGCTGCAAGCCGAGGCCGCCGAGCGCCCCCTGCCCGGTGGCCAGCCCTTGGTGTTTGGCTCCGACGTGTCTTTTCGCATGGTCGATTTTGCGCGCCGCAACGCCGAACGCGCTGGCGTGGCGCATGCCATCGAGTGGCGCGGCGGCGACGCCCTCGAGCGCCTGCCGCCATGCCCCACGCCCGGGGTGATGCTGCTCAACCCGCCCTATGGCGAGCGCATCGCTGCCGCCGGGGTGGCCGGCCAGCCGGCACAGGAGCGGGCGCGAGCGCAACCGGGTTCGCCCCCGGGCCCCGCCCAGGGTGCAGGCCGCGAAAGCGCGCGCCACGCCGATGGGCAGGAGAACGCCGATTTTTTCGCGCAACTGGCCAGCCACTGGAAAAAACACTACGCCGGCTGGACCGCCTGGCTGCTGACCCCCGACCCGCAGCTGCCGGGACAGATGCGGCTCAAACCCTCGCGCCGGGTGCCGCTGTGGAACGGCCCGATCGAGTGCCGCCTGTTTCGTTTCGACCTCGTGGCGGGCAGCGCACGCACGCCCCGCGCCGGCGCCGGCACCCGCCCCGAAAGCCAGCCCCCTCAATAGCGCATACATATTTCCGCAATAGGGGATTTTTGGCAGCCCGAGTTGATGCTTGTGCTGAACTTGGTTTACACTTGCGCTGGGCTGGTTAATCCCGGCCCCCCGCTTTTCCTCCCTGAGCGGGTGCCTTTGTGTGTGACAGCAAAAAGGCTTTCAAACCTGGCTCCTTTAGAGCCAGGTTTTTTTTCGTCTGCGCAGGCAAGGCGGGGGGCCGGGCTTCAGTCAAAAATATCGCTGAGCCACGATTTTTTCTTTTTCTGCTTGCTTCCAGCCGCAAAGCCACCCGGCAGGCCACCACCGAGGCCACCCAGCCCGGCCAAGCCGCCGAGTTTGGCGCCCAGTCCCCCCGGCGCAGCGCCGCCGCTGCGCTTGCGAAAGTCGGAGTCTTGGAAATCGGGCTGGCGCAGCGGGGCGTCTTGATGGCGCGCGCGCCCGGGCGACGGACTCAGGCTGCGCTCGATCAGCTTGTCGAGCTCGCCACGGTCGAGCCAGACGCCGCGGCATTGCGGGCAGTAGTCGATCTCCACACCCTGGCGATCGCTCAGCAGCAGTTCCACATCCACACAGTTGGGGCATTTCATGCAAGGCTCCTTGGGGCCAGTTGAAGGGAGCTTGCAGTCTAGGGCCTTTGGGGCGCGCAATAAAGCAGAATATCGGGCAATCTCGCATCGAACCAAGCTGAACATGAGCCTCACCTACAGCTACCGCCACCTGTACTACTTCTGGATCGTGGCCCAAGAGGGCGGCATGTCCAATGCCGCCGCGCGGCTCGGCATGGCGGTGCAGACCGTGAGCGCCCAGGTGCGCGAGCTGGAAAAGGCGCTGGGTTGCCAGCTGCTCAAACCGGCTGGACGCGGCGTGGCCCTGACCGAGGCCGGGGTGCTGGCGGCGCGCCAAGCGCAGCAGATTTTCGAGCTCGGCGAGGCCCTGCCGACGCTGCTGCGCCAATCCGCGCTGGCGCCCAGGGTGCGGCTGGCGGTGGGCATGGCCGACGGCCTGCCCAAGCTCGAGGTGCTGCGCCTGCTGCGCCCGGTGCTCGATGTGCCCGACCTGCACCTGATCTGCCACGACGGCGAGATCGACGATTTGCTGGCCGATCTGGCCACGCACCGGCTCGACGTGGTCTTGACCGACCACCCGGTGAGCAGCCGCGCGCACCTCAAGGTGCACCACCACCGCCTGGCCAGCAGCGCCTACGGCTGGTTTGCCGCGCCGCCGTGGCTGCAAGCGGCCCAGCGCCCGTTCCCGGCTGCCCTGCAGGGGCTGCCGCTGCTGCTGCCCACGCGCCACGCCAGCGTGCGTGCGCAGCTCGACCAGTGGCTGGCGCGCCACGGCCTGACGCCGCGCATCGCTGGCGAGTTCGAAGACAGCGCGCTGCTCGAAACCTTTGGCGGCCAAGGCATGGGGGTGTTCCCGGCTGCGCTGGCGCTGGCCGACACGCTGCAACAGCGCCACGGCGCGCTGCTGCTAGGGGTGTGCGAAGGCGTGGCGGCCCCGTGCTACGCGCTCAGCTTGGAGCGCCGGGTGGCGCACCCGCTGCTGCGCCGCCTGCTCGAACCCGGCGCTTGAGCGCCGCACCTAGCGGCTAGGGGAGCGGCGCCGGCCCGCTCACGCACCGCGCCGGCCCACATCAGGCAGGTCAGAGGCCAGTCAGGCCGGTTGCGGCTGCAAAAACACGCGCGCCTTTTTGGGCGAGAGCAGCACCCGGTCGCCCTCTTTGAGTCCCAGCGCTTGCAGGCGCTCGGCCGGTATTTGCGCCTCGATCAGCGGGTCGTGGCCGTCGGGGGATTCGGCGTCCAGCGGCCAAAGCTCGAGCCGGGCGATGGGCCCGACCACCAGCGCGCGCTGCAACTCGGCCGCGATGCCCACCGCGCCCGGGCGCCAGCGCTCGACTTCGAGGTCGTGTGGGCGCACGTAGGCAAAGGCTTTGGCGTCGCGCGCCTGCGCGTGCTCGGGCGTGTCGATGGCCACGCCTTCGAGGTGCAGCTGGCCCTCGTGGGCGCGGCCGTGAAACAGGTTCACGTCGCCCAAAAAGCCATAGACGAAGGGGCTGGCCGGGTGCTCCCAGACCTGCTGCGGCGTGCCCACCTGCTCGACGCGGCCCTGGTTCATGAGCACCACGCGGTCGGCCACCTCCAGCGCCTCTTCTTGGTCGTGGGTGACGAAGACGCTGGTCACGTGCAGCTCGTCGTGCAGCCGCCGCAGCCAGCGCCGCAGCTCTTTGCGCACCTTGGCATCGAGCGCGCCAAAGGGCTCGTCGAGCAGCAACACCTTGGGCTGCACCGCCAGCGCGCGCGCCAAGGCGATGCGCTGGCGCTGCCCGCCCGAGAGCTGCGAGGGGTAACGCTCGGCCAGCCAGTCGAGCTGCACCAGACTGAGCAGCTCGTGCACGCGCTCTTTGATTTGGGCCTCGCTGGGGCGCAGCGCGCGCGGCTTGACGCGCAGGCCAAAAGCCACGTTCTCGAACACAGTCATGTGGCGAAACAGCGCGTAGTGCTGGAACACGAAGCCCACGTTGCGCTCGCGCGCATGGGTGTCGGTGGCGTCGGCGCCGGCAAACAGCACGCTGCCCTGGTCGGGCGACTCCAGCCCGGCGATGATGCGCAGCAGCGTGGTTTTGCCGCAGCCCGAGGGGCCCAGCAGCGCCAGCAATTCGCCCGAATCAATGTCGAGGTTGACGTCGCGCAGCGCCGTAAAGCTGCCAAACTGCTTGCTGATCTGGCGGATGGCTATGCTCATGATGCGTGGGTCCTTGGGGTGTAGGCAGGGGGGCTGGATGGGCGCTCAGGCGCCAGTTCGGCCAGGGTTTGCATTTCGCGTTCCATGCGCCATTCGGCCACGGTCTTGATCACCAGCGTCACCAGCGCCAGCAGCGCCAGCAGCGAGGCCACGGCAAAGGCGGCCACCGACTGGTATTCGTTGTACAGCACCTCCACGTGCAAGGGCATGGTGTTGGTCAGGCCGCGGATATGGCCCGAGACCACCGAGACCGCGCCAAATTCGCCCATGGCGCGCGCGTTGCACAGAATCACGCCGTAGATCAGGCCCCACTTGATGTTGGGCAGGGTCACGCGCCAGAAGGTCTGCCAGCCGCTCGCGCCCAGCACCAGCGCCGCCTGTTCTTCCTCGGTGCCCTGGGCCTGCATGAGCGGAATCAGCTCGCGCGCGATGAACGGGAAGGTGATGAACAACGTGGCCAGCACGATGCCGGGCACGGCAAAGATGATCTGGATGCCGCGTTCATCCAGCCACGGCCCAAACCAGCCCTGGGCGCCAAACACCAGCACATAGATCAGCCCCGCCACCACGGGCGAGACCGAGAACGGCAGGTCGATGAGCGTGGTCAGGAACGATTTGCCCCAGAACTCGAACTTGGCCACCGCCCACGCGGCGGCGACGCCAAACACCAGGCTCAAAGGCACGGTGATCGCCGCCACCAGCAGCGTGAGCCGGATCGCGGCCCAGGCGTAGGGGTCGCGCAGCGCCTCGAAGTAGGCCCCCACGCCCATGCGCAGCGCCTCGGTGAACACCGCCAGCAGCGGCAGCACCAGAAACAGCAGCATAAAGCCCAGCGCCAAGCCGATCAGGCACCAGCGCAGCCACGGCGATTCGCCGCGTTGCAAAGCGCGCCGGCCGTTCATGCGCCGTCTCCGGCGCGGCGACGCTGCCACGCTTGCAAGCTGTTGATGGCCAGCAGCATGATGAACGAGAACAGCAGCATCACGCTGGCCACCGCGGTTGCACCCAAGTAATCAAAGGCCTCGAGGCGGCCGATGATCACCAGCGGCGCAATCTCGGACACCATCGGGATGTTGCCGGCGATGAAAATCACCGAGCCAAACTCGCCCACGCCGCGCGCAAAAGCCATGGCAAAGCCGGTGAGCAGCGCCGGCAAGATGGTGGGGAAAATCACGCGCCAAAAAATCTGCCAGCGCGTCGCCCCCAGGCACTGCGCGGCCTCTTCGAGCTCTTTTTCGGCCTCTTGCAGCACCGGCTGCACCGTGCGCACCACAAAGGGCAGGCCGACGAAGATGAGCGCGATCACCACCCCGGTGGGGTTGAAGGCGAGTTGGATGCCAAAGGGCTCAAAGAATTGGCCGATCCAGCCGTTGCCGGCCAAAATCGCCGTGAGCGCAATGCCGGCCACCGCCGTCGGCAGGGCAAAGGGCAGATCGACCAGCGCATCGACCACCTTTTTGCCCGGAAAGCTGTAGCGCACCAGCACCCAGGCCACCAGCAAGCCCATGAAGGCGTTGACCACCGCCGCCAAAAAAGCCGCGCCAAACGAGAGCCGAAACGATGCCAGCACGCGCGGCGTGGTGACTGCGTCCCAGAAATCGGCCCAGCTCATGCTCAAGGTCTTGAGGATCAGGGCCGCCAGCGGGATGAGCACGATCAGGCTCATGTAAAACACGGTGTAGCCCAGCGCCAGATGAAAACCCGGCAACACCCGGCGCTGGGCCCGGCGCGGCGGCGCCGCCTCGGGCGCGGGCAAGTCGATGGCTGCGGTCGTCATTTAGCGCCTTTGAGCAAAAATCTGGTCAAACTGGCCGCCGTCGGCAAAGTGCTGCCGCTGCGCCTCGCCCCACGAGCCAAAGTACTGCCCGACCTCGAACAACCGGATCGGGCGCAGGTGCTGGCTGTGGCGCCGCAGCACCTCGGGGTTGCGCGGCCTGAAGTGGTTGCTGGCGGCAATCTCTTGGCCGGCGTCGCTGTAGAGGAACTCCAGATAGGCTTGCGCCAGCGCCCGGCTGCCGCGCTGGTTCACGGTGCGCTCGACCAACGCCACCGGGTTTTCGGTCAGCAAACTGGTGCTCGGGTGCACCACATCGACCCGGCCGACGCCGAACTCCCTCTCGACCGAGATCACCTCGGATTCGAAAGTCACCAGCACGTCGCCGATGTTGCGCTGCAAAAACACCCCCGTGGCGTCGCGCCCGCCGCGCGCCAGCACCGGCACGTTTTGGTACAGCTGGCGCACAAAGGCGGCGGCGTCGGCATCGCTTCCGCCTTGGCTGCGCACGAAGCCCCAGGCGGCCAGATAAGCCATGCGGCCGTTGCCGCCGGTTTTGGGGTTCACCACCACCACCTGCACCCCAGGGCGGATCAGGTCGCGCCAGTCGCGGATCTGCTTGGGGTTGCCGCGGCGCACCAAAAACAGCATGGTCGAGGTGGTGGGCGAGGCGTTGTGCGGCAGGCGCTGGCGCCAGTCGCGCGCCACCACGCCGCGCTCGGCCAAAAAGTCGATGTCGGTCACGGTGTTCATGGTCACCACGTCGGCATCGAGCCCGTCGGCCACGGCGCGCGCTTGGGCGCTGGAGCCGGCGTGCGACATGTTCACGCGCAGCGTCTGGCCCGTGCGCTGCTGCTGCTGGGCGATGAAGGCGGCGTTGATCTCGCGGAAATACTCGCGCGAGACGTCGAACGAGACGTTGAGCAGGGTGTCCACCGGATTGGCGTGGGCGCTGACGAGCGCAGCGGGCCCGAGGGCGGCGGCACCGAACAGGTGCAACAGGTGGCGGCGGGTGGTCATGGGGAAAATCTCCATCGAGGGTGGGCAGAGGGCGCAGTGTGCCAGCGGCGCTTCAGATTACAAACGACTTTGTTTTTGTTTTGTTATGCAGCTGGTGCATTAGGCGGGCAGGCGGCGGCATTAGCGCAGGGTGAAAATCTGGTCGAACACGCCACCGTCGGCAAAGTGCTCGCGCGTGGCCGCTGCCCAGCCGCCAAAGGCTTCGTCGATGGTGAACAGCGGTATGCGGGGCAAACGGCTGGCGTGGCGCGCCAGCGCCGCCGCCGAGCGCGGGCGGTAGAAATGGCGCCCGATCAGGTCTTGCGCTTCTTCGCTGTAGAGGTGCTCTAGGTAGGCTTGGGCCACGGCGCGGCTGCCTTTGCGGTCCACGTTGCGATCGACCAGCGTCACCGGCGGCTCGGCCAGAATGCTGATGCTGGGATAGACGAAATCCACGCGCTGGCCAAACTCTTTTTCCAGCAGATGGGCCTCGTTCTCCCAAGCCAGCAGCACGTCGCCCTGGTTGCGTTGGGCAAAGCTGGTGGCCGAGCCGCGCGCGCCCACGTCGAGCACGGGCACGTTGCGGTACAGGCGCGCCACAAACTCGCGCGCGCCGGCGGCGCTGCCGCTCTGGCGCCGCGCAAACTCCCAGGCCGCAAGGTAGTTCCAGCGCGCGCCGCCCGAGCTTTTGGGGTTGGGCGTGATCACGCGCACGTCGCTGCGCACCAGGTCGCCCCAGTCGCGGATGTTTTTCGGGTTGCCGCTGCGCACCACAAAAATAATGGTCGAGGTGTAGGGCGTGCTGTTGTGCGGCAGGCGCCGCTGCCAGTCGCGCGGCACCCAGTTGCCGTTGTTGTGCAGGGCGTCGATGTCGGCCGCCAGCGCCAGGGTGGCCACGTCGGCGTCGAGGCCGTCGATGATGGCGCGCGCCTGCCGCCCCGAGCCGCCGTGCGACTGCTGGAAGCGCAACTCCTGCCCGGTGCGCTCGCGCCAGCGCTGCGCAAACAGCGGGTTGTAATCGGCGTAGAGCTCGCGCGTCGGGTCGTACGAGACGTTGAGCAGCGTCAGCGGCGCGGCGGGGGTGGCGCGGGTGTTGGCGCTGGCAATGCCGAACGTGGCAGTTCCGAGAGTGCTGGCGCCCAGCAGGTGCAACAGATGGCGGCGGTTTGGCATAGATTCCTCGCAAAAAAGATCGTTGGGAGACCGATCATGCGAGAAAGTCTTAAAAACTCAAACGAATATAATTCAATTATTTTATGCCAAAAACATCTAATACATGGGCGGCGGCAGGGCAAAAAGGCCCCGCACTCACGCCAAGCGCAACCCGCCAGCCGCGCGGCCCTTGCCGGCGCGCGCTGGCGGTTTGCACAGTCCGCAGACGTAGTAGCGCGCGTTCTCGTAGGGGTCGGTGACGAAGTGTCCGCCGCAGCAGGTGCAGCGGGTGCGCACCAGCATGTTGGCGGCCATGAACTTGCTCAGACGCCAGGCGCGGGTGAAGCTCAGCAGCGGCTCGATGCCGCAGATCTGCATCTGCTCGGCGTAGAGCTGGTAGGCCTTCATCACCACCTCGATCGAATCGAGGGCCACGGTTTTGTCGAGGTAGCCGGCGATGTTGGCGTAGAGCGAGGCGTGGATGTTGGGCTGCCAGCTCAGAAACCAGTCGGTGGAAAAGGGCAGTTGGCCCTTGCTGGGCGATTTACCCGCCACCTCTTTGTACAGGCGCAGCAGCTTTTCGTAGGACAGGTCGGTCTCGCTCTCGAGCACCTGCAAGCGCGCCCCCAAATGGATCAGCGCCACGGCGCGTTCGATGTCTTTGCTTTCGCTGACCAGGCTTTTGGTGGCGGTGCTCATGGTGCTGCTCCTAATGGCTGTGTGCTGCGTTGGGGGAGCGGGTTCAGGCGTTGGCCAGCCGGCCGGCCATGAGGATGCTGGCGTGCAGCTGCTGCGTGGTGTCGTTGCCGCTGCGCTGCGGGCCGTGGCGGCTGGTGAGCAGGCTCCAGACCATGTTCTCGTCGGCGCGCATGCGGCACAGCAAGGTGTTGCTGCTGGCAAGCTTGAGCACCTGCGCCGGCGAGAGCGCCGCGATCAGCTCGGCCGACTCCTCGCTCACGCCCAAGCGGTACACCGCGGCCGCCAGATCGTGGCGGATCAGCTGCTGCGCCAGCATCAGGTAGGTGAAGTTGACTTCGCGGATTTGCTCCAGCAGCGGATCGGGGGCAGAGGTCGGGGCGGTGGCGGGGATGGCGGTGGCGTTCATTTTCACTCTCCAGTTAGGGCCTCAAAACGTCTGCCGGTGGCACGGCGCTAAAACGTTGAAGCGATGAAATGGATTGTGAAAGCAGGCCAGTTCTACTTGAATCAGAAGACGGCTGGTGCGTGCGTCGGGGTTTGCGCCGGGCCTTGTAGGGGGATTGCTGACACGGCGCAGAGGGGGCGTGGCGCCAGGAGCGCCACCCTAGGCCTGATCCGCCTCGGGCGCGGCGCGCTGCAGCCGGGTGCTGCGCCAATACACGTCGTCGCCGCCGTCGGCGCGGTTGAGCACGCGCGCCAGCACGAACAGCAGGTCGCTCAGGCGGTTCAGGTACTGGCGCGGGGCCTCGTGCAGGGCTTCTTCGTTGCCCAGCGCCACCAGCTGGCGCTCGGCGCGGCGCGCCACCGTGCGGCAGACATGCGCCTGCGCGGCGGCGCGGTTGCCGGCCGGCAAAATGAACTCCTGCAGCGGCGGCAGCTGGGCGTTGTAATGCGCCAGCGCCTCGTCGAGCTCCAGCACGGCGGCGCTGCCGAGCAGCTCGTAGCCGGGGATGCTGAGCTCGCCACCGAGGTTGAAGAGCTGGTGCTGGATCGAATCGAGCAGCGCGCGCACCTCGGGCGGCAGCGCCTCGCACAGCAGCAGACCGAGCTGCGAGTTGAGCTCATCGACCTCGCCCATGGCGTGGATGCGCAGGCTGCTCTTGCTCACGCGCTGGTTGTTGCCCAGCCCGGTGGTGCCGGCGTCGCCGGTGCGGGTGGCGATCTGGCTCAGGCGGTTGCCCATGTTGGTGCTCCTGTCATAAATGCCCCTTGCGTGGCAGTAAAATGTATACTATGCTAAAAGATTGCAATCCAAGCAGCGCGTGGGAGTACTTTCAATAGGCACTTACATGACCCATAGCCAAACCCAGCCGTCACCCCCGATGCCGCTTAGCGCCTCACCGGCGTTTTTGGCGGCACTGCGCCAGTGCTTCGGCGACCAGTGCAGCACCGCGCTGGCCGTGCGCGAGCAACACGGGCGCGACGAATCGGCCTACATCGACGTGCCGCCGCCGGTGGCGGTGGTCTATGCCGAATCGAGCGCCGACGTCTGCGCCGCGGTGCAGTTGTGCGCCGCGCACCAGGTGCCGCTCATCCCCTACGGCGCCGGCTCCTCGCTCGAGGGCCAGTTGCTGGCGCTGCACGGCGGCATCAGCCTCGATCTGAGCCGCATGAACCGCGTGCTCGCCATCTACCCCGACGACCTGTGCGCCACCGTGCAGCCGGGCGTGACCCGAATGCAGCTCAACGCTGCGCTGCGCGACCAGGGGCTGTTCTTCCCCATCGACCCCGGTGCCGACGCCAGCCTCGGCGGCATGGCCGCCACCCGCGCCAGCGGCACCAACGCGGTGCGCTACGGCACCATGCGCGACAACGTGTTGGCGCTCGAGGTCGTGCCGGCCAGCGGCGTGCCGGCGCGCACCGGCACGCGGGCGCGCAAATCCAGCGCCGGCTACGACCTCACGCGCCTGTACGTGGGCAGCGAGGGCACGCTGGGCGTGATCACCGAGCTCACGCTGCGGCTGTACCCGCTGCCCGAAGCGGTGGCGGCGGCGGTGTGCTCCTTTGCCACGCTCGAGGCGGCGGTGCGCAGCACCATCGCCATCATCCAGATGGGCATACCGATCGCGCGCTGCGAACTGCTCGACGCCGCCACCGTGCGCGCCGTCAACGCCTACGCCGGGCTGGGCTTGCGCGCCGAAGCGCTGCTGCTGATGGAGTTTCACGGCTCGCCAGCTGGCGTGCGCGAGCAGACCGAGCTGGTGCAAGCCATCTGCGCCGAGCACCAAGGCAGCGCCTTTGACTGGGCCGACACGCCCGAGCAGCGCAGCCGCCTGTGGCACGCGCGCCACCACGCCTACTTTGCCGCCTTGCAGACGCGGCCCGGCTGCCGCGCCATCACCACCGACGCCTGCGTGCCCATCAGCCGCTTGGCCGACTGCCTGCTCGCGTCGGTGGCCGACGCCGAGGCCAGCGGCCTGCCTTATTTTTTGGTGGGCCACGTCGGCGACGGCAACTTCCACTTCGGCTACCTGATCGACCCGCACAGCGCCGCCGAGCGCGCCCAAGCCGAGGTGCTGAACCAGCGCCTGGTGGCGCGCGCGCTGGCGCTGGGCGGCACCTGCAGCGGCGAACACGGGGTGGGGCTGCACAAGATCGAATTTTTGCAGCAAGAATGCGGCCCCGAGGGCATCGCGCTCATGCGCGCGCTCAAGCAGGCGCTCGACCCGCAAGGCATCTTCAACCCGGGCAAGGTGTTGTCATGAACCCAGCCCCGGCACAGCCGGAAAAACCGGCGCACCCAGCGCACCCGGCAGGCCCGCTGCCCAACGGCGTGCCCACCGGCCTGCCATGGCTGGCGATCGCGCTCATCAGCGCCGCGGTCATCGGCGCCAGCCTGGCTGCCGGCTGGTACGCCTTGCAACTGGCGCAAAAGCGCATCACCGACCAGATGCACGCCAGCGCCTTCATCAAGACCGAGCGCCTGGCCGACTGGCACAAGGAACGGCTGGCGAAGGCGCAGCTCCTGCGGCAGCGCGAAAGCCTCGCGCGGCTCTGGCTGCAACACCAGCGCAAAGTCCCCGGCGAGGGCATGGCCCTGCTGGACCGCTTTTTGGTCGACTACGCCGAAGCGCCTTCGGTGCAGCGCATCGAGCTCTTTGACGCCACGCTGGCGCAGCTCTGGGACTCCAGGGGCCAGGCCGCGGCCCCGCACCCGATCCTGAACGCCGGCTTGGTCCAGGTGCTGGCGCAGCGCCGCGCCGCCGCCGTGGGGCCGTGGCGCGACGCGCAAGGGCGGGTGCGGCTGGCCTACGTCGGCCTGATCGCCCCCCCGGGCCAGCCGCTCGCGCTGGTGGCGCTGCACGTCGATCCGCCACCCCACTTCCACGCCGCGCTGCAGCAGTGGCCACTGCCCTACACTAGGGGCAGCGCGCGCCTGCTCACGCTGCGCGACGGCGCGGTGCAGTACTGGAGCGACCTGCCTGCAGAGGCACACCCCGTGCCGGGCTTCGACCCCGAGCGCGCTTTTGCCCAGCGCCTGCTGCGCGGCGAGATCGAAGTCGGGCAGGTGGTGCGCGGCCACGACGACCACGGGCGCCCGGCGCTGGCGCTGCTGCAGCCGGTGGCCGGGACCGACTGGCTGGTGCAAGTCGAAATCGACCGCGCGGCCGTGCCGGCCAGCGCGCGCGGCACCCTGATCGGGGTTATGCTGTTTGGGCTGCTGGCGCTGCTGCTGGCGCTCGGCGGCGCGCGCCTGCTGCTGCAGCGCAACCAGCTGGCTGTGGCCCGGCGGGCCATGGCCGCCTTGCAACGGGCGCAGGCCGATCTGAGCCGCAGCGAAGCGCACTACCGGCTGCTGGCCGAAAACGCCACCGACGTGGTCTGGCTCTACGACCTCGAGCCGCAGCGCCTGAGCTACATCAGCCCCTCGGTCCAGCGCCTGCTCGGCTACACGTCCGAAGAGCGCGAACAGCTTACCATCGAACAACTGTTCGAGCCGGCCTTGGCCACACAGGCGCGGCAGTTGATCGCCAGCCACGTGCAGCGCTTTGTCAGCGGCGATACCACGGAGGCGCTGGTGATCGAACTGCAGCACCGGCACCGCAACGGCGCGGTGGTGCCGGTCGAAATCTCGGCCCGGCTGCTGCTCGACGCCCAAGGCCAGCCGGCGCAGATCTTGGGCGTGACGCGCGACATCCGTGCGCGCGTGCTGGCCGAACGGCAACTGCGGCTGCTCTCGCAAGCCACCGAACAAAGCCCGGTGGCGGTGATCGTCACCGACGCCGAAGGCCAGATCGAATACGTGAACCCGGCCCTCGAGCGCATCAGCGGCTACCGCGCGGCCGAGGTGCTGGGGCGCAACCCGCGCCTGCTGGGCTCGCAGCGCACCCCGCGCAACACCTTTGTCCAGATGTGGGACGCCTTGCGCAGCGACCAGACCTGGCAGGGCGAGTTCATCAACACGCGCAAAGACGGCAGCCACTACCACACGGCGGTGTCCGTCGCGCCGCTGCGCGATGCCGCGCAGCGTGTGCTGCAATACGTGTCGGTGCAGATGGACTTGAGCGCGCAGCGCGCCGCCGAACAACAAGTCGAGCTGCTGGCCTGGTTCGACCCGCTCACCGGCCTGCCCAACCGCAAGCGCCTGCTGGCCGAGCTGCCCCAGATCCTGCGCCAGCGCCCCGGCAACGGCGAGCAGGCGGGCTTGCTGATCGTGAACGTGGACCGCTTCAAGGCCATCAACGACGCGCGCGGGCGCAACCTGGGCGACGCGGTGCTGCTGGCGCTGGCAGACCGGCTGCGCCTGCAGCTGGACCCGGACGAGCTGCTGGCGCACCTGAGCGGCGACGAGTTCGCACTGCTGCTGCCGCACCTGGGCCACGAGGCCCCGGCCGCCGCCAGCAGCTTGCTGCGCCGCGCCGCCCGCTGGCACCAAATGCTGGAGCAGCCGCTCGAAGCCGGGGGCGAGCGGCTGCGCATCACGCTGAGCGTCGGCGCGACCTTGCTTGGGGGTATGGCCGCCGAGCACCCGAGCGAAGCCTTGCACCACGCCGACACCGCCTTGCACCAGGCCCAAGAGGCGGGCGGCAACCAGACCGTGTTTTTCGACCCGCACATGGGGCAGTGGGCGGCGGAGCGCTTTGCCTTGGAACAAGACTTGCGCCACGGCATCGAGCAGGGCGAGCTGCGGCTCTACCTGCAGCCGCAGGTCGATGCCCAAGGCCGGACCGTGAGCGCCGAAGCGCTGGTGCGCTGGCAGCATCCGCAGCGCGGCCTGCTCAGCCCGGCGCTGTTCATCCCGCTGGCCGAAGAGTCGGGCCTGATCGAGCCACTCGGGCGCTGGATGCTGGAGCAGGTATGCGGCTGGCTCGGGCGGCTGCAGGCGCAAGGGCGGCGGCTACCGCTTTCGGTCAACATCAGCCCGCGCCAGTTCCAGCAGAGCGATTTTGGCGAGCGGCTGCAGGAGCTGCTGCAGCGCAGCCAAGCGCAGGCCGGCGACCTGATGCTGGAGTTCACCGAAAGCGTGGTGCTGCACGATGTGGAGCGCGTGATCGAACGCATGGCCGCGCTGGCGCGCTTGGGGCTGCGCTTTTCCATCGATGACTTTGGCACCGGCTACTCGAGCCTGTCGTACCTGAAGAACCTGCCGATCCACGAGCTCAAGATCGACCGCAGTTTCGTGCAGGACGCGCCGCACAGCCCGAGCGACGCCGCGCTGGTGGCGGCCATGCTGGCCGTGGCCAGCCTGATGAAGCTGCAGGTGGTGGCCGAAGGCGTGGAGACCGAGGAGCAGTCGCTGCTCTTTAGGCACCACCCCGGGGCGCTGATGCAAGGCTACCTGTTTGGCCGCCCGGAGCCGGCCGAGGAGCTGATCAGGCGCTGGCTGGCCCAGACCGTGGCCCCGGATGCCCCAGACGCCCCAGATGCGGCTTGAGCGTGGCCGCTGTGTCGGCCCCCGCGGCCAGGGGGGCGCTCCACGGGCATGGGGGGGGGGGGCGTTTGGAGCGCTTGGCTGGCTTGGGCGCTGGACTGGGGTTTAGGCCGCGCGCAGGCGCTCGATCAGGCCGTTGAGTTCGTCGAGCGAGGCAAAGGCGATCGCCAACTCGCCTTGCGCGGCACCGCCGCCACTGCGCCGGCTGGGGTTTTTGAGCCGCAACTCCACCCGCGCCGTAAAGCGGTCCGACAGTTCTTCTTCCAGCCGCAGCAGCTCGCGCGGCTTGTCAGCTGCCGGTGGCACGGGGGTGAGGCGGAACTCGGCCGAGAGCTTTTTCACCAGCCGCTCGGCTTCGCGCACCGACAGCGCCTTGGCGCTGATCTGGTGCGCGGCCGTGATCTGCGTCGCCCCCTCCAGCCCCAGCAGGGCGCGGGCGTGGCCCATTTCGATGTCGCCGGCCAGCAGCAGGGCCTGCACCGGCTCGCTCAAGTTGAGCAGGCGCAGCAGGTTGCTGGTGGCGCTGCGCGAGCGCCCCACGGCCTGCGCGGCCTGCTCGTGCGTCAGGCCAAACTCGCGCAGCAGGCGCTGCAAACCCTGCGCTTCTTCGAGCGGGTTGAGGTCTTCACGCTGGATGTTTTCGATCAGCGCCATGGCGGCGGCGGCCTCATCGGGCACGTCGCGCACCAGCACCGGCACCGTGTCCAGCCCGGCCAGTGCCGCCGCCCGAAAGCGCCGCTCGCCGGCGATGATTTCGTACACCGGGCGCGCGCCGCGCACCGCCTCGGCCTGCCCCTGCTGCGCCTGCCACACAGCCAAGCGGCGCTCGCCATCGCCTTGCGCCAGCCGGCGCACCAGGATCGGCTGCATGATGCCCTGCGCCTTGATGCTTTCGGCCAGCTCGTACAGCGCGCCTTCGTCCATGCGCGTGCGCGGCTGGTAGGTTCCGGGAACCAGGTCGATCAGCGCCAGCTGGTGCGGCTGGTCGCGCTGCGCCGGGTCTAGGCCCTCGTGGCCTTCGTCGAGTCGCGGCCCCAGCAGCGCTTCGAGCCCACGGCCCAGTCCTTTGGTTTTTTTGCTCAACATGGTTTGTGCACAGGGGTCAAGCCCAGCGGGCGATGGATTGGTAGAAGTTCACAGCTGCCCGATGCGCGCCACCATTTCGTGCGCAAACTCGACGAAGGCTTTGCTGCCGCGGGCGCTGGGGTCGAACACCACGCCTGGCTGGCCGTAGCTCGGGGCTTCGGCCAGGCGCACGTTGCGTGGGATCACGCTGTCGAACACCTTGGCGCCAAAATGCGCCTTGAGCTGCTCGCTCACCTGCTGCTGCAAGGTGATGCGCGGGTCGAACATCACGCGCAGCAGCCCGATCAGCTTGAGCTCGCGGTTCAGGTTGGCGTGCACCTGCTTGATGGTGTCGACCAAATCCGACAAACCCTCGAGCGCAAAGTACTCGCACTGCATCGGCACCACCACCCCATTCGCAGCGCACAGGCCGTTGAGCGTGAGCAGGCTCAGCGCCGGCGGGCAGTCGATGAGCACGAAATCGTAATCGGCATCGACCGCCGCCAGCGCCAGCTTGAGCCGTTGCTCGCGCTGCGGCAACTCGACCAGTTCGATCTCGGCCCCGGCCAGCTCGCGGTTGGCGCCCAGCACCTGGTAGCCGCAACCGGGCCCGGCCGGCACCACCGCCTGCGCCAGCGCGGCGCTGCCGAGCAGCACGTCATAGACCGTGCGCTCGAGCGCGCGCTTGTCCACGCCCGAGCCCATGGTGGCGTTGCCTTGCGGGTCCAGGTCGATCAGCAACACCCGCTGCCCGACCTGCGCCAGGCCCGCAGCCAAGTTGACGGCGGTGGTGGTCTTGCCTACACCGCCTTTTTGGTTGGCGACACAGAAGGTTTTGGCCATGGAAAACGTGGACGGCGAGCGATTGAGAGTACGGCTGGGGGCTGGCTGCGGCTGGGCGCGCTGCGTTGCCGTGGGGCAGAGTGTAAGCCTAGTGCAGCGCAAACACCCGTGCCTGTGGCTGCCTGCCAACGGCACGCATGGCACCAGCGCCCACCCAAGCTGCAGTTTGTTGATTCTGGCTTGCTTGTGGCCTTGCTCGATCTGGGCGCCGAGGAGGTGCAGCTAGACCGCACGCGCTTTGACAACGTGCTCGAGACCTTTGTGCTTGCGGAACTGCTCAAGCACACGACCACGGCAGAGGGCGACTATCGCCTGCTGCACTACCGCGACGCCGACCAGGTCGAAGTCGATGTGGTGCTCGAAAATGCCGCCGGGCAGTTGGTGGGGGTCGAGGTCAAGGCCGCCGCCACCGTCAAGCCTAGCGATCTGCGAGGGCTCAAGAAGCTCGCCAGCCTCGCGGGCAGCCAGTTCAAGCTGGGCGTGCTGTTGTACGACGGCGCCGAGACGCTGCCCTTGGGCGACGGAATCTGGGCGGTGCCGATGTCTACGCTGTGGGGGGCGTAGGGCTGACTCTGGGGAAAATCTGGTCTGACAACGATGGCCTACTGGACGCCGCCGCCGCCGACCTGCTGGCGCTGGGTGCGCGCCGCGATCGAAGCCGGCGCTGGCGCTTCTGCAGCCACTGACCGCATCGTTGTCATCAACGGCACGGCACCTCGCAGGGCGCGACGGTCTCAGCCTCTCTCAGGGCGTGGCCGACCGCTCTGCGGCATTGAGCCGCTCAAGCACCCGGCGCAGCGTCGCGTGCGCCAGTTCGCAGGCCGCGTGCACGTCGGTGTTGGCGGACAGGGCGGCGATCACACGCGGGTCTTGCAGCACGATGCGCGTGCGGCCGGGGCTGGACTCGGTCGCACCGCCGCCGCACGGCAGCAGCGCCGCGATGTCGGGCTCGGCCTCCAGCAGCGCGTGCGCCACCTTCGGGCTGCAGATGCCCAGCAGCTTCTGCGGGTGCGAGTCGATGCCGAGTTTGGCCTTCAGTGTGGCCTGCACATCGACTTCGCTGACGATGCCCATCTGCTCGGCGGCCAGCGCGGCGCGCAGCGTCTCAATGGCCGCCGGCAGCGGCTGGGCGAGTTCGACGGCAAAGGCGTAGGAGGGTATGTTCATGAGGGAGGCCTCCTTTGCTTACTGGACTGTGTTGCGCAGGTCGCGCGCAGCGCGCAAGGTCGCTCGCGTGGATTTCCGTCACGCCTGACTGCCTTGCACTTTCCGCGCGATCCTAGAAGAACGTCAGTATGCCATCATGTCAGCGTGACCCAGCAGCTCCATCCCGCGCGCAACCGCTTGAACCTCGACGAAGCAACCGAGGAACGACACCTTGAACACGGGCGCTCTGCTGCTCGCCCGCTTTCCGGTGTTGGCCGAGTTGCCGGCGGTACGGCTGACCGAGTTGCTGGCCGCCGCACCGCTGCGCCAAGTCCCTGCGGGCAGCGTGCTGTTCAAGACCGCTTGCCGTGCGAGGGTTTCCTGCTGGTGCTCGAAGGCAGCGTGCGCGTGGCCAAGACCTCGCCGAATGGCCGCGAGATCGTGCTCTACCGCGTCAGCCCCGGCGAGGCCTGCATCCTGTCGGGCGGACGCTTGCTGAGCGCGACCGCGTATTCGGCTCGAGGCGTCGCCGAAACCGACGCGACGCTGCTGTGCATCCCAGCCCACTTGTTCCAGGAGCTGATCCTGCAGCACCCTGCCTTTTTCCACTTCGTGTTCGACATGTATGGAGCCCGGCTGGCCGAGGTGGTTGGGCTGATCGGGGAAGTCGCGTTCCGCCGGCTTGACACGCGGCTGGCGCTGCTCGAGTTTGCACAGCAATAGGCTCACGGCAGTCGCCTACGGCATGCGCTGCAGCACGCCGTCGTTGAGGTGATAAACGGTGTCGAAGCCTGCGATCATGCGGTGATCGTGGGTGACGGCGATCACCGCCGAGCCGCGCTCGCGCGCGATCTTCTTGAGCAGGGCCATCACCTTGGTGCCGCGCTCGGTGTCGAGTGCCGCGGTCGGCTCGTCAGCCAGGATCAGCGGCGGCTCGTTGGCTAGGGCGCGCCCGATCGCCACCCGCTGCTGCTCCCCGCCAGAGAGGTTGGCTGGCAGCCAATCGGCGCGGTGCGCGATCTCAAGGTAGCCCAACAGCTCCTTCGCGCGCCGCGTCGCCTCGCGCCGGCTGATGCCGTTCAACTGCATCACCAGGGCGAGGTTTTCGATCGCAGTGAGGAACGGGATCAGGTTGTGCTGCTGGAAGATGAAGCCGATGTTGCGGCGGCGGAAGGCACGGTCATCGACCTCCGTCCAGCCGTTGTTGTAGATCTCCTGCCCGCCGACCACGATGCGCCCGGTGGTCGGCTCTAGGATCAGGCTGATCGCCAGCAGCAGCGTGCTCTTGCCCGAGCCGCTGGGGCCCAGCAGCGCCGCGAGCTCGCCTTCTTGGACCGCGAACGAACAAGGCTTGAGCGCCAGCACGACCGTCTCGCCGCTGCCGAAGGTCTTGGACACGCCCTCGACCTCGACGACCGGCTTTTGGACATCGACCAACGTCATCCCCCGAGCGCCAGTTGCGGCGGCGTGCGCAGCGCATGCCAGATCGCCATCCCGCTGGCCAGCACGCCGCCGACCAGCATCACGCCGAAGGTGATGGCGGTCTCATGGGCCAAGAAAGCTAGGCTGCGCGGGAAGCCGGGGGCGATCAATTCGCGCAGCCCGTAGGCGAGCGCGAAGCTGGCCAGCGTCAGCACCATCGACTGCTCCATGATCAGGCGCACGATCACCCAGTTGGACGCGCCGATCAGTTTGAGCGTGGCGATCGAGCGGATCTTCTCGATCGTCAGCACGTAGATGATGAGCGCGATGATGACGATCGAGACGATCAGCAGCAGCACGCGGAACAGCCCGAGCACCGCCGACATGCGGGCGAGCCGGCCTTCGAGCATCAGATCGCGCTGCTCTTCGGTGGTATAGACGTTGAAGTGCAGCCAGTCGCGGATGTGCTGCGCGACTCGCACGCCGTCGGCGCCGGGAGCCAGCCTCACCAACACCGCGTTGACCGTATCGCCTGAGGTCGACAGCAGCGGCAATAGGCGCGCGGCCTGCTCGGACGAGTAGCCGGCGCGTTCTAGGCGTTGGAGGTTGGCTGCGCGCGCCGCGACCAGTGCCCGGTTGTCCTGCTGGAACTGCACCTGCTGCGCATCGGGCAGCGACAGGTAGAGCAGCGGGTTGCCGCCGGAATCGACCGCGCCCTGCGTGATGCCGACCACCGTGTAGTCATGAATGCCCAAGCGCACCTTGTCGCCGAGGTCCAAGCCGAGCTTGCCATCGGCCACCAGTTCGTAGCGCGCCGCCTCGATGCCGCGCCCGCGCGCGATGCGCGCGGGACCGCCCAGACCGCCGAACACGTCGTAGCCAATGATCGTGAACTGCTGGTTCCTGGCGCCGATCTGGCGCTGCGCCGAGAAGATCACCAGCGGGCTGGCCTTGGCCACGCCCGGCGTCGCAGCCACGCTCTTGTGGCTGTCCAGCGGGATGCGCGAGCTCTCGTTGAAGGGCCCGCCGCGCCCGCGCTCGACGACCCACAGGTCGGTGGCCGTGTTGTCGATCAGCCAGACGCCGTCGGCGATGTTGCCTCGGTAGATGCCGTTCATCACCAGCACGATGGTCAGCAGCATCGCCACGCCGACGATGGTGGCGATGAACTTGCCGAGGTGGCGGCGGATGTCCTTGAGGGCGAGGTCCATGACGTGTCTTGCGTGGCGCTTTGGTCAGCGCGCGGGCGCGTCGAACGCTTTCACACGCATGCCGGCCTTGACGCCGTCGGCCGCGGCGACGACGCGCTCGCCGGCGGCCAGCCCCTGGGTGATCAGCGCCAGCCGCCCATCGCTGGCGCCGGTCTGCACGGGCCGGAACTCGGCTCGCGCGTCCACCACGATCAAGACACCTTGGCGGCCCTCACGGTCGCGGGTCAGCGCCGTCATCGGCACCGCGATGCCCGCCACCGCGCCGGTATCAACCGAGACTTGGGCCTCTTGGTCGATCGCGAAGCGTGCCGGCGGTTTGTCGAAAGCGATGTTGACTTCGAGCTCGCGCGTCGCGGCGTCGGACTGGTGGGTGATGCGTGCGACCTTGCCCGGCAACACCTCGCCACTGCGCATGCGGATGCTCGCCACTTGGCCGATCAGCACGCGGGCGAGCACCGACTCGTCCACGCTCATCGCCACCCAGAGCGTGGCCGGATCGACCATGCGCAGCAGCGTGCTGCCCGGAACGACCGTGGTGCCGACCTCGGCTTGGCGCGCGATGATGACGCCATCCATCGGCGCCACAATGCGGGTGAACGACAGCACGGCGTCGGCATAGCGGGCTTCGTGCTGCAGCGCGCTCGCTTCGGCCGCGCGCGCGGCGTGGGTCGCGCGCGCGTTGTCTAGGTTGGCCTGCGCGGCGCGCAACGCGGCGTCGGCGCCATCGAGCACGGCCTGCGAAACAAACCCGCTGCGCAGCAACTCGGCGTCGCGCTGTTGCTTGCTGCGCGCCAGCTCGAGCTCGGCCTGCGCCTTGGCGACGCTCGCCTTGGCCGCGTCGACGTTGCGCGCCAGCGCCGTCTGCTGGGCGCCGACCACACCGCGTTTGGCAGCGAGGTCGCGATCGTCGAGCTGCACGAGCGCTTGACCGCGCCTAACCTCGTCGCCTATGTCCACGTTGACCTGCTGCACCGTGGCCGTGATGCGCGCGGCCAGCGTCACCGGCACGCGCGCCTGCAGGGTGCCGGGGCCGACGACGCGCTGGGCCACCGTGCCCTGCACGGCCTCGACGATCGGCACTGCGACAGCCCGTCCGAAGTGCCAATAGCCGGCCCCCGCTGCGACCACCAGCACGAGGCCGACGACGAGCGCCGGGACGCGCCGCTTGCTTCGTTTCACTGACATACGACCTCAGGCACCCTGCTCGTTAGGCGTCAACTCTCCGCTCGCTTCAGCACGCAGCGTGCTGGGCGTCTGCTTAAACTTGGGCATGCAGAACAGCAGGCTCGACGACAGGCAGTTGGCCACCGCCGCGCCGATCAGGCGGGCTGCGTTCGGACCAGCCGGGTGCCCGAGCCGCTCCGGTTCGTCGAGCAGCAACTCATCGACCCCGGGCCAATCGAACTTGACCCGAAATTCATAGTCGCTTTGCTGCTCCAGTTCGAGTTTAAATGACGGCATTTCGCTCATGGCATGGCCCTTTTTTTCAAAACTCGACACCAACGGTATGTCGGCGGTTGATTGTACTTGGGGCCGCTGGGCACGGTCTGCAACCAGAGTGGCTGATGGGGGGTGCGTTGGTCGAAGGCAGCGCGAGCCCGCAAGGAGCCTCAACGTCGGAGCGCCGACGCCGTTTCACCCGCAGCAGGTGCGCGCTGGATATCTATGATTCGGCGATGCCTTCCCATCTAAGGGGCCAGAACCAGCGAGCGCAACTGCGGCGGTTTGCCGGTCACACCGGTCCTGCTGCTGGCCATCCTGCCCCCGCCTCACCCCCCCACCCCCAGCAACTGCTGCAGGCGCGGGCTGGTGGTGGTGTATTGCAGCAGCTGGCGTTGGCCGGGGCGCAGTTGGGCGGCGGCGGCGAAGGCGGCCAGGGTGGCTTCGTGGAAGGCGCAGACGATGAGTTTGCGCTTGCCGGGGTAGTGGTTGATGTCGCCCACGGCGTAGAGGCCGGGTTCGGCGCTGGCCATGGTGGCGCTGTCCACGGGCAGCAGTTTGCGCTGCAGCGCCAGCTCCACCGCCGCCGCATCGCCCCCGTACACCACGACGTGCCGTGCAGTGGCCAGTGCGGCCTTGGTGGGCCGGCCATGGTAGCAGACTTGGACTGGCGCGCTGTGCTCGAAGGGTTCGAGCTCGGGCAGGGCTTCTTTGCGTGGCACAAAGGCGCCGACGCCGGCGGCGATGAACACCGTGGGCGCCAGCCACGCCTGAATGTTGTTTGGCCCGTTGTTCTGCCCATTGCTGCGCACCAGCCAGCGCCCGTCGGGCTGGCGCTGCACGCTGCTCACGAGCTGACCCAGATGCAGCGGCGGGTTGAAGGGGCGCAGCTGCTGCAGCAGGCGCTCGGTGAGCTCGCGGCCGCTGCACACGGGCAGGCCGGGCAGGTCGTAGATCGGTTTGTCGGGGTAGAGCGCGGCGCACTGGCCGCCGGGCTCGGGCAGCACATCGACCAGGTGGCAGCCTATCTCTTGCAGCCCGAGCTGAAAGGCCAAAAATAGCCCAGCCGGCCCGGCCCCGATGATCAGAGCCTCGGTTTCGATGGGCGGTGGCGTGGCGGCCAAGGGGAGTTGTCAGCGTTTGAGCAGAGGCAGCTTGCCGGTCATGTCTTTGTGGTCATCGGCGTCGGGCAGCGGTGACTTGCGCTTGGTGATGCTTTTCCAGCCTGGCAGGCGCGCCAGTTCGGCATTGAGGGCGATCATATGCTGCTGGTCGTTGGGCACGTCTTCCTCGGGGTAGATGGCGCTCACCGGGCACTCGGGGATGCAGACGGCGCAGTCGATGCACTCGTCGGGGTCGATGGTGAGGAAGTTGGGGCCTTCGCGGAAGCAATCCACGGGGCAGACATCGACGCAGTCGGTGTATTTGCAGGCAATGCAGGCTTCGGTAACTACGTGGGTCATGGCTCGGTGACTCGGTGGCTCGGGGCGCGGGCTAAAGGACGGGGAAGGGCGAAAGCTCGGATTTTAGGGCTTCGGGGTGCGCCCGTGAGGGGTGCGCCCGTGAGGGGGGCGCCCGTGAGGGGGGCGCCCGTGAGGGGGGCGCCCGTGAGGGGGGTGGTCAATCCAGTAGCACGGCGGCGGCGGTGCGGTGGCTGGCGCTGTCCACCAAAATCAAGGCCCCGAGCGCGCGCGACTGCGCGTAGCCCAGCGCCGGCAGCGGCGCTTGCAGTTGCAGCTCGACGCGGCCGATGCCGTTGGCTTCCAGCCGCTCGGCGCTCTGTTGCTCCAGCGTGTGAATGTCGAGCCGGTGCAGCACCCGCGTGACCTTGGCCTTGACCCAGCGGTGCTGGTGCAGCGCCCAGTACAGGCGCCCGGGTTGCAGGGGTTCGTCGTCGAGCCAGGCCAGGGTGGCGCTTAAACCCAGATTTTCCATTAGCCCCGCCAGCCCCGGTTGAGCGAGAATGAAGCGGGGAGTTGGTGGCTGATACTGGGCGGAGGTTCTAATGGAAACCATTAGCCGAATCCTTTGCGGATCATTTGGTTACGTGAGGGTTGCATGAGTCGCGTGCTATCTGGGGATGGGTTCTCGGTCGGTTTTACGGATCGCGAAGTGACCGCGTGGGGTGGTCTGGCGCTTCTGAAGCGGATGCTTGACAGCATGGAATTCCAGCAAGCGGTCGCGGGATGGGGATTGCCGGAGTCGGGATCGAATCGGGGGTATCCCGCCTTGCAACTGGTCGAGCAATTCATCGTCTCGATCTGGTGCGGAGCCTGCCGCTTCGCCCATGCCGAGGTCGTACGGCTGGACCGCACGCTGACCCGGCTGTTCGGGTGGAAATGCGCAGCGGAGTTCAAAGCCATCCAGCGGTTGTTTGCGCGCTTCGACATGCTGGCCAATGAGCGCGTGCTGGCCGAGTCTTATCGATGGTTCTTTGGCAAGCTGGCATCGCTGTCCAGACTGACGCTTGATCTTGATTCCACGGTCGTGACGCGCAACGGAGAGCAGGAAGGGGCGAGCCGGGGCTACAACCCCGCCAAGCATGGCCGGGCAAGCCACCATCCGCTGCTGGCCTTCGTAGCGCAAGCCCGCCTGGTCGCCAACTTCTGGCTCAGACCGGGAAACGCCGCCAGCGCCAACAACGTCCTGCAATTTCTCGAACCCACGCTGACGCACCTGGGCGACAAGGTCGTGGGGCTGTTGCGCGCCGATAGCGGATTCTTCGACAACGCCTTCCTGACCGTCCTCGAAGCCAAGCAAATCCCCTACGTGATCGCCGCCAAGCTGACCCAGGCGTTGCAGCGCACGATCTATCAGACGGGAGGCTGGTGGGCACTGGAAACGGGACTGGAACTGACCGAGCTTCGCTATCAGGCGCAAGGCTGGGCCGCACCCCGGCGGATCATCGTGGTGCGCCAGTCGGTCAAGCGCAAGACTGCGCCCGGAAAGAGCCTGTCCCTGTTTGCCGACGACCCGGACATCCAGGGCTGGCGCTATGGGGCCTTCGTGACCACGCTGGAATTGCCGATGCTCGAGGTCTGGCGCCTCTACCGGGGGCGTGCGGACTGTGAGAACCGGATCAAGGAGTTGAAGGCCGATTTCGGGCTGGATGCCTTCAACATGCGCGACTTCTGGGCGACAGAGGCCGCCCTCGGCTTTGCCATGCTGGCCTACAACCTGATGAGCGTCTTGCGCCAGGCCGTGATGAGAAGCCAGGTTCAGCATACTCTTTCCACCCTGCATGGGCTGGTTCTGGCTATCGGCGGCTCTTGGGACAAATGCAGCGACAAGAGCCATCTGCTCCTATCCCTTCCGCGTCGAAAACGCGACTGGTTCTCCGGCCTCTGGGCCAACGCTTCGCGCCCTCCTACCATCAGCTTCGCCCCTCAAAGTGGCTAATGGAAAATCTGGGTTAAAGCGGATCACGACGGACGCGACGCCGACCTTTGCACGCTCATTACGGTCGCCCTGCAAAACGGCGGCCTGATCTCCCAGAACAAGCGCAAGTCATACGCCGACCGTGTGCCTGAACGGGTGTTCGATGCCATCGATGCGCTGTGCACAGCGCGGCTGGCGGCCAAGGGTTCAGACGCCGCCGCGCCGCCGCATCCAGACCAAGCAGCGCTCGGCGTCTAGGCCGGGCACGCGCACCGGTTCCACGTGAAACACCTCGATTTCGGGCGGCAGCGCCGCGATTTCGTCGTGCGGCACCTTGCCCTTGAGCGCCAGCCACAGCCCCTGCGGTGCCAGCGCCCCCTGCGACAGCCGGGTGAAATCGGCCAACGAGGCGAAGGCGCGCGACAGCACCAGATCGTGCGGCTGCACGATGTGCTCGACGCGCGCGTGCTGCCCCTGCAGATTGGGCAGGCGCAGCGCCGCCGCCACTTGGCTGATGAACAGCGCTTTTTTGGCCACCGCATCGACGCAGCGCAACGACAGCACCGGGCAGGCAATGGCCAGCACCGCGCCCGGCAGGCCACCGCCCGAGCCCACATCGAGCAACCGTGGCGCGTGCGGCAGATCGAGCGCGCTCAGCTGGCGCTGCACCGGCACGCACACCGCCAAGCTGTCGAGCAGGTGGTGCGTGAGCAGCTGCTGCGGCTGGCGCAGCGCCGTCAGGTTATAGACCCGGTTCCACTTGGCCAGCCAGTCGGCGTAGTCGAGCAGGGTTTGCTGCTGCGCTGCGCTCAAGCTCAGCTGCAAGGCGTCGAAGCCGTCGCGCAGGCCTGCGGCGAGCGGGTGGCTCATGCGGCGCCGGTGGCAGCAAAGTCGCGGCTGCGGCTGCGCTTGAGGTGGATGAGCAACAGCGAAATCGCCGCCGGCGTGACGCCCGAAATGCGCGCCGCTTGGCCCAGCGTCTCGGGGCGCTGCGCCGTGAGTTTTTGCCGCACCTCGATGCTCAAAGCCGTCACCTGGTGGTAGTCCAAGTCTGCCGGCAGGCGCAGGTTTTCGTAAGCGGCGCTGCGCTCGACCTCGTCGCGCTGGCGCTCGATGTAACCGGCATACTGGGCGGCGATTTCGAGCTGCTCGACCACGGCCTCGTAGTCGGCGCCCAAGGTTTCACGTGAAACCAAGGGGCGCGGGTCATCAGTCACGTCCACAGCTGGGGACGGCCGCCAGCGCCCGCCTTCTAGGCTCAGCAGCGCCTCGTAGCCCACACCGGGGCGGCGCAACAGTTCGAACAGAGGGTACTCGCGCTCGATCGCCTTGCCCAGCACGCGCTCGGCCTCGGGCGCCGACAGGGTGCGCGGATGGACCCAAGTCGATTTTAGGCGCTCGCTCTCGCGCGCCAGCGCGTCGCGTTTGCGGCTGAAGGCGCTCCAGCGGGCGTCGTCCACCAAACCCAACTCGCGCCCGATTGCGGTCAGGCGCAGATCGGCGTTGTCTTCGCGCAGTTGCAGCCGGTATTCGGCGCGGCTGGTGAACATACGGTAGGGCTCGCTCACGCCCTGGGTCACCAGGTCATCGACCAGCACGCCCAGATAGGCCTGATCGCGCCCCGGCAACCACGGCTGCTGCCCGCGCACCTGCAAGCCGGCGTTGAGCCCGGCGTAGAGGCCCTGCGCCGCCGCTTCCTCGTAGCCGGTGGTGCCGTTGATCTGCCCGGCAAAAAACAGGCCGCCGATCTGGCGCGTCTCGAAGCTGCTGCGCAGCGCGCGCGGGTCAAAATAGTCGTACTCGATGGCGTAGCCGGGGCGCAGGATGTGCGCGCGCTCCAGGCCCTCGATGCTGCGCACCAGCGCGAGCTGGACGTCGAAGGGCAGGCTGGTGGAGATGCCGTTGGGGTAGAACTCGTGCGTGCTCAGGCCCTCGGGCTCGAGGAAGATCTGGTGGCTGCCCTTGTCGGCAAAGCGCTTGACTTTGTCTTCGACGCTTGGGCAGTAGCGCGGCCCCACGCCCTCGATCTGGCCGCTGTACATGGGGCTGCGATCAAAGCCGGAGCGGATGATGGCGTGCGTGCGCTCGTTGGTGTGCGTGACCCAGCACGGCAGCTGGCGCGGGTGCATCTCGGGGCGGGCCATGAAGCTGAACACCGGCAGCGGCCGCCCGGCGCTGTCGGAGCCCGGCATGCCGTCGCCGGGCTGCTCGACACAGCGCGCAAAGTCGATGCTGCGACCATCGAGCCGCGGCGGCGTGCCGGTTTTGAGCCGCCCTTGCGGCAGTTGCAGCTCTTTGAGCCGCGCCGACAGGCGCTGCGCCGGCGCCTCGCCAGCGCGGCCGCCGGGGTGGTTATCCAGCCCGATGTGGATTTTGCCATCCAAAAAGGTGCCGGCGGTCAGCACCACGGCGCGGGCGCGAAAGCGGATGCCGGTCTGCGTCACCACGCCGGCCACGCGCGCGCCGCTGCCGTCGCCGTCCAGCAGCAGGTCATCGACCGCTTGCTGGAACAGTTGCAAATGGGGCTGGTTTTCCAGCCGCTGGCGGATCGCGGCTTTGTACAGCACCCGGTCGGCCTGGGCGCGGGTGGCGCGCACCGCCGGCCCCTTGCTCGAGTTGAGGATGCGAAACTGGATCCCGGCGGCGTCGGTGGCCAGCGCCATGGCGCCACCGAGCGCATCGACTTCGCGCACCAGATGCCCCTTGCCGATGCCGCCGATGCTGGGGTTGCAGCTCATCTGGCCCAAGGTCTCGATGTTGTGCGTGAGCAGCAAGGTGGCGCAACCCATGCGCGCCGCCGCCAGCGCGGCCTCGGTGCCGGCGTGCCCGCCACCGACCACGATCACATCAAATTCTTCCGGGTACCACATGGGGCTCACAATCTAGGGCCTGGGGTTGCACATGCGCAGCCAGCCATCCGGGGCTGGGCTGCAGGCTGACGATTGTACGAGTCGGGGGCGGTTTCACGTGAACGATGGTGCAGTGCCATTGTGTATGGCCGAGTATCGTGATTGAGCGCGCCTCAGCCTTTAAGCTAGACTACAGGCGCGAGGCCACGGGTCGTTACAAGGCTAAACAAGGGATAGCAGCCAGCAGGCTGCCGCAACAAGAAATCGAGTCACGCCCTATGAATTTTCAGATCCTCTCCTCCATTCCGCTTCACCTTGCCATCACCGGCGGCGCCCTTTTGGTCCTGCTGCTTGTGTTTCTCATAGGTTTTTGCATCCCAGCTTGGCGCCAAACTCGTCTCTTGAAGAATGTTCTTCGGAGCCTTGAAGACAAGAGCCTCAAGGATGCAAGAGACCCGCAGGCGTTGGATGTGGCGTTCCCAAAGGAGGGTGAACTTGCCCACTTATGGCGCGAGTACAAGAAGACCCTATACGCCGTCCCAGGCGAAGCAACCGACGGCATCTCGACGGTTCGTTGGGCATCCACTGCACCAGCAGAGGTGGTGTGGAACTCGCAACTTGCTGTTGACCAGCGAGTTGGCGCAGAGTTTTTTAAACACGTGCCCGGAATGTTCACGGGGCTGGGCGTCATCGGCACCTTCTTCGGTCTAATCGAAGGCCTGCGCCGTTTTGAAGTCAGTGCCGACGCCGACGTAGTTCGAGGAAGCCTCGAGTCGCTCATGCACTCAGTGGGCGAGGCCTTCCTCATATCGGCTGCAGCCATCACCTTGGCTATCGTCGTCACTTTCGTCGAGAAGCTGGTGCTTACCAATCTTTACGGAAAGGTGGACGCCATCGCTTCGAGCCTTGACCGCAGGTTCCAAGCCGCCGTCGCCGAGAAGTTTCTTGAGCTGACAGCAGCTCACACTGAAGAGACTGCAACGCAGCTCAAGCACCTCAAGGGAGAGCTCCTCAAGGACCTTCGTCCGATTCTTCAAGATCTCAGCGACAAGCACACCGCCACTCTAGAGCGCCTAGCCACAGCACTTCAGGAGCGTTTAACCGAAGGAACGCATACTCAGATTGAGGCTGCCCGAGACAACAACCTAGCGCTTGGGTCAACAATCTCCAGTGCCATAACGGGTAGCCTTGCAGCTCCGCTGCATGACATCAAGACCGCCGTCCAACAGGCCAGCGGCGACCAATCAGCCGCTGCCATCAATATGCTCCAAGACGTCATGACGAGCTTCAGCCAGAAGCTAAACGACCTGTTTGGTGGTCAAATTTCTGGTATCAACGAGCTCAATCAGCGCACCGCACAAACCATGCAAGACGCAGTCACCAAGCTCAACGAACTGGCGGTTGCCCTGCAAGACGCTGGCAAGGTGTCAAGTGACGAGATGACCAAGCGCATGGCTGAAGCCATCGAGAAGATGGAGCAAAGGCAGGAGAGCATAAACACGCGTACCATGGAGCTTGTGGACCAAATCAATACTTTGGTCGCCTCCTCGCAAACCGAAACGAGTGCAAAGGTGCAGTCCACCCTCCAAACACTGGGCGAGCAGATGGGTGGGATGCTCCAAAAGTTCCAAACCGAACAGCGCGATGCCATGGATGCCGGCCGCAAGCGTGAACAGGAGACGAACGAGCGAACTCAGTCCGCCGTTTCCGGGCTAATGGGCTCAGTCGAGCAACTGGTGCAGCAGATTGCCACCGCGTCTACAAAAATGCAAGAGAGCACCGCCTCTCTCGGCGCCACGACAACATTGGCCATCTCTCGGCTCAGCGTCGGCGCGGATCAAATCAACACTGCAAGTCGAAACTTCACCGCCGCCTCAGACAAGGTTGCTGGCGCTATGAATCAAGCCGCAACAGTCACAACCAAGCTGTCCGACTTGACCACGTCGCTCACCGTCGCAGCGTCATCCTTGCATCAAGGGGTTCAAGACTACAAGGTGCATCGTGATTCTGTCGGTAAACTTGTCAGCGAACTGAACGGTCTGGTCGCGAACGCCAAGACTGACGTCAGCATTACCTCGGATGTGCTGCGCCGTATTGAAGCAGCCGCCAAGGAGCTCAGTAAGGCCCAAGTTCAAACTGAGCAGTTCATGGCTGGCGTAGCCAACGTCCTTGCTAAGGCGCACGAGTCATTTCGCGAAGCCATGCTCAAGACCGTGCAGGATAACACCCACGATTTCCATACCAAGCTTTCATCGGCCGTGGCGCTCCTTGGAACTTCCATTAAGGAGCTCGATGATGTGCTTAGCACCGCGACTCCCAAGGAGCGAAGCAAGTGATTGGACGCCGTAGCCCCTCTCAGCAACGGGGCAAGGACGAACCCGAGAAGCCGTTCTGGATTTCCTTTGCCGACCTCATGACGGCACTCATGGTCCTGTTTTTGGTTGTAATGGCTATTGCCCTGCTTGCCGTGACGAGAACCGTCTCTGAGTTGGAGAAGCGCGAGGCCGAGTACAGGGCAGACATTGACAACTGCATGATTCTAGCCGTAGAGGCAGCCAAGCGACATGAGGGAGTGAGGGTCGACCTGCGCCGAAACGTTATCGACTTCGGTGACCGAGCCCGCTTTGCTTTCAACAGCTCATTACTGAGCCCTGAACAAGAAGGTGTGCTGCGGCGTTTCGTTCCCGAACTCTTGTCAATGGCAGACAGCGATTCCTGCAAGCGCGTCATGAAGCGAATCATCGTCGAGGGTCATACCGACAAGACGGGCAGTTATCTGGCCAACCTCAACCTGAGCCTCATGCGCAGTCAGCGCGTTCTGTGCGCCATGTTCAAGACTGATGGCCCAAATCCTTTGACAGATGCGCAGAAGGCGCAAGTACGTGATGTCTTTCTAGTAGGAGGCTTCGCGTTCAGCGCATCAAAAGACACTCCTGAAGAAAGCCGGCGAGTCGAGATGCGCATCGAGTTTCTGGGGATTGATGAGAAGCGCGTTAAGCCGCCACAGGGTGCGACTGGCGGCTTCGGAACCTGCGCTATTTGACACCATGGACCCGCTAGCACTCCTATCCGACCTGCTCAGGCAAACGAGCAACCAGAGTTCGGTACCCATGCGCCAATGTACCGAGATTGATGGGGTGCTTGCTGAGCTCGAAAAGCGTGTACGTAGTGGCAGCTCCAGCTATGAACCGAATGACCTACAGGTTGAAGCAGTAAAAAATTTCTGGGATGCACGTGGGTTTGAGTCCCTGAGACAGGCTCGACTGGTTTCCTTTGGACTTGCCGTGCGCCCGTGGAACGACCGCCGATGCCTGATCGAAGAGCCAGAGCGCTTCGGTGCCGCCCTCACTGGACTGCGCAACTGGGAGTCCAGCCCAAGGCAGTTTCGCAGATGCTATCAGGGCCTTGTGCGCAGCTATTTCGACTACGACGGTCTTGGGCGCGATGTGCCTGCTACTGGCCACAGGAACTGGCGACAGCTTCAGGCTTACCTTTGTGATAAGGCCAAGCTCATCAGAGATGCCGCCATCAATCCCGACTGGGTCGAGTGCGCCCTTGAGAACAAAGGGCTGTTCTCGCCAACACCATGCGCCTCATATGCGCAGGACTTGCTTGATGGTCGGGAAGACAAGGTTAGGCAAGTCCGTGAACTACTGGGCATCAACGACGCGAGTTGGTTCACACGTGAGCTCGTGCTTGCGCATATCAAAAGGGCGTGCGAGCTTGAAGATACCGCATTCACCAACATGGTCGGGCGCCTTCTAGCGCTTCTAGGCAGAAATGAAGTACTCAGAGACCGTGGTCTTCGGGTGATACTGGAACGTTACGCCGAGGTTGCGCAGATGCCTCAGCATTCGGGCCTAAAAGACTACAGCGTGAACGCTTGGGGAAACCCTTGGCTTCCCTCGAACGAGCACCGCTGGGGCGGGGTCACAGATGATGCCCGACAAATGGTCGGAGACTGGCTCAAGCTTGAATTTATTGAGCTGTTTTTCACAAAGCTGGTCCAAGATGGGCGTAGCGACACCCGTCGGGTGAAATTCTGGGCCAAGTATGTTCCGCTCATCGAGAACATTCACTTCGCACTAGGTACGCACGCCAAGTACTCCCACGAACCCGACTTTGTGGCGCTGCGAGCAAAGTTGAAGGGCTTAACGGTCAGCCTTCAAGATAACAAGCCCTTCAACAACGCCTTTGTTATGACCATGGGTGACTTGGTGGCAGTCGAGTTCAGCGGCGAGTCGAACGCCTTCTATGGCTACAGCTTCAAGCGCAGCCTACCGTTCGACCTGTCCAAGCCGGTCCGAAGCGCTCCGGTCAATGGCAGGAACTCCCTCAAAAACGACGCACGTGTTTTGTACTTGACACATCAAGACTCTGTACGCGGATACTCAGGATGGGAAGACCGCTTCAAGAAAGAACTCCAAGACAAGTTCGGGCTAGTTCCTAGTCGGCAGTCTGCTCCGCTCGTTGTGTTGAGCCCTGCGTCTACTGGCAGCCATACACCTCTTGCTCAACCCGCAGTACCGCCACAGCAATCAACCTCCCCCGCTGCCGATACGACGCGCCAGAACATCTCGCCCCAGAGCTTCGGTGTTCTTCGGCCGTCTGCAGCGCCAGTTCAATCACAGGTTGCTCCAAGAACGCCGACAGCTCCGGAACAGAAGACCCTGCCTATCCCTGCTTCTGAGGTCTACAACGAGGTCAACCTCCGAAAGTTAGCATGGCGATTTAGCGCATCTATCGTTGACCGGAGGGAAAAAGGTGGATCTCTTTGGCTGGTGATGGCAAACGCGCCGGAAGCGCGGCGAATCCTGAAGGCTTGGGGCTTTCAGTACTCTGAGGGCAAGGGTTGGTGGAAGAAGGACTTGGAATGAGCATCTTCAGTTTGTTCAAGAGGTCCACCGTGAGTGAGCAGCACAAGCGTTGGCACCGGACACTCACTGAAGCAGGCGTGACGCTTAGCCCTCGAGCTGCTGAAGGTGAGCCGCTCCAAGCAACGGGGTTCGGTGGCGCCCTTCGGCAAATGCTCGACGATGGGCTTGCGAATGAAGCTGGAGAGAGATACTTACTGACATGGGACTGCCTATTCGAAGCACTCAGCTTGCCCGCGTACGATGGGCTGTCGGAGGCGCTTGAGCTACCAACAACTACCAAACTTCGGCCCATGCTGTCGTCGCGTGGTGCTTTGGTCGATGAGGACTTTGCTATCAGCCTCGGTCCTTGGGTGGATGCGGAAGGCCAAGATTTCAGTCCGGAATACCGAGGAGCATCGCTTCAGATTGGAAGTCGCTCCGAGCTAATGACACCTGAACAGTGGGGGCTCCTCAAAGCTGTCAAGAGCTTCGCTCAGCGGCCTCCCGAGCAGCGCGCTGAACATACACAGCGCCTTGCTTGGGGGCGCATTCGACGACATGCATTGGCGGCTAGAGCGGTTCTGGGTGACTTCTTGGTCAAAACCGTTGTTCTGACTCCTGAGCGTCTCGACCTAGCGTTCAGGAAGTCCGATGCGGTGACGGACGATACCGTAATCGAGGTATTGCCGGGGTTCGAGGACGCCCCTGCTGATTGGCTCACCCAATTCGACCGATTTGACCACGTATCCAGCCGGTATGACCTGCCCACCCAAGACGGGGGCCTTGTGCAAGTTGTCATATCTCCAGCGGTTCGAACAGTCTTAGAGCAGGTCAAACGGCTCCCTGCACGCCGTATCGCAGGTGCGCGAGCGCAAGCGTTTCTGGTCAACCCCTTCGCGACGCTAGGCGAAGCAGCCTCCAAGGTCATCGACGAAGCGCAGTTTGAGCAGGCGAAGTTAGATGCCGGTCTCTTCTTCGAGCGGTTCACGCCCTTGGTGGAGCGAACCGAGGATGGAGTACCGTCAAAGGTGGGGCTCAGCATCGAACGGGCTGACGATACAGGGTTGGCTTCCGCTAACGTCATTTATTTATCAGATGAAGAGCTGAGGCGCTTTATTGGGCGGCTTGAGCATGCGATAAAGCGCGGTCATCAACTGGTATTCTGGGAAGGTCGAGAGCTTGAACTCCTTCCGGAAGCCGAAGAACACCTCAAGACTCTTCGTCTCGCTCTCGATCAGCGGTTGATGCCGAGGGTTTTGGTCACATACGACCAAGTTCATGACCTGTCTGCCTACTCGTCTCGGGTCGAGGGAGTTGGGGTCGAGAAGCCGTACTACTCCCCCTTCATCGCCAAGAAGAAGGAGGATGAGGGGTGGTTCCCTGAAAACGTTTACCCCATCATCGCCTACACCCCTGAAGGTAGTGCCGAACAGGTCGCGATACCCGTCAATGACGAAGCTATCGATACACTGCGTAAGGCCGCTCACGAGGCGGAGCGCCGTGGAGAGGCCGAAGTCACCCTCCCCTGGCTGCCGAAGCCCATCAAGGTCGAGGAGGCCAAACGAATTGTCGGCACTTTCGTTGAGGTCTTGGATGAGGTCAAGGAACGCAAGTTCGACCCTGAGAAGCGAAAGCCAGCCGGGCCCAAGTCGAAGAAGACTCTGTTACTGCGCCCAAACATCGACACCGTTGACTACGAGGAGAAACGATCGGCAGCGCTTCGACTGAAGCAGCATGACCCACGTGTCCCGCGCACACTTGCGCCTGATGCCAAGTTGCTCGATCACCAGTTAGAGGGTGTCGGCAGACTGCAACACCTCTTTGGTCTGCGCACGGGACTGAACATCCGGGGCATGGTTTTGGCAGATGACATGGGCCTTGGGAAGACACTCCAGTTGCTCACGCTTATGGCCTCTATCCTCGAAGAGGAACCGGCGACGAAGCCCATGCTGGTGGTGGCGCCTGTGACGCTGCTGGAGAACTGGAAGGAAGAAGCGCAGAAGTTTTACCCGGGTGCGTTCAGCATTTTGACTGCCTACGGAGAGGCGCTCGCTCCACTTCGCGTGCCCCGGGAGAGCGTTGATGAGCGACTCAGGAACGAAGACGGTTTGGTCAAATTCTTGAAATCAAACTGGGTGGGTGATGCCAAGCTCGTTTTGACCACGTACGAGACACTGCGCGACCTAGAGTTCTCGTTTGCATCTCAGCACTGGACGTTGATGGTCTGCGACGAAGCCCAGCGCATCAAGAATCCATCGGCGATGGTTACGCGGGCAGCCAAGAAGCAAAACGCAGAATTCAAGATAGCCTGCACTGGCACACCTGTCGAAAATACCTTGGCTGACCTGTGGTGCCTCTTCGACTACGTCCAGCCCGGGCTATTGGGTGCGCTCAATGAGTTTTGCCGCATGTACCGCCGACCGATTGAGATTGATGACCGAGACGAGAAGGGCAAGAAGCGCATCGAGGACTTGAGGCAGCGTATCGACCCGCAGATTCTTCGTCGAACCAAGCTGGAAGTAGCTAATGACCTGCCGAAGAAGGTCGTGGTGGATGACTGCCGCCGCCTACCGCTCTCGACAACTCAGCGTCAGCTCTATGCTAGGGCTATCGAGGACTTCAAGACGCGTGGCGACCCAGAGTCGCACACACCGTTCAAAAACCACCTCGGCCTTCTGCAGTACCTTCGTCTTGTGTGTACCGACCCCCGTAGGCATGGCCTGACAGTCTTCAAACCCGAGCCACTTGAACAGTACCGCAAGGCTGCCCCCAAGCTGGACTGGCTATTGACTCAGTTGCGCCGAATCGAAGCAAAGGGCGACAAAGTCATCATTTTTTGCGAGTTCAGGAACATTCAAAGGCTATTGCAGCATTACATTGCTGAAGTTTTTGGGTTCGAGGCAGACATTATCAATGGCGACACGACAGCATCGGCTACGAGTGCTATGAGTAGGCAGAAGCGCATTAAGGCGTTCCAAGCGAAGCTTGGCTTTGGCGTAATTATCCTGTCCCCTCTTGCTGTAGGCTTTGGAGTCAACATCCAGGCAGCGAATCACGTCGTCCACTACACACGCACTTGGAACCCAGCGAAAGAGGACCAAGCTTCTGACCGAGCTTGGCGTATAGGTCAGAAGAAAGATGTGTTCGTCTATTACCCGGTAGTTGCGGCTGATGACTTCACAACCTTTGATGTCAAGCTAGATCAACTATTGGAAAGAAAGCGCTCTCTAGCTGGTGACATGCTAAACGGCTGTTCCGATATCAGCGCTGCAGATTTCCGGGTTGAGGAAGTCGTGCCAGGAGATTTCATCCAAGACATCGACGAAGTCGTAACGCTAGACACAGCAATGCGGATGGAATGGCGGCACTTTGAGGGACTTGCGGCAGCTCTGTGGAGCAAGCAAGGTTTCGATACCGTCTATTGCACTCCGGCTAGTAACGACAACGGGGTCGATGTCGTGGCAATACGCGGAGCTTACGGAGAGCTCGTACAAACCAAGTCTTCTGCTGCAGATGGGCGTCTGCTGAGCTGGGACGCCGTAAATGAGGTAGTTGCCGGCGAGGCGTTCTATCGTCGCAGGCATCCAGGGGTGACCTTCAAGAAGGTGGGTCTCACGAACCAGTTTTTCAACAGCGGCGCGCATGAGAAGGCTACTTTGAACGATGTAGAGCTTCTCGACCAAAGTCACCTTGCCCAGTTGCTAGCCAAGCATAGCGTGACAATGCTTGATGTGGAAAGACTTTTGTACCATGATTGGCAGCAACAAAGTGACTGCCGGGTTTAGGGTGAAGGATCTACGCGCTATGGAACAAGCATTGTTTGATGACCTGGTGCAAAGCCTAAAAGAAGCCAAGGCGATTGCTCGCGACCAAGCGAGCGCCTCGCGCCGGTTCAAGGTGACAACGCCGGACGCCAAGTCGGTGCGTGAACAAATCGGGCTGTCGCAAAGCGAATTTGCTCAGTTGATGCAGGTCAGCGTCAAAACGCTGCAAAACTGGGAGCAGCATCGCCGCAACCCGACGGGCCCGGCGGCCGCCTTGCTCAAAATCATGCGCTCCGCGCCAGAGGTGGCGCTCAAAACGCTGCACGCCTGATCAACGCGAACAATCCGGGTCACCGATACAGCCAAGTGCCAGGGGAAAGTATTCTGACTTGGGGGGTGGGGTGGCGTAACGCCTGCTGCCCACGTTCCACGTGAAACTTGGGCCAAGCACCGGGCCCGGCTCTAGTACAGCCCCTGCTCGCCCTCGGGCCGGCTCTTGAAGCGGCGGTGCAGCCAGTGGTACTGGCCCGGGCTGATGCGCACCGCTTGTTCGAGCGCGGCGTTCATGCGCTGGGCGTCGGCGCTGTCGTCGCCGCTGGGGAAATCGGGCCACGGTGGCGAGACCTCGAGGCAGTAGCCGCTCGCCGTCATGCGGCAAAACAGGCTGACCACCGGCGCTTGCGCGGCGCTGGCGTAGCGCGACAGGGCGGTCACCGTAGCCGCCGGGACGCCAAAGAAGGGCACGAACACGGCGTTTTGTGGCCCCAAGTCCATATCGGGCAGCAGCATCAGGGCCGCGCCCTGGTGCAGGCCGCGCAGCACCGGGCGGATGTTTTCGCGGCGCGAGTGCAGCAGCGGGGCCCCGAAGCGCGCCCGGCCCTGATTCACCCAGCGCTCCATCCAAGGGCGCTTTTGCGGCGAATAGACGGTGATCCAAGGTCGCTCGACTTCGAGCGTGATGCGCGTCCAGCAGGCGTCGAGGCCGCTCAGGTGCGGGGCAAAAAACACCACCGGGCCGCGCAGTTGCAGCGCCTGCGCCGGATCGACGAGCTGCACCCGCTGCCTGATGCACGCCGGGCTGGCGTGCCAGAGCCAGACCCGATCGAGGGCCGATTGGCCGAAGTGCCTGAAGGTCTGCCTCAGCCAGAGCTGCCGCTGCGCCGGCGTGGCCTCGGGAAAGCAAAGCTCGAGGTTGCGCCGGGCGATGTGGCGCCGGCGCCGGGCCAGCAGGTACAGCAGCGCCCCCAGCAGCGCCCCCAGCAGCCGCCACAGCGGCAGCGGCAGGCGCGCCAGCAGGCGCAGCCACAGCGGGCCGGGCGGGCGCCCCGGTGGGTGGGATGCGCGGTCAGGGTTCATGCAATGGGGTGGGTGTGGTGCAAGGGCCGTCAACCCAGTGCGTGGGTGATTCGACCAGCCCACGCAAAAAAGCGGGTGCAGCCATTCAAACCGGGCTGTCGATGCGCAGCCAAGTGGTTTTGAGTTCGGTGTATTTGTCGAGGGCGTGCAGCGATTTGTCGCGGCCGACGCCGCTTTGCTTGTAGCCGCCGAAGGGCACGGTGATGTCGTCTTCGTCGTACTGATTGACGTGGATGGTGCCGGCGCGCAAGGCCCGGGCTACGCCGTGGGCGCGGTTCAGGTCGCGGCTCCAGACCGAGGCTTGCAGGCCGTAGATGCTGTCGTTGGCGATCTGCACCGCTTCGGCGGCGTCGGCAAAGCGCAGCACCGCCAGCACCGGGCCAAAAATTTCCTCGCGCGCGATCTGCATCTGGTTGTGCACGCCGTCGAAAATGGTGGGTTGCAGGTAGCAGCCGCCCGCCACCGGGTGCACGCGCTGGCCACCGGCGAGCAGCTGCGCGCCCTCGCGCTGGCCGGCCTCGATGTAGCGCAGCACGGTGGCGGTTTGGGCCTCATCGACCAGCGCCCCCTGCACCGTTTGCGGCAGCAGCGGGTGCGCGGGCTGAAACTGCGGCAGCAGCTCGAGCGCGCGCGCCATGAAGGGCGCGTGGATGGCGTGGTGCAGCAGCAGCCGCGTGGGGGCGTTGCAGCTCTGGCCGCAGTTGAAAAACACGCTGCCCAAGGCCGCCTGCACCGCGCGCTCGAGGTCGGGGCAGTCGTCAAAGACGATGAACGGCGATTTGCCGCCCAGTTCGGTCCAGGCGCGCTTGAGGTTGCTCTGCCCGGCCATGACGTGGATCTGCTTGCCGACTCGCGTGCTGCCGGTGAAGGCGATGCAGTCCACATCCGGGTGCAGCGCCAGCGGGCTGCCGGCTTCGGGGCCAAAGCCCGGCAGCACGTTGAGCACCCCCGGCGGCAGGCCGGCTTGCAGCCCCAGATCGGCCAAGCGCAGGGCGCTGAAGGGCGATTTTTCGCTGGGCTTGAGCACCACCGCGTTGCCCGCCGCCAGCGCCGGCGCAATCTTCCAGACCGCCATCAGCAGCGGGTAATTCCAAGGCACGATCACGCCCACCACGCCCACCGGCTCGCGCTGGATCAGCGCCAGCGCATGGTCGGCCGTGGGCGCGATCTGGTCATAGACCTTGTCGGTGGCTTCGCCGAACCAGCGCAGGCAGTTGGCGGCACCGGCCACATCGACGCTCTTGGCGTATTGCAGCGGCTTGCCCATATCCATCGCTTCGGTCAGGGCCAGCTCGTCGGCGTGTTGCAGCAGCAGCTCGGCCCAGCGCAGCAGCACGCGCTTGCGCTTGGCTGGGGCCTGACTGGCCCAGCGCCGGTCGTTGAAAGCCGCGCGCGCCGCCGCCACAGCCAAGTCAACATCGGCGCTGGCACAACGCGCCACCTCGGGCAGGGCGCGGCCGTCGATTGGGGAGGCCTTGGTGAACGTGGCACCATCGCGCGCGGCCACGCGCTGGCCGTCGATGAAGGCGCGGCCGTCGAGGCGCAGGGTGGATTCGTCGATAACGGTCATGGCGGGTCTCCTAGATCAAGCGCCGCGCAGCGCCTCGGCCATTTCGCGCTGGCGTTTGCGCGTCGAGTGCAGCACCCAGAAGGCATAGGTGACGACAAAGGTGGTGACGGTCAGAATCAGCAAGGTGGCGGCGGCGTAGATGGTCGGGTTGATGCCGCGCACGGCATAGTTGAAGATCACTTGCGGCAGCGTGCTCACCCCGGGGCCGGAGAGGAACAGGGTGATCACCACGTCGTCGAACGAGAGCGTGAAGGCGAGCAGAAAAGCCGCCAGAATGGCCGGCGCGATGTTGGGCAGCGTGACCAGAAAAAACACCTGGTGCGGGCGTGCGCCCAAGTCCATCGCCGCTTCCTCGATGCTGCGGTCCACCTCTTGCAGGCGCGACTGCACCACCACCATGGCAAAGGCCATGCCGAACAGGGTGTGGCCGATGATGATCGTGATCAGGCCGCGCTCGGGGCCGCCAAACAGGTTGAACGAGCCCACCATCAGCAGCAGCAGCGACAGCCCGATGATGACCTCGGGCATCACCATGGGTGCCACCGCCATACCCGAAAACACGGTGCGGCCCCAAAAATGCTTGTAGCGCACCAACACAAAGGCAGCAAAGGTGCCCAGCACCGCCGCCAGCAAGCCGGTGACAAAGGCCACTTGCAAGGAGACGATAAAGCCCTCGACGATGCGCGTATCGGCCAGCAGCGCTTCGTACCAGCGCAGCGAAAAGCCGGTGAACGTGGCGTGCTGGCGCGTGCTGTTGAACGAAAACAGGATCATGAACGCCAGCGGGGCGTACAAAAACAGGAACACCAGCGCCAGCCAGACTTTGCCGAGGTGCTTGTTGAGCCAATTCGATTTCATGGTTCAGGGTCCGACGGTGTCAACGGGCATCGCTGTCGCGCATGCCGTAGCGGAAATACAGCATCATGGGAATGATCACCAGCAGGATCATCAACACCGCCAAGGCCGATGCCCGGGGCCAGTTGTTGGCGATGAACATCTCGTCCCAGACCACGCGCCCGATCATGATGTTGTCGGCCCCGCCCAGCAGCGAAGGCACCACGAATTCCCCCATCGAGGGGATGAAAACCAGCATCATGCCGGCGATGATGCCGGGCTTGGACAGCGGCACGGTGATTAGCCAGAAGGCCTTGAAGGGCGAGGCCCCGAGGTCGTAGGCGGCCTCGAGCAGGCGAAAGTCCATCTTCACCAAGTTGGCGTAGAGCGGCAGCACCATGAAGGGCAGATAGACATAGACCATGCCGATGAGCATGGAAAAATCGGTGTAGATCAGGCGCAGCGGCTCGTCGGTGAGGCCGATGAAGATCAAAAACTGGTTGACCACGCCGAAATCGCTCAAAATGCCCTTCCAGGCAAAGACGCGCAGCATGAACGAGGTCCAAAACGGCAGCATCAGCAACATCAGCAAGATCAGGCGCATCTCGGGCGCGCTGCGGGCGATGAAGTAGGCGAAGGGGTAGCCGATGATCAGGCACAGCAGCGCCGTGATGAGCGCGTAGGCGATCGAGCGCACATACGATTCGACGTACAGGGTCTGGAACAGGGCGCCGTCGGGGCCGGTGCGGAAAATGCTCCAGTAGTTCTCGAACTTGAGCAGCAGCACGCCTTGCTGCGGGTCCCAGAGCGGCTGGAAAGGGTGAATCTCGTTGCCCATATCGACAAAGCTGATGTACAGCAATATCAAAAAAGGCAAAAAGAAGAAAATCAGCAGCCAGACATAGGGCACGCCGATGACGAAGCGCCGGCCTGGCATGGACAGTTTCAGGGGTTTGGCCACGGTGTTTCGCCTGGGTTTAGCGTTGGCAGGGGCGATCAGTCGCGCAGCACCACGCCGGCGCGGTTGCTCCACCAGAAAAAGACCTCGTCTTCCCAGGTGATGTCGGACAGGTCGTGGCGCGCCGTGTTGGGCTCGGTGATTTTGACTTTCTGGCCGTTGCTGGCCTGCACCAAAAAGGTGCTGTAGGAGCCGAAATAGGCGATTTCCTTGACCCGGCCGCTAAACAGGTTGCAGTCCACCCCATGCGGGCGGGTTTTGGAGATTTCAATTTTTTCGGGGCGCACCGCCACCGCCACCGGCATATTCAGCGAGCCGCTGACGCCGTGCCCAATCTGGATCTCACCGATCTCGGTCTGCACCGCGCAGTGGTCGATCTCATCGACGCTCAGGCGGCCGTCGAACAGATTGACGCTGCCGATGAAGTCGGCGACGAAGCGGTTGGCAGGAAATTCGTAGATGTCTTGCGGCGCCCCGACTTGCAGCACCCGGCCCTTGCTCATGACGGCGATGCGCTGGGCCATGATCATGGCTTCTTCTTGGTCGTGGGTGACCATGACGCAGGTCACGCCCACCTTTTCGATGATGTTGACGAGTTCGAACTGGGTCTGCTCGCGCAGCTTTTTGTCCAGCGCGCCCAGAGGTTCGTCGAGCAGCAGCAGCTTGGGCCGCTTGGCCAGGCTGCGCGCCAGCGCCACGCGCTGCTGTTGCCCGCCCGAGAGTTGGTGCGGCTTGCGCCGCGCGTAGTCGCCCAGCTGCACCAGATCCAGCATTTCGCCCACGCGGCGCTTGAGTTCTTCTTTGGGGCAACCCTCGCGCTTGAGGCCAAAAGCCACGTTCTCCCAGATGTTTAGGTGCGGAAACAGCGCATAGCTCTGGAACATCATGTTGATCGGGCGCTCGTAGGGCGGCATCTGGGCCACGTCCTGGCCGCCGAGCAGGATGCGGCCCGAAGTCGGCTTCTCGAACCCGGCCAGCATGCGCAGCAGGGTCGATTTGCCACAGCCCGAACTGCCCAGCAGGGCAAAAATCTCGCCCTGGGCGATCGACAGCGAGACCTCATCGACGGCCAGCGCCTCGTCAAAGCGCTTGACCACCTTTTCGGTCACCAAAAATCCTTCTTTGCTTACGTCTTGGAGCATGTGCGCGCCTCGGTCTGCCCTGTGCAATATGGAAGGCCGCCGCACCCCGATCGGGGTGGCAGCGGCCTGTGAAAGGTGCGAGCGGTGCACCGGCGCTTTGCGCCCGGCTGGCTTGGGGCGCTCAGACCCCCGCGCTCAGCGGCCTTGCTTGAAGCTATTGTAGGCCGTCGCCATGGCTTCGCGCGCCTCGTTGGAGAGGCGGCCGGGCTGGATCATGCGCGGCATGTAGTCGGCCGGCACCATGATGGTCTTGTTGCCGGCGATCTCGGGCCGGATCAGCGGCATGGCGGCGAGGTTGCCGGTGGCGAAGTTCATCTCGTTGGCCATGCGCGCTGCGTTTTCGGGGCGCAGGAAGAAGTTGATGAAGGTGTGCGCGTTGTTGGGGTGGCGCGCGTCGCGGGTGATGGCCATGGTGTCGATGAAGATCAGGCCGCCGGTGCTGGGCAGCAGGGCTTCGAGCACGTCGGTGTTGCCCATTTCACGCGCCCGGTTGGCGGCGATGTTGATGTCGCCCGACCAGCCCAGCACCACGCAAGCTTGGCCGCCGGCAAAGGTGTCGATCATGGTCGAGGTGAAGATGCGGATGTGCGGACGCACGGTCATCAGCATCTCGAGCGCGGCCTGGTAGTCGGCCGGGTTGTTGGAATAGGCTTCGCGGCCGATGAAGTGCAGCGCCGGCGGGATGACCTCAGACGGAGCGTCGAGGAAGGCGATGCCGCAGCGCTGCGCCAGCGCGGTGTATTTGGGGTTGAACACCAGCTCCCAGGCGTTTTCGGGCATGGGGGTGTTGCCCAGCGCGCGCTCGAGGCGTGTGCGGTTGATGCCCACGGTGGTAAAGCCCCAGGCCCACGGCACCAGGTGGCGGTTTTCGGGGTCGGCCTTGGTCAGGGTGGCCATCAGGGCCGGGTCCAGATTGGCCAGATTCGGGATCTTGCTTTTGTCCAGCGGCTGGAAGAAGCCGGCGGCGATCTGCTGCGCCGCAAACACGCTGCCCGGCACCACGATGTCGTAGCCAGTGTTGCCCGCCACCAAGCGCGCGTGCAAGACCTCGTTGGAGGCGAAGGTGTCGTAGGTGACGTCGATCCCGGTTTCCTGCTCGAAGGCTTCGATCAGGCCGGGCGGGACGTAGTCGGGCCAGTTGTAGATGTTGAGCACCTTGGGCTCGGCCGGCGGGGCGGCCGGGGCCACTGCGGCGGGCTGCTCACGCGGTCCGCAAGCCACCAGAAAAGAGGCCGCCAAGGCGGCCGCCAGCAAGGTCTTCAACATGGTTTCACTCCAGCAAGTAAAGAGCAAAAAAGGGATGGGGGCAGCCGCACACACAGACTGCGGCCTGCACAGCCTATGCAAACCGCGTGCCAAGCGCTATTTTAGCCACAAGGTCAAGGACTCAGAACCATCCTTTGGCGCGAAGTTCCGCCAGCGTGGCGTCGAGCGCGCGCTCGATCAGGCCCAGCATTTCGTCGATCTGCGCGCGCGTGGTGATCAAGGGCGGGGCGATGATCATGCGATCACCCACCGCCCGCATCACCAGCCCGCCCCCAAAACAGTGCGCGCGGCACCGCATGCCCACCGCCTGCTCCTCGGGGAAGGGCAGGCCGCGCGCCTTGTCGCGCACCAAAGTGAGCGCGGCGACGAAGCCGCAGCTCTGGACGCGGCCCACCAGCGGGTGCGCCTCCAGCTCGGCCAGGCGCTGCGCCAGGTAGGGGCCGGTGTCGAGCCGCACCCGACCCGGCAAATCTTCGCGCTCGAGCAGGTCGAGGTTGGCCAGCGCCACCGCGCACGCCACCGGGTGCCCGCTGTAGGTGTAGCCGTGGTTGAACTCGCCGCCGCGCTCGATCAGCACCTGGGCCACGCGCGGCCCCACCAGGGTGCCGCCCAAGGGCACGTAGCCGCTGGTGACGCCCTTGGCAAAGGTCACCAGATCGGGGCGCAGACCGAATTTTTCGTAGGCAAACCAGTGCCCGAGGCGGCCAAAGGCGCAGATGACCTCGTCGGAAATCAACAGGATGCCGTAGCGATCGACGATGCGCTGCACCTCGGGCCAGTAGCTGTCTGGCGGGATGATGACGCCGCCCGCGCCCTGCACCGGCTCGCCGATGAAGGCCGCCACGCGCTCGGGCCCGAGTTCGAGGATTTTGGCTTCCAGCCAGCGCGCCGCGCGCAGGCCAAAATCGTGCTCGCTCTCGCCCGCAAGGCCGTGCTGCAAAAAATGCGGCTGCTCGATGTGCACGATGCCGGGGATGGGCAAATCGCCCTGGGCGTGCATGGCGCCCATGCCGCTGAGCGAGGCCGCCGCCACGGTGGAGCCGTGGTAGGCGTTGCGGCGGCTGATCACGGTTTTGCGCTGCGGCTGCTCGAGCAAGTCCCAGTAGCGGCGCACCAGCCGCAGGTTGGTGTCGTTGGCCTCGGAGCCGGAGCTGGAGTAAAACACATGCTCGAAGCGGCGCCCGGCCACCGGCGGCGCCAGCTCGGCCAAGCGCGCCGCCAGCCGCACCGCGGGCTCGTGCGTGGTCTGGAAAAAGCTGTTGTAGTAGGGCAGCTTGAGCATCTGCGCGTGTGCGGCATCGGCCAGCTCGCGCCGCCCGTAGCCGACGTTGACACACCACAGCCCGCTCATGGCGTCCAGCAGCCGCTGGCCCTCGCTGTCCCAGACGTAGATGCCCTCGCCGTGGGTGATCACGCGCGCGCCCTTGGCCGCCAGCGCCTGGTGGTCGGTGAAAGGGTGCAGGTAGTGCGCGGCATCGAGCGCTTGCAGTTCGGCGGTCAGCGGGGTGGGGGGCATGGGGGCTCCAGATTGAGGGCGCTCAGAGGCTGGGAGGCAATTGGGCGGGTTTGAGTGAGCGGTGCCTCCCAACCACTTAGACGTGCAGCAGCAGGTGCTCGCGCTCCCACGGCGAAATGACTTTCATGAACTCCTCGAACTCGAGCTCTTTGATTTCGGTGTAGATGGTGATGAACTCGCGCCCCAGCACCTCGTGCAGATCGCTCTCACGGCGCAGCCAGTCCAGCGCCTCGCCCAGCGTGCGCGGCAGCGCGTAGGGCGAGAGGTAGGCGTCAGACTTCTTCTCGGGCTTGGGCGCGATCTTGTTTTTCAGCCCCAAGTAGCCACAAGCCAGGGTCATGGCCAGCGCCACGTAGGGGTTGGCGTCGGCGCCGATGACGCGGTTTTCCAGCCGCCGCGACTGCGGCACCGCAATCGGCGAGCGGATGCCGACGGTGCGGTTGTCGTGCCCCCACTCGATGTTGATCGGGGCGGCGGTGTTGCGCGACAGGCGCCGGTAACTGTTCACATAGGGGGCCACCAGCGCCATCGCCGCCGGTATGTAGCGCTGCAAGCCGCCGATGTAGTGGTAGAAGGCCTCGCTGGGCGTGCCGTCGAGCTGGCTAAAGAGGTTGCGCCCGCTTTCTCGCTCGACGATGCTCTGGTGCACGTGCATGGCGCTGCCGGGCTCGCCGGCGATGGGTTTGGCCATGAAGGTGGCGTACATGTCGTGGCGCAGCGCCGCCTCGCGCACCGTGCGCTTGAAAAAGAACACCTCGTCGGCCAAGTCGAGCGGGGCACCGTGGAAGAAGTTGATCTCCATCTGGCCGGCCCCGACTTCGTGGATCAGGGTATCGACGTTGAGCTCCATCTGGTCGCAGTAGTCGTAGATTTCCTCGAACAAGGGGTCGAACTCGTTCACGGCGTCGATGCTGTAGGCCTGGCGCGAGGTTTCGGCGCGGCCGCTGCGGCCGATGGGCGGCTTGAGCAGGGTGTTGGGGTCGGTGTTGCGTGCCGTGAGGTAAAACTCGAGCTCGGGTGCCACCACCGGCGACAGGCCCATCTCCTCGTACAGGTTGCAGACGTGGCGCAGCACGCTGCGCGGGGCAAAGGGCACGCGCTTGCCGGCGTGGTCGAAACAGTCGTGGATGACTTGCGCCGTGGGGTCGGTGGCCCAAGGGACGATGCGCACCGTGGACGGATCGGGGCGCAGCTGCATGTCGCGGTCGGTGGGGTCGATCACATCGTAGTAGGGCCCGCTCTCGGGGAACACGCCGGTCACGCCCATGGCCACCACCGCCTGCGGCAGCCGCATGCCGCGGTCTTCGGTGAATTTGCCGCGCGGCAAAATCTTGCCCCGCGCCACGCCGGTGAGGTCGGGTACCAGGCACTCGATTTCGGTCACGCGGCGCTGGTTCAGCCACTGTTCGAGTTCGTTGAAGCTCTGCGGTGGGTTGCTTTTCATCTCATGCTCCGGTTGCGCTGGGTGCGCCGGTTGTGGACTGGGCCAGCTGCGCTTGCAGGCGGCGCTGCTGGCGCCGCCGCAGCGCCTGGCCAAAGGCTTCAAAGGTGGTGGCGTAAAAGGGGTTTTGCTCGCAGCGCCACTCGGGGTGCCACTGCACCGCGTAGGCAAACTCGGTCGCGCCCTGCACCTCGATGGCCTCGACCAACCCATCTTCGGCCCATGCCAGCGCCCGCACACCGGGCGCCAAGCGGCCGATGCCCTGCCCGTGCAGCGAGTTGACCATGGCCTGCGTGCCGCCAGCCCACTGCGCCAGCGCCGAGCCTTCCGCCAGCCGCACTGGGTGGCTGGGGCCGTACTGCTGCTCGAGCGGCAGGCCGTCGGGGTCGCGGTGGTCCATCAGCCCCGGCACGGCGTGCACGGTCTGGTGCAGGCTGCCCCCCAGGGCGACATTGATCTCTTGGAAGCCGCGGCAGATGCCCAGCAGCGGCACCTGCTGCGCGATGCAGGCGCGCACCAGCGCCAGCGTGAGCGCGTCGCGCTCGGGGTCCAGCGGCAGCGTGGGGTCGTGCACGTCTTCATCGAAGTGCGCCGGGTGCACGTTGGAGGGCGAGCCGGTGAGCATCACGCCATCGACTAGCGCCAGCAACGCGCCCACCTGCGCCGCCTCGGCCAGCGGGAACAGCACCGGCTGCGCCTGCGCGCCGACCTTGACCGCGCGCGCGTACTTGTCGCCCAGCAGCAGATAGGGCATGTCGTTGGGGCCCAGCTGACGGTGGTCGGCGGGCAGCCAGACCAAGGGCGGGGTGGCGGGCGCAGCGGAGTGGGCGGAGGCAGTAGGGTTCGGGTTCATGGTGCGCGGTAAGCCTTGGACGGTGATTGTGGCAGAGGCTGAGCCTCTCAGCCCAGCGCCTCGCGCAAGCGCTGCCACGCCATGCCCAGCGCCAGCAGCGGCGTGCGCAGCCACGGCCCACCGGGAAAAGGGTGGTGTTTTAGCCGCGCATAAACATCGAAGCGCTCGGCTTGGCCGCCGATGGCCTCGGCCACCAAGCGCCCGGCCAAACCGGCCAGCACCACGCCGTGGCCGCTGAAGCCCTGCAAATAATAGACCTGCGGCGACAGCCGGCCAAAATCCGGGGCCCGGTTCATGCTGATATCGACAAAGCCGCCCCACAGGTAGTCGACCGGCACCTGCGCCAGATCGGGGAACACCGCCAGCAGGCGCTGGCGCATGAGGGCCTGCAGCTGCGCCGGGGTGCGGGTGGTGTAGCTGACACGGCCACCAAACAGCAGCCGCTGCTCGGCGCTGAAGCGAAAGTAGTCGAGCACCAGGTTGTTGTCGCACACCGCGGCGGCGCTGGGGATCAGGCGCCGGCTCAGGGCAGTGGCCACCGGGGCGGTAGCCACCAAGTAAGTGCCCACCGGCATGATGCGCCGCGCCAGCGCCGGCGCCAGCGCCGGGGCGTATTCGGGCAGCAGGCAGTTGCCCGCCAGCAGCGCGTAGCGCGCCGACACCTGGCCGTGGGCCGTGTGCGCCGTGACACCGGCGGCGCATTGGCTCAGGCGCAGCACGGGGCTGTGCTCGTGCAGCACCACGCCGGCGCGCTGCGCCGCCTGCGCCAACCCCAGCGTGTACTTGAGCGGGTGCAGGTGGCCGCTGAGGGGCTCAAAGGCGGCGGCGTGGTAGCGCGGGCTGTCGATGTGGCGGCGCACCTCGGGCCCGGTGGCCACCTCGCACGCCAGGCCGTAGTCGCGCTGCTGCTGCTCGACCTCGGCCAGCAGGCGCCGCGCCTGGCGTGCCGAATCGGCCACCGTCAGGTAGCCGCGCTGCCAGTCGCAGTCGATGCGCTGCTGCGCGATGCGCTGCCCGATGAGCTCGATGCCCTCCAGCGTCCAGTCCCAGAGCCGGCGCGCATCGGCGCGCCCGAGCTGCTGCTCGAGCTGCCCTTGCCCACAGGCATAGCCCACCAAGGCCTGGCCGCCATTGCGCCCGCTGGCCCCCCAGCCGATGCGTTGCGCCTCGAGCAGACAGACCTGCAGCCCACGCTCGGCCAGCTCCAGCGCCGCGCTCAAGCCCGCCAGCCCACCGCCCACCACCAGCACATCGGCGCGCTGCTGGCCCTGCAGCGGCGGCAAGACCGGTGCACGCTGCACCGTCGCCTCGTAGTAGCTGCGCTGGTTCAGTAGGGTGTCGGATTGCAGCAGGGAGGATGCCATAAAGTAAGCGTAGCATAGGCTTGGAGCTGCGCTTTTGTTGAGGCGTGGTGAGACAGACAAAAGTGCCACAGCCTGTGGCACTTGCTACAGATCTCATCCGCTGCCCATCTGCGCAAGGGCAAGACAGCCTACAACTTTTCCTAAAACTCCCGAAGGGGTGGCGTGCAGAGGGTCAGGCACCTGCACCCGCGCCGCGCCCCAGCGCCACCTGCCCGGCCAGCCAAGTCCAGACCAAGGTGGCGGCGGCGCTGCTGGTGAGTTCGGCGTGGTCGTAGGCCGGCGCCACTTCGACGCAGTCCATACCCACCCAGTTCAGGTCGACCAGCTCTTCGACCACGGTCAGCACCTGGCTGCTGCTCAGGCCGCCGGGCTCGGGGGTGCCGGTGCCGGGGGCGAAGGCGGGGTCGAGGCAGTCGATATCGATCGTCAGGTAGCAGGGCCGCTCGCCGATGCGCTGGCGGATCTCGCGCAGCAGCGGCTGCAAAGCCGCGCCGTCGAGGCCGCGCAAGTCGCGCGCGGTGTAGATCAGGCCGCCTTGGTCGCGCACGTACTCGCGTGCCGCGCGCTGGCCGCTGGAGCGCAGCCCGATCTGCACCGTGTGCGCCGGGCTGACCAGGCCCTCTTGCAGCGCCTCATAGGTCCAGGTGCCGTGGCCCGCAGGTTCGCCGCAGTGATCGGTCCAGGTGTCGCAATGGGCGTCGAAATGCACCAGCGCCAACGGCGCGCCTTGGCCATAGACGCGGCGCGCGGCGCGCAGCAGCGGCAGGGTGATGGAGTGGTCGCCGCCCAGAAACACGCAGCGGTGCTGGCCCATGAGGGCCTGCGCCTGCTGCTCGATGCAGGCCTGCAGATGGGGCAGCGCGGCGGTGTTGGGCAAGCGCAGATCGAGCGCGTCGCCCACGTGCCCAACGGGGCTGCAGTTGAAGTGCGGGTGCTCGCCGTCGCACAGCATCAGGCTGGCGGCGCGAATGGCTTGCGGGCCAAAGCGCGCCCCGGGGCGGTTGCTGACGGCGCCATCAAAAGGCACCCCGACCAGCGCAAAGGGCTGGTCGGCCAGTGGCGCGCAACCCAAAAAGCGGTTGCAGTTGTTGGCGTAGGCAAAGTCTCCGATGGCCATGGGGTGCTCCTGCGGTGTGCAAAGTTTAGTGTGTAGGGCGGCCGGCGCTCTGCAGCGGCCGCTGGCGCCACGCCAGCGCCGCGCCCAGCCACAGCGCCAGCGCCGAGTAGAACAAGCCGCGCTCGAGCCCGCCCGGGCCGTCGGCGATCCAGCCCACCGCCGTCGGGCCCACGATCTGCCCGGCCGCAAACACGATCGTGAAGGCGCTGATGCCGCCGGCCCACTGCTCCGGTGGCAAATTGTGGCGCACCAGCGCCGTGGTCGAGGCCACCACCGACAAAAAGACCGCCCCGAACAACAGCCCCGAGGCCAGCAACGCCGGCCAAGCCGCCGTGAGCGCGGGCACCAGCGTCGCCAAGCCGAGCAGGGCGCTGAGGCGCGCCAGCGCCTGCCCGCCGCGAAAACGATCGAGCCAAGCGGCCCACAGCCGCGCCGAAATCACCACCCCCAAGCCCAGCAGGGTGTAAAACAGCGTGATCGCCCCGGTGGCGTGCCCCTGCTCGTGCAGCAGCGCGATGACGAAGGTCATGTAGCCGATGTAACCCAGACCAAACAGGGTGTAGGCGGCCAGCGCCCAGCCAAAACTTTGCACCAGAAGCGCCCAACCCAAGGCCGGGCTGGGCGGCGCGCCGGGGCCGGCACGGTACACGGGCGCGGCATCGACTTCCAGCCCCAGCTGGCGCAGCGCCCGCAGCAGCCCCCACAGCGATGCCGTGGTGAGCAAACAGACCAGCGCCAGCAGCCACCAAGCCCAAGCCCAGCCGTGCGGCACGCTGGCGGCCCAGCCCAGCACCGGCGGCACCGCCAGCGCCGACAGCACGATGCCCCAGCCCACGCCGCCGTAATACAAGCCCAGCAACCAACCGCTGTGCGCCGGCCAAACCGTGCCCAGGCGCGCCGCCAATAAGCCCCCGGCCACAAAAACCCAGGCGCTGAACACGCCCGCCGCCAGCCGCTGCGCCAGCAGCGGCGCGCTGGCGCTAAAAAAACCGCTGCTGGCCATGAACACGCTGGCCAGCAAGGCCCCAGCCAGCAGCAGCGGTCCAGCCCCCAAGCGGCGCAGCAGCCACGGGGCCGTGAGCGCCCCCACGAGGTAGCCGACGGCGTTGAAGGTGTTCATGGCCCCGGCCAAGGCGTAGGTCCAGCCGAGGTCGGCGCGCATGGGCGGCAGCAGCAAACCGTAGGCAAAGCGCGTGATGCCCAGCGCCACCGCCGCCGCCAGCGAGAGCCACAGCGCCAGCAGCACCCCGCGCCACCAAGGGGGCAAGGGGGGTCGGATCGCGGACAGGCTGGTGGGAGGGCCCGCGCTGGGTTCGGCCATAGGCTTCGATCCTAAACCCGCGCGCACCCGATTTGCCGGCGCAAGCGCAAATTGCCTCCCAGCCCCTCAGCTCCGCGCCGGCGGCCGCCAGCGCTTGAGCAGCAAGGCGTTGCTCACCACGCTCACCGAGCTCAGCGCCATCGCCGCCCCGGCCAGCACCGGGCTGAGCAGGCCCAGCGCCGCCAGCGGGATGCCGACGGTGTTGTAGATGAAAGCCCAAAACAGGTTTTGCCGGATTTTGGCTACCGTGCGGCGCGATATGTCGAGCGCCGCCGCCACCAGCAGCGGCTCGCCGCGCATCAGGGTGATGCCGGCGGCGTGCAGCGCCACATCGGAGCCGCCTTGGGCGTGGCTCATCGCCAGCCCGACATCGGCCGCCGCCAGCGCCGGGGCATCGTTGACGCCGTCGCCCACCATCGCCACCACCCGGCCCTGGGCTTTGAGTTCGGCCACCAGCCGCGCCTTGTCGCCCGGCAGCACCTGGGCGCGCACCTCGCCCGCCGCTGGGTCTAGCCCTAGGCGGCGCGCCATGGCCTCGGCGGCGCGCTGGTTGTCGCCCGAAATCATCAGCACCCGCAGACCCAGCGCACGCAACTCGGCGATGGCTTGGGCCGAACCGGGTTTGGGTTGGTCGGCAAACGCCAGCAAGGCCAGCGGCTGCCACCCGTGCTGCTGCGCCAGCACCGACACGCTGCAGCCTTGGGCCGCCCAAGCCTCGGCCTGCTCCTGCCAGCCCCGCAAATCGGCCCCGAGCCCCTGCAGCCAGTCCCAACTGCCCAGATACAGCACCGTGCCCTGCACCTCACCATGGCAGCCGCGCCCCGGCACCGCCTGCACCGCGCTGGCTTGCAGTTCCAGCTCTTGCGGTTCCAATTGGGCTTGCGCCGCCTGCAACACCGCGCGCGCCAGCGGGTGCTCGCTGTGGCGCTGCAAGGCCGCCGCCGCCTGCAGCGCCACCGCCGCATCCACACCCGCAGCCGGCAACAGGTGCCGCAACACCGGCTGCCCTAGGGTGAGGGTGCCGGTTTTGTCGAAAGCCACCGTGTCCACACGGCGCGCGGCTTCGAGCGCCTCCGGGTCTTTGATCAAGATGCCGTGCTGCGCCGCCACCCCGGTGCCGGCCATGATCGCCGTCGGCGTGGCCAGCCCGAGCGCGCACGGGCAGGCGATCACCAGCACCGCCACCGCCGCCAGCAGGGCCTGCTCAAACGGCGCCTGCTGCCAGCCCCACCAGAGCGCAAAGGTGGCCAGCGCGACCAGCAACACCACCGGCACGAACACCGCCGCCACCCGGTCCACCTGGCGCTGCACCGGCGGCTTGACCGCTTGCGCGTCTTGCACCAGCGCGATGATGCGCTGCAGCACCGACTGCGTGCCCACCGCCGTCACGCGCAGCTCGATGGCGCCGTCGCCGTTCAGGCTGCCGCCGGTGACCGTGTCGCCCACCAATCGCAACACCGGCAGCGGCTCGCCGGTGAGCAGGGATTCGTCGATCTGCGTCTGCCCCTGCTCGATCACGCCGTCGGCAGGCAGGCGCTCGCCCGGGCGCACCAGCAGCCGGTCGCCCGGCAGCAATTCGGCCACCGGCACGTCCTGCAGCTGCTCGCGCCGCACGCCGTCGGGCAGCAGGTGCGCCACCTCGGGGCGCAAGGCCTGCAGGGCGCGTATGGCGCTGGTGGTCTGGCGCTTGGCGCGCGCCTCCAGCCATTTGCCCAGCAGCACCAGGGTGATGATCACCGCCGCCGCCTCGTAGTACAGCGGCACCATGCTGCCAGGCTCGGCGCGCCACCACAACCAGGTGCTCATGCCCCAAGCAGCCGTGGTGCCGATGGCCACCAACAGCTCCATGTTGCCGCTGCCGGCGCGGATGGCGTGCCAACCGGCGCGGTAAAACCGCGCCCCAAGGATGAACTGCACCGGCGTGGCCAACAGAAACTGCCACAGCGGCCCCAACATCCAGTGCTCGCCCCAGAGCTTACCCACCATGGGCAACGCCAGCGGCAGCGTGAGCGCCATGGCCAGCAGCACCGGCCAAAAATCGCGCCGCACGCCCCACAGGCGGTCTAGGGCCGGGTCGGCTTCTGCGGCCTGCGTCAGGGGCACCGGTTCATAACCGGCGTCGCGCACCGCGCGGTGCAGCCGCGCTTGCCAGAGCGTGGCCTCGTCGGCCTCTACGCCCATGCCCACGTTCAGACCCATACCCATTTCTGCAGCGCCCTGGCCTGGGGCGCCCTGGGCCGGTGCACCGCCGCCATTGGCTGCACCTTGCACGGGCGCCGCCACCCGCACACGCACCGTTTCGGTGGCCAGGTTGACGCTCACCTCCTGCACCCCGGGCAGCTTGGCCAAGGCGCGCTCGACCCGCGACACGCACGAGGCGCAGGTCATGCCCACGATTTTGAACTGGCTCTCAAACGGCGGCGCGGCAGGGTTCACTCAAGCTTCCAGTAAAACTCACATACTACGGACTTTAACCAGTAAAGGACTCTACCATGGACACCCACCACTTCACGGTTCAGGGCATGAGCTGCGGCCACTGCGATCAGGCGGTGCGCCAAGCCATCCGCCGCCTCGACGCGCAGGCCGAGGTGCAGATCGAGCGCAGCAGCGGCCGCGTGACGGTGCGCAGCAGCATCTCCCGCGGTGCGCTGGCCAGCGCGCTCGACGACGCCGGCTACCCCGAGATCCCACCCGAGGCCGGCGACTCTGACCCAGCTTAAAACAGGATTTGCCGCCGCACAAGGATGCAAACCTTCGCGCGTCGATGCCGTACCAACCCATGCTGGGCAAGATCGCTGCACAAGGCTGTGGATAGCTCGCGCACAATGTGTCGGTTATCCACAGGAGGCGCCGAACAAGGCCACTTATGCAGCGCTGCAAGAATTTGTCCAGCCCCGCTCTGCACACCTAAAAATGGGTGCAACAGATTGAATCCAAAAGAAATAATGAGTTGTTCAGTGAATCGGGATGGGCCTACTACTACGACTATGCTTTAAATCAAGATATTGGAGATAGGGGAAGACACCGGCCACCCCCGCGGCTTCGGCGCCGTGCTGCATCTGTCGCGGCCCGTCTGCCGTCCGGCCGCGCTTTGGCCTTCCGGTTTGGCCGGGCTGTTAAGATTTGCCCTTGAACCCCTCCTGCTCTCCCCACCATCCCCCCTTGCGGCCTCTGACCCCTCTATGAGTTTCGAGCTCAAAAGCACCCACTGGCCCTTGTTGGCTTTGGCGCTGCGCAGTGCCGACACCCAGCGTCTGATGCAAGACTGGCAGCAGCGCTACGGCGATGCAGCGGGATTTTTCGACCAAGACGCGCTGTTGCTCGACTTCAGCGCCCTGCCAGACAGCGAACCAGCCCTTGCCGATTTGTCGGCGCTGCTGGCGCTGTTGCGCGCGGCCCACTTGCAACCTGTGGCGTACCGGGGTGGATCGGCGGCCGTGCGCCAGCAGGCCGCGGCGGCTGGGTTGGTACGTGCCGACGATGCAATGGATGCCGTGCAGGCACTCACAGCCAGCGCAGCCAGCAGCGCAATCGAGCCCACCCCAACCCCTGCCCCGGAGCGCCTTGCGGTGGGCGCGCTGCTGATCGACCGCCCCTTGCGTTCGGGGCAGCAGGTGTATGCGCGCGGCCGCGACCTGATCGTCACCGCCATGGTCAACCCTGGCGCCGAGGTGGTGGCCGATGGCCACATCCACATCTATGCGCCGCTGCGCGGCAAGGCCATCGCCGGCGCGCGCGGCGACGAAAACGCGTGCATTTTTGCCACCTGCCTCGAGGCCGAGCTGTTGTCCATCGCCGGCACCTACCGCACCAGCGAAGTGCCGCTGCCGCCAGAGGTGCGCTCCAAAGCCGCGCGGGTGCGGCTGCAGCGCCACAACGATGCCGAGCGGCTGCTGATCGAAGCCATCGCTTAAAAAATTTGTATAGAAAGTCATGACCACATGAGCAAAATAGTCGTCGTCACATCCGGTAAAGGCGGGGTGGGCAAGACCACCACCAGCGCCAGCTTCGCCGCCGGCTTGGCCCTCAAGGGCTTCAAAACCGTGGTCATCGACTTTGACGTCGGCTTGCGCAACCTCGACCTGATCATGGGTTGCGAGCGCCGCGTGGTCTACGACTTCATCAACGTCATCCACCAGGAAGCCAATCTGAACCAGGCCTTGATCAAAGACAAGCAGTGCGAAGGCCTGTACGTGCTGGCGGCCAGCCAGACGCGCGACAAAGACGCCTTGTCGCAAGAGGGGGTGGAGCGCGTGCTCAACGATCTGGCTGGCATGGGTTTTGATTACATCGTCTGCGACTCGCCGGCCGGGATCGAGGCCGGCGCCTTGATGGCCATGCACTACGCCGACGAGGCGCTGGTGGTGACCAACCCCGAGGTCTCCAGCGTGCGCGACTCGGACCGCATTCTGGGCATGCTCAGCAGCAAAACGCGGCGCGCCATCGAGGGCCGCGAAGCCATCAAAGAGCACCTGCTGATCACGCGCTACAACCCGAACCGGGTGCAAGAGGGGCAGATGCTGTCGCTGCAAGACATACAGGACATTCTGCGCATTCCGCTCATCGGCGTCATCCCCGAGAGCGAAACGGTGCTGCAGGCCTCGAACCAGGGCCTGCCGGCGGTGCACATGCAGGGCACCGAGGTCTCGGAAGCCTACAAAGACGTGATCGAGCGCTTTTTGGGCCAGGAGCGGCCGCTGCGCTTTGTGGACGCGCAAAAGCCCAGCTTGCTCAAACGCCTGTTCGGGAGGTGAGCGCCATGTCCTGGTTGTCATTTTTCCTGGGCGAGAAAAAGCAGACCGCGTCGATCGCCAAAGACCGTCTGCAGATCATTTTGGCGCACGAGCGCAGCGGGCGCAACGCCAGCGAGCCCGACTACTTGCCGCAGTTGCAGCGCGAGCTGATCGCCGTCATCAGCAAGTACGTGCACGTCAATCCGGGCGACATCCGCGTCAACCTTGAGCGCCAGGAAAACCTGGACGTGCTCGAAGTAAAAATCGAGCTGCCCGAAAAACAGCGCTAAAAGCGAGCGCCTGTGCGCCGCCATTCGGAGGCGCGTTTTGTCAAATTACCTGCCTATACTGGATCGGGTCGCTTCTTTGCGCCTTTGGGCGCCGCTCGCCATGCCTCTGTTGCTCACGCTCAACGCCGGATCGTCGTCGATCAAGTTTTCGCTCACCGCCTTGCCGGAAGGATCGCTTGGCTCGGCGCTGCAAGGCGGCTTGCCGGCGCCGCTGGCGCATGGGCAGGTGTCTGGCATCGGCGGCGCAGCGGCGCGGCTGAGCATCGAGTCGAGCACGCACAGCAAGCAACAGCACACGCTGCCCGGCGCGGATGCAACGCGCAGCGGACACGAGCAGGCGCTGGCTGCCGTGCTGCACTGGCTGGAGCAAAACCTGCCTGAGCAAAAAGTGGAACTGGTGAGCCACCGCGTGGTGCACGGCGGCGTGCACTATGCCCAGCCGGTGCGCATCGACGCGCCGGTGCTGGCGCAGCTCGAGGCGCTGGCGCCGCTGGCGCCGCTGCACCAGCCGCACAACCTGGCCGGCATCCGCTCGGCCATGGCGGCCTTTGGGCAGGCGCTGCAAGTGGCGTGTTTCGACACCGCCTTTCACCGCCAGCACCCCTTTGTGGCCGACACCTTTGCGCTGCCGCGCCGGTTTTATGACGCCGGCGTGCGCCGCTACGGTTTTCACGGTTTGTCTTACGCGTACATTGCCCGCGCGCTGCAGCAGCAGTGGCCGGCGCTGCACCAAGGGCGGGTGATCGTGGCCCACCTAGGCAACGGGGCTTCGATGTGCGCGCTGCGCCACGGGGTGTCGATCGATTCGAGCATGGGCTTCACCGCCCTCGACGGCCTGCCCATGGGCACGCGCTGCGGCCAGATCGACCCCGGCGTGCTGCTCTATCTGCTGACCGAAAAAGGCTACAGCCCGGCCCAGTTGACCGAGCTGCTGTATCAGCAATCGGGGCTCAAGGGCATGTCGGGCCTGAGCAACGACGTGCGCGAGCTGCTGCAGTCGGCACAGCCCGAGGCGGCGCAGGCGCTGGACTACTTTGTGGCGCGCTGCAAGCGCGAAATCGGCGCCTTGAGCGCCAGCCTGGGCGGGCTCGATGCGCTGGTGTTTACCGGCGGCATTGGTGAAAACGCGGTGGCGATCCGCGAGCGTATCCTGCAAGAGCTGGGCTGGATCGGGATCGACTCCGACGCGCAGGCCAACGCCCACGCGTGCGCTGGCCGCGGTGGCCCGATCAGCCGCGCCGGCTCGCGCGTCACGGTGCTGGTGCTGCCCACCGACGAAGAGCGCATGCTGGCCGAACACGCCCTTGCGCTGTGGCAGGCAGACTGAAATTTTAGGCAATCCCGGAGCAGTCCCATGTTCATCGACCCCCACTCACGCGACCCCCTGCCCAAGGTCTGGGACGAAAACACCCGCATCGGCGACATGCTCAAGGGCAAGCGCGGCCTGGTGGTGGGTGTGGCCAACGCCGACAGCATCGCCTTTGGCTGCGCCGCCAAGCTGCGCGCCTTTGGGGCCGAGATCGCCCTCACCTACTTCAACGACAAAGCCAAAAAATTCGTAGCACCGCTGGCCGAGCAGATCGACGCCACGCTGCTGTTGCCGCTGGACGTGAGCCAACCGGGGCAGATGGAGCAGGTGTTTGAGCAGATCAAGGCGCACTGGGGCAGCCTGGATTTCGTCATCCACTCGATCGCCTTTGCCCCGCGCGAGGATCTGCATGGGCGCATCATCGACTGCACGCAAGCCGGCTTCTTGCAGGCCATGCAAGTGTCTTGCCACTCCTTCATCGAAATGGCGCACCACGCCGAACCGCTGCTGCGCCCCGGCGGCGCGCTCGTGACCATGAGCTACTACGGTGCCGACAAGGTGGTGAACAACTACAACCTGATGGGCCCGGTGAAGGCGGCGCTGGAGTCGGCGGTGCGCTACCTGGCCAAAGAGCTGGGTGAGCAGGACATCCGCGTCTATGCGGTCTCGCCCGGGCCGCTCAAAACGCGCGCTTCCTCGGGCATCGCGCATTTCGACGAGCTGATCGAGATGGCGGTGACGCGCTCCCCCGGGCGGCGGCTGGTGGACATCGCCGAAGTCGGGCGCGCGGTGGCTTTTTTGGTCGGTGGCGCGGCCTCGGGCATCACCGGCGACGTGATCTACGTCGACGCCGGCTTGCACCACATGGCTTGATCCAGCGCGCCGGCGCCGGCGCGGGCGGCGGTGCAGTGCCAGCGCTTCACGAGCCTGACACACACCCAAGGCAAACTGCGCGCTACCGCCAAGATTTGCACCATGGACAAACAAAAAGCCGTCGCCACGCTGGGCCAAAATTCGTTGCTCTTGCCGGCCTGGATCACCGCCGCCCTGCTGGCCAACGACCGCCTCAAGCTGTATCTGTCGGTGCTGCAGTCGGCGGCGGCGCACGCGGCCGACCCGCAGGCTCCGCTGCCCGACTGGAGCGCCGAGCTGCGCCAGCACGGCCAAGCCGACTTGCTCTGGCTGGGCGAACTCGCCGCCAACGCCTTTGTGCAGGATGCGCTGCTGGTGTTGCCGCAGCTCGATGCCCTGACGCAGGCCATTGGCGACGATTTGCAGACCATGGCCAAGCCGGTCTGCGAGTCCGGCGGCGCGCCCGAGCCCGCGCTGTGTCAGCGCCGCGAGCAGTGGCTGGCGTTTCTGGAACGGCTCAAAGAGCAGGAAGCGCTGCACCCCGGCGACCTGATCGCCCTCACCCACGGCGAGCGCAAGGCCGGCGACAGCCTGCACCTGCTGGTCATGGACCTGCACAAGCGCCTCAACGCCTTGTCGGCGCAGATCGCCACCGAAAACATCGACGGCGCCCACGCCTGGCAGATCGACCCCGACGACCGGCCGCTCATCCAAGCCTTTATGCGCGGCCTGCAGCGCACCGCGCCGCTCAAGTTTGGCCACCCCGGGCTGGCCACGGCGGTCACGCGCCACGGCAAAAAGCTGCTGATTCAAAACGACATCGGCACCAACGACGCGCACGTGCTGGTGCTCGAAGTCAGCGCCAAAACGGTGCGCCTGACCTACTCCGACCTGCACCAGGTGCGCTTCGATTTTTTTCGCCAGCAATTGGAGTCGCTCGGCTTCAGCTGGGAGCTGCTGGCGCCGCAGCGCGCCGATGGGCTCAACCAAGGCCAACCCTACGTGCTCGGCCACGCCACGCTGCAAGTGCGCCAGCCGGCGGCGCTGTTGCAGGGGCTGGAGGCGGCGGCCTCGCGCATCGTCTTTCTGATCGACTGGAACCGGGCCCGCAAGCGCCTGCAGCTGTTCGTCGGCAAGGCGCTGGCCATCGACATTTTGAGCCATTGCGCCAAGACCGAAGTCGGGCACATGGCTTGGCTGCTGGCGGGCGGCGAGCAACTGGTCTATGAAGCCATGCAGGCCGTCGATAGCCACGCCTTTCGCGTCGGCGAACGGCTCGACTTGGTGCTGGGCGAGGCGGCGGCGCGGCAGTTTTTGCAGGCCCTGCTCACCGAGGCCAGCATCAAGCTGCGCCAGCAACTGCCGCTGGCCATGGTGCAAGACGAAGCCCGGCTGCTGCTGGCGCGCGCCATGCGCCAGCGCAGCTTCGAATTCGACCTGCTGGCCGAACACGCGGCCTTGCAGCACGCCCTGGCCAGCGAGCTGTGCCAGGCGCTGGCGCAAGCCGGCCGCAGCGAGCCGCAAAACTGGGAGCGCACGCTGCAGCGCTGCAAAGCCTGGGAGCACCAGGCCGACCAGCTGCTGACCACGGCGCGCGAGCGCACCCGCCGCCACGAGCGCTGGCGGCCCCTGCTCGAGCTGCTCGACGCCATGGACGACGCCGCCGACACGCTCGAGGAGGCGGCCTACCTGCTGATGCTGCTGCACACCGAGCCCTTGCGCGGGCTGCCGGCGCGCATCGTCGAGGCGCTGCTGCGCCTGGCCGAAACCACCTTGGCGGCGATCCAGGACCAGATCAAGGCGATCGAAATCGCGCGCCACCTGAGCCTGCAAGCGAACCGGGTCGATGAAGAGGCTTTTCTGCAGGCCCTGTGGCGCACGCTGCGCGCCGAACGCCAGTGCGACGAGCACTACCGCCAGACGCGGGTGCAACTGGTGCAGGAGCTGGCGCAGCAGCCGGTGCTGTTTGGCTTGGGCAACGAGCTGGCCGGGGCGCTGGAAGCGGCCACCGACCACCTGCTCAAAGCCGGCTACGTGTTGCGCCGCATCGTGCTCGGCCCCGCCGGAGTGGTGACATGAAAAAATCCGCTGCCGCTGCGTCCGCTTGGCCGCGCCACCTGCACCTGATCGGCCCCGAGCCCGCTGCCAAGACCGCGCCACCGACCCCCGAGGCGGTCGGCTCCAAGGCCTACCACCTCTGGCGCATGGCGCAGCTGGGCTTGCCGGTGCCGGCGGCGCTGGTGCTGGGCACCCACTACACGCGCGACCCGGCCGCCAGCCTGCCGCCCTTGCTGGGCAGCGGTTTGCCGGCCCTGGAGGCGGCCTGCGCCTTGAAACTGGGCGACCCGCGCGCGCCGCTGCTGGTCTCGGTGCGCTCCGGCGCCCCGGTGTCGATGCCGGGGATGATGGAAACCTTGCTCAACGTCGGGCTGTGCGAGGCCACCCTGCCCGGCTTGCTGCGCCAAAGCGGCAACCCGCGCATGGTCTGGGACGCCTACCGGCGCCTGATCGCCAGCTACGCGCAGGTGGTCGCGGGCCTGCCCGCGCCGCTGTTCGAGGCCGAGTTGCAGCGCGCCACGCAAGGGGGCGACGAGCGCGAACTCGACTACCAGGGCCTGCGCGCGCTGTGCCGCAGCTACCTGGCGCTGTACCAGACCCACGCCGGCCAGGCGTTCCCGCAAGACCCGCACGAGCAGCTCGCCGCTGCGGTGCAGGCGGTCTATGGCTCCTGGTTTGCGCCCAAGGCCAAAAGCTACCGCAAACTGCACGGCATCGACGAACAGCTCGGCACCGCCGTGATCGTGCAGCGCATGGTGTTTGGCAACAGCGGCACCCACTCCGGCGCCGGGGTCGGGTTCACGCGCGACCCGAGCAGCGGCGAGCCGACGCTATGGGTCGATTTTCTGGCCAACGCCCAAGGCGAAGACGTGGTCAGCGGGCAGCGCAACGCGCACGGCCACGCCAGCTTGGCGCAGACCCTGCCGCAGGCCTGGGAGGCGCTGCAAAACGCGGCGCGCACGCTCGAGCAAAGCTTTAGCGACATGCAAGACTTCGAATTCACGGTGCAAGACGGCCACCTGCACCTGCTGCAAACGCGCAGCGGCAAGCGCACCCCGCGCGCGGCCGTGCGCATCGCCCTCGACCTGCACGAGGCCGGCCTGATCGAGCGCCAAACGGCGCGCGAACGCACCGCGCACCTCAAGCCCAAAGACCTGGTGCTGCAACAACTCGCCCCGCGCAGCGGCGCCGAGGCGGCAGAGGGCTGGCAACCGCTGGAGCTGGCGCGCGCCAGCAGCGCCTGCAGCGGCATCGCCAGCGGCGAGATCGCGCTCGACCCCGAACGCGCCATCGAGCGCGCCCGCGCCGGTGTGCCGGTGCTGCTGGTGCGCCCAGATGCGCAAACCGACGACATCGAGGCCCTGCAGCGCGTGCAGGGGCTGCTGACCCAGCGCGGCGCGCGCACCGCCCACGCGGCGGTGGTGGCGCGCCAACTGGGCAAGGTCTGTCTGGTCGGCTGCGCCGACCTGCGCATCGATGCCCAGCGCCAGACGGTGGCCTTTGGACCGCACGAATACGCGGTCGGGGAATCCCTGACCTTGGATGGCAACCAGGGCATCGTTTATGCTGGCGCATTGGCGGTGGTGGACGTGCCCGACTTGCACCTGCAGCGCCGGCTGCAGGCCTTGCGCGACAACCCCTGACGTGCATACCGCCGACGCTACATTTTTAGGAACCGACCCATGACCCAGCCCCCGACTTCGAGCGAATGGAGTGAGAACCTGACCTTCGACGAGCTGCACATCGGCCAGAGCGCGCGCCTGCTGCGCACCCTGACGCTGCAAGACATCCAGGCCTTTGCCGCCGTGTCGGGCGACACCAACCCGGCGCACCTGAACCCCGAATACGCCAACGACACCCTGTTTCACGGCGTGATCGGGCACGGCATGTGGAGCGGCGCCCTGATCTCGGCGCTGCTGGGCACCCAGTTCCCGGGGCCGGGCACCATCTACCTCGAGCAGGCGCTGCGCTTCGTGCGCCCGGTGCGCATCGGCGACACGCTCACCGTCACCGCCACCGTGTTGAGCAAAGACGACGCCAAAAAAGCGGTGGAGCTCGACTGCCTCGTGACCAACCAAAAAGACGAGAAAGTGCTGCAAGGCGTGGCCAAGGTGCTGGCACCGACCGAGAAGGTGCGCCTGCCCAAGATCAACGCCCCCACCATCCAGCTCTTTGACCCGCAGGCGCGCTTTCGCGAGCTGCTGTCGCTGGCCGACGGCATGGAGCCGATGCGCTGCGCCGTGGTGCACCCGTGCGATGTCGGCTCGCTCACGGGCGCGCTCGACGCCGCCCGCCACGGCCTGATGACGCCGCTGCTGATCGGCCCCAAGGAGCGCATCTTGGCGCTGGCGCGCGAGGCCGAGCTGGACTTGGGCGACAGCCAAATCCTGCACGTGCCGCACAGCCACGCCGCCGCCGAGCTGGCCGCCGATCTGGCCGCCAAGGGCGAGGTCGATGCCCTGATGAAAGGCAGCCTGCACACCGACGAGCTGATCGCGGCCGTGCTGCAGCGGCGCGAGCTGCGCACCGGGCGGCGCATGTCGCACGTGTTCCGCTTCGACGTGCCGCTCTACAGCAAGCCGTTGCTCATCACCGACGCCGCGCTCAACATCCGCCCGTCTTTGAGCGAAAAAGTGGACATCGTGCAAAACGCCATCGACTTTGCGCGCATCATGGGCGTGGAGCAGCCGCGGGTGGCGATCTTGTCGGCGGTCGAGACCGTCAACCCCAACATCCCCTCGACCATCGAAGCGGCGGCGCTGTGCAAAATGGCCGACCGCGGCCAGATCAAGGGCGGCGTGCTTGACGGCCCGCTGGCTTTTGACAACGCCATCTCGGCGCAGGCGGCGGCGATCAAACACATCGAATCGCCGGTGTCGGGCCAAGCCGATATTTTGATGGTGCCCGATCTCGAGAGCGGCAACATGTTGGCCAAGCAGCTCGAGTACTTGGCCGGGGCCACCGGCTCGGGCATCGTGCTGGGAGCGCGGGTGCCGATTGCGCTCACCAGCCGCGCCGACGGCGCCAACGCGCGCGTGGCATCGGCGCTGCTGGCGCTGCTGATCGTGCAGCACAACCGCGCGCGGCCGGCAGGCAGCCCCAAGCAGAGCGCATCGGCCCAAGCCACCGCCCCCACCGGCAGCGATGACAGCCGCCAACGGGCGTGAACATGCCCGCATGGGGTGAGCTGGTCGGCAGCCTGGCGGCCTTGCTCACCACCCTGAGCTTCGTTCCGCAGGTCTGGCACACCTGGCGCACGCGCGACGTGAGCGGCATCTCGCTCGCCATGTACAGCGCCTTCACGCTCGGGGTGGCGCTGTGGCTGGTCTATGGTTGGCTGCTGGGTGCGTGGCCGATCATCATCGCCAACGCCGTCACGCTCAGCTTGGCGCTCAGCATTCTGGCGATGAAGCTGCGCTATGGGCGTGCGCCGGGCAAGGTGCAGCGCAGGGGCCAGTAGGCAATCAGGTGCCTTGCGGCTGCTTGGCCCACCAAGGTGCCAGCTGCTCCCAGGGCATGGGCTTGGCGATGTGGTAGCCCTGCGCCCAGTCGCACCCCCAGGCTTGCAGCCGCTGCAGCGTGGCGGCGTCCTCCACCCCTTCGGCCACCACCAGCAGCCCGAGTTGGTGCGCCAGTTCGAGCGAGGATTGCACGATGGCGGCGTCGCGGCTGTCGCTGGCCATCTGGGCGATGAAGCTCTGGTCGATTTTGAGCGTCTGCACCGGCAGCTGCTTGAGGTAGGTCAGGGACGAATAACCGGTGCCGTAGTCGTCGATCGCCAATTCGAGCCCCAGCGCGGCCAGTTGCTGCAGCGTGGCCAGGGCCCGCGCCGGGTCCTCCATCAGGGCGCTTTCGGTGATCTCGAGGCTGATCTGGCTGCTATCGACGCCGTGGCGCCGCAGGCAGGCCGCCACGCGCTCGGCAAAGGCGGGGTCGAGCAGGTCGCGGGTCGAGACGTTGACCGCTATCGGGCACGCAAAACCCAGATGCTTCCATTGCGCGCAAGCCTGCGCGGCGGCTTCAATGACCCAAGTCGTGAGTTCGGTGATGAAACCGGTCTGCTCGGCAAAAGGAATGAAGCGCGCCGGGGCGATCAAGCCCTCGGTGGGGTGCTGCCAGCGCAACAGCGCTTCGGCAGACAAAGCCCGTTTGCCATGCAGCGGCAGCTTGGGCTGCAGGTACAGGCGCAATTCGCCGCGCACCATGCCGTCGCGCATGGCACCGAGCAAAGACAGATCGGCCACCTGGCTGCGGTCGTGTTCGGGCACAAAGCACAGCACGCCGGCGGTGCGGCGCTTGGCCTGGCGCATGGCCATTTCGGCGTGGTTGATCAGGGCTTCGGCGTCGCTGCCATCGCGCGGGCCTTCGGCCAGCCCGGCGCTGGCGCGCACATCGACGCGCTGGCCGCCCAGCACCATCCCGGCCGCCAGCTGCGCCAGAATCAGGCGCGCTTGCGTCAGCGCCTGATCCGCCGACGAGCCCGTGAGCAGCAAACCAAACTCGTCGCCACCCAGCCGTGCCAGCAGGTGCCCTTTGCCCACCGCCTCACTCAGGCGCTGCGCGACGGCGCGCAACAACTCGTCGCCAAAGGCATAGCCCATGACCTCGTTGACGTGCTTGAAGCGGTCTAAATTGAGCGAGAGCACCGACAAAGGCGGCTGGCCGGCGCGCTGCTGCCCCAGCGCCAATTCCACCGCCTCGACGAAACGCTGGCGGTTCGGCAAGCCGGTGAGCCGATCGCGGTAGGCCAGGCGCCGGATCTCGCCCTGCTGCTCGGCCAGGCTCTGGCGCATGGCGTCGAAGCCGCGGCTGAGTTGCGAGACCTCATCGAACCCGGCACTGGGAGGCAGGGGGGCGTCGAAGCGGCCTTGCTCCAGCGCCAGCGCCGCCTGTTGCAAGGTGGCTAAGGGCGCGGTGATGCGGCGCACGCTGCGCGCACTGGCCCAAGCGAACAAAGCCAAGCCCAACAGGCTGAGCCCGCCCAGCCACAGCTGCAATTGAACAAAGGGCAACTCGGCATCGGCCACCGAGCGCAGCAAAACCGTGTGCAGCTCGCCACCCAAGGCGGGCAGGCGCAGTTTCCGTTGCGCGTAGCGCTTGCCGACATACGTTGCGTAGGCGGCGTCGGCTTCCAGCATTAAACCAGAGGCTGGAGTCGCCAAGGTGCTAAAGACCAGGGTCGGCGGGTTGGGGTTGTGCGCTGCATCGGCAAACAGCAGCACGTGCACGTCCAGGTTGGTGTGCATCTGATCGGCCAGAGACTGCGCCAGCGCAAAGCCCATCAGCACCCAACCTTGGATGCGATTGTTTTCCTGATCCAGCACCGGCGCGACGACGAACTGATACGGGGCGTCACCGAGCAGCGCCAACACCGAGCGGCTGCGGTCGCGTGTGCCGTGTTCGGCGACGGCGCGCAGCAATTGGGACAGGGCGTCAGGGTCGTCGATCCAAGGCGAGGCCCGGGCCGCATCGGCTGGGGTGCGGTTGTTTTGCGCGCGCGCCATCTGCGGGTAGGCGGTGTGTTTGAGCCAGAGCAGAAACACCGCATCGAGCGGTTTGGTGGCCTGCAACTGCAGATCGGTGTCGAGCACGGCCGTGATCTGGGCCCCGATGCGCTCGCCCTCGAGCGCCAGCGCGGTCTCCATCTGGTCCAGGTCTTTGCGGCCCAGCGCCCGGCGCAGCTCATGGTTCGAGGCCAGCAGGGCGGCGCTGTCGAGCAACCGGCTCGACTCCTGTGCCAACAGGCTGCGCCAGACGCGCTCAGCGGCGTGCAGTTCGTGCGCCCACTGCCGATCGGCCTGCTGGCTGATGAGCCCTTGCACCAGAGCAAAGAGCAGCAGCAGCAGCGCCAAGACCAAGCTCACCGACGAAAAAACCAGTCGGGTGGTGAGGCGCTGGCGCTGCCACCAAGATAAAAGAGCGAGATTCACGTGGGAGGCCATCAGGTCGGGGTGGCGATCAGATCCAAGCGAATCGCTGATCGGTGGCAAGCGGTCGTTCTAGAGCTTGGGTGGTTGCGCCGGGCAACGATTGTGTCAGAGCCCGGTAGCGCTGCGCGTAGCGCTCTGCCAAGGCCCGGCAGGCGGCTGACGCAAGCAGCATGGGGGTGGCCGCGCCCACCCAGCCATCGTCACGCAAACGCAGCAGCACCAGGTGCAGCGCCACTTCAGTTGGCACCCCGGCCGCTGCCAAGCGCTCGTTCTGCCAGCGCGGCAGCACGATCAGGCAATCCGGGTGCAGGGCCGCGAGCTGCCGCAGGCGCGCGAGCGCCGGGCCCTCGCCGCCCTCGGGGGCGAGCAGCAGTTTGGCGCCGCGCGGCTGGCGTGGCAGGGCGAGTCGGTCCGCAGGCTCGGCCACCCAAGCCGCCAGCCCGAGTTCGGCGTTGATGCAGCGCCAGCGCACCGAAAGCTCCGTTTGCGCAACCGTTGCGGCTGCCGGATGAGAGCCGAGCTTGAGCTGTTGCCAAAGGCGTTTCAGGAGCGGGTACATGGCGCGGGCATCCAAAGGGTTGGGGGGCGGTGGTCGCAAGCCGCAGCGCTTGAATGCGCGGTCTCGCGGTTTGCGACCCTTTCATGAGCGACAACGCGCGGCCGCCTGCCTTATTCCGCCAGTTACAAAAAATTACATTTTTGCCACTGGGCACGCTGCGCTGATGATTGAGCCTGGGGCGCCGGCTGCTGAGCGCGGCGTATGGCTTAGCGGCACAAAGGCGTAATCTGCGGCAAGCCCCAGCCAAAGACCGGGTCGCGGCCGGGGGCTCCGAGATCTTGCAAGGCCATGCCCTGGCCGCTGAACCACTGCGGGGCGCTCAGGCTGCGCTCGTGCAACGACTGCGACACCATGGCCACCAGAAAAGGCACGGCATAAGAGGTGCCGCTGCGCCGCTGTAGGGTGCCGGCGGAGCCGACGGTGGGCAAATCGGTGCCGGGCAAGGCAAAGCGGATGTGCCCGCCTTGGCTGGCGCGCCGGTACACCGCTTGCGCCGGCGTGAGCGCCGTGACGGCCAGAGTGGCCGGGTGCGCGGCCGGAAAAGCCGGCGCCGCCGCGCGCCCGCCATTGCCCGCCGCAGCCACCACCACCACCCCGCGCGCCCGGGCACGCTCGAGGGCGGCGTCGAGCACGGCATTGCGCGGGCCCGCCAGGCTCATGCCGATCACCTGCGCCCCCTGGCCCACCAACCAATCCAGGCTTTGCGCCAAACCCAAGGCGTCGGCGCGGCTGTGGCCCGAAGGCAGGCGGTAAAACGGCGCCGCTGCCAGCAGGCGCGCACGCGGCAGCAGCCCGGTGTAGCCGGCGCCAGGCTGACCCACCAGCAAGGCGGCAATGGCGGTGCCGTGATCGTCTTCGACCGCCGTCTGGTCCGGGCTGAGTTTGTGCTGGCTGAGGATCTGCGCCCCGCGCAGCGACGGGTGGGCGAGCTGCACGGCGGTGTCCACGATGCCGATCACCTGGCGCTGTCCGCACTTGGCGCTGGCCACCGGCCAGCCGATCGACTGTTTGAAGGCCGAAATGGGTTCGCTGCTGCGCGCAGCCGTGGGACTGGCTGGGGCTTGTGCCACCGCGTAGAGGTGTTGCAGCGCGAAGGTTTGATCTTCGAACGCCGCCAAGCGCTGGAGCGTGGCTTGGGCTTGCACACCGTGCAGGCGCAGCCGCACAACTCGCAGGTTGAGAGCGCGCAGGTTGCGGGTTTCGATCACTTCGACACCGGTTTGCAGCCGGGCGTAGGCCAGCGCGGCTGAGCTGGGGTTGAGGGCCAGCAGCTCGTTGGGCAGGTGCTCGCCCGAGTCGCCCGAGGCTGCCCAGGCGGCAGCTAGGGGGGCGGGAGCCGCAGCACCCCCGGCGCTGCCGCTGCCTCCTCCTCCCCCTTCGCTGCCAGCGCTCGAAGCGCCATCGTCGCCATCGTCACCACCATCGTCACCGCCACCATCGCCACCATCGCCACCATCGCCACCATCGCCACCATCATCGGCCCACACCAGAGCACCGCCGCCCAACTCGGGGGGCGATCCGGCGGGGGTGATCCAAGCCAGCGGCCCCAGAAAACCCAGCACGGCCAACAAGCCGGTGCGGGCGCTCAGGCGCAGGCGCGCAGGCACAGGGCGGCGCGGCGCGTCGGGGCGGGGTTGAAGCATATAAACCATTGCAAGCTAGACTCTAGCGCAAGACACCGATTCCGCCTAGCCTGCCGGTGCGGCCAGCCGCTGCAGTCATCGGGGGTAAAAATTTGTAACCCGGTTGGGAATAAATCCTGGCTGGCCGCGTTGTCACTTGCAACAGACTTTCTATGGCGTCCTCTGATCCACGTGCCGAGCTCATTAGCCTGCTGCCGCGCTTGCGCCGCTTCGCCTATGGGCTGACCGGCGACGGGCACCAGGCCGACGATCTGGTGCAGGCCGGCTGCCTGAAAGCGATCGAGCGCTGGAGCCAGTACCAGGGCGGCACCAGTCTGGCCAGTTGGCTGTTTCGCATTCTGCAAACCACTTGGCTCGACGAGTACCGCACGCGCCAGCGCCAGCAGACCGATTCGTGGGACGAGGGTTTTGAGGAGTTGATGGGTGACGATGGCACCTCGCTGCTAGAGGCGCGCAGCGAGGCCCGCGCCGTGCGCCGGCTGGTGGCCGAACTGCCCGAGGATCAGCGCGCGGTGCTGATGCTGGTGGCGGTCGAGGGCTTGTCGTACAAAGAGGCGGCCGAGGTGTTGGAGCTGCCCTTGGGCACGGTGATGAGCCGCTTGGCGCGGGCCAGGGCCCGTCTGGCCGAGGGTTTGGGCGCTAAAGGGCGCTAAAGGGCGCTAAAAAGCGCAAAAAGGCGTTAGAAGGACGGAGAAAGATGACGATCGACACCATGACGCTGCTGGCCTATCTGGACGGTCAGCTCGAACAAGAGGCCGACTACGAGCGCGTCGAGCAGGCGCTGCAGCAGGATGCGGGCTTGCGCGAGCGCCTGCAAGCGCTGGTGCAGCAGAGCGCCACCATCCGCTCGGCCTTTCGCGCCAAGCTCGAAGAGCCGGTGCCGCCGCAGTTGGTGGCGGCGATCCTGAACGCGCCTTGGCCGCAAGTGCAAGCGGTGGGGCAGCGTTCCAAGCCGCAGTTGGCCGTGGATGCGGCTGCACAGCCCGCCGTTGACCCGGCGCCGCCCAGCCCGTGGCGGCGTCTGTGGCGGCACTGGGTGGGCGCGCTGCTGGGCGGGCCAAGCGGCAGCGGCAACCAAGGGGGTGCGCGATCCGGTGCCGGGGGTGCGGCAGCAGGAGGTGGCGCCAGTGCCGGCGCTGGCCGGGGCGCGGGTTTGGTGGCTTGGGCGCCGGGCCGGCTCTTGCAGGGCGTGGCGCTGGCCTCGCTGGTCTGGGTGGTGCTGCTGCTGTGGGTCTGGCCGCAGGCTGTGCCCACGGCCCCGCGCCCGCACTGGGCCCAGAGCGGCGCGCCAGTGCACGATGAGCGCGTGCTGACGGCGCTGCAGGCGGTGGCCAGCGCGCAGGTGGTGCGCATCGGCGCCGACACGCTCGAGGTGCTGGGCAGCTTCGAGCGCGCCCCGGGGCAGCATTGCCGCGAAGTGCAGGAGCTTCGCCAAAGCGCTGGCGCACAGACGCAGACGCAAACGCTGGCGGTGCTGTGCCAGACCCCGGACAGCGGTTGGGCGGTGGCATTTGCCGCCAGCGAAACCGTGCCTGTGGGTGCGTTCGAGACCGCCAGCGGGGCCCAGCAAGCGGCTTTGCAGGCGTTTTACGAGGGCTTGGGCACGGTGCAGTTTTTGTCGGCTGACGAAGAAAACGCGCGCCTGACGGCGGGCTGGCAGGGGCCGGCGCCGCGCCCCTGAGCCGGTGGCGCGAAACCGCCGCCGCGCTGCGCCAACCCGACTTCGCGCCAACCCGCCTCCGCGTTAACCCGACGCCGCCGCGCGTTGCAGCCGGTCGCGCACGCCGTCCCAGGCTGGGTCGTCCGGCGGGGTTTCGACCCAGATCAGCCGCGTGCCAGGGCGGTCGAGCGCGCGCAGCACCGCAAACAGCTCGTGCGCGCAGGCGCTGGCCTGCTGCGGCATGCGCTCTTGCAGCACGTGGGCGCTGGCACAGCGCAGCGGGCTGCGGCTGTAAATCGCCAGGTGGCGTGCGTCGGGGCCGAGCAGGTCGAGCGCGGTCTGCAGCTCGGGCGCGGGCAGCAGGCGCAACCGGGCCCGCGGCGCGTAGTGCGCGCTCAAGGTGCCCGAGGCGCGTGGGGCTGCGGCATCGCGCGCGGCCAGTGGCTGGCCGGCAGCGGCTTCGAGGGTGCTCAAGGGCAGCACGCCGGGGCGCAGTAGCACCGGCTGGCTGCGGCTGCAGTCGATGATGGTCGATTCGATCCCCACCTGGCAGGGGCCGGCATCCAAAATCAGCAGATCGTCGTCGCTAAGCAGGCCGGCAAACTCGGCCGCCACATGCTCGGCGCGGGTCGGGCTCAAACGCCCAAAGCGGTTCGCGCTCGGGGCCGCCAAGCCCCGGATGCCCACTTGCAGGGCGGCTTGCAACACCGCTTGCGCCACCGGGTGCGCCGGGCAGCGCAGTCCGATGCTGCCTTGGCCACCGGCGGCGGCGCTGGCCACACCAGGGCGGCGCGGTAGGATCAGCGTCAGCGGCCCGGGCCAGCAAGCGGCCATCAGGCGCAGGGCAAAGTCAGGGCAGGCGCGGGTGTAATGCGCCAGCGCCGGCTGCCAGTGCGCGGGCTGGCTGCCGCCCACATGCACGATCAAGGGATGGTCGGCCGGCCGGCCCTTGGCGGCATAGATGCGCGCCACCGCCTCGGGCGCATCGGCATCGGTCGCCAAGCCATAGACGGTCTCGGTGGGCAGGGCGAGCAGGCGGCCGGCCTGCAACTGGGCGCAGGCGCGCTGCAGCACGGGCTCTGGCGCGCCAGCCGTTGCGCCGGCAAGGGCGCGCGCGTCCAGCGTCAGGGCCACGGCGCGAGGCCCAGAATGGCTGCTGCGGCCAACGCCGTTGCGCGCACCTGCTGCGCGCTGCTGCCGGTGAGCGTGAGGTGCCCCATCTTGCGGCCGGGGCGCGCCTCGAGCTTGCCGTACAGGTGCAGGTGCGCACCGGGCAAAGCCAGCACGGCGGCCCAGTCCGGGCTGCGCGCTTGGCCTTGGGCGTCAAACCACAGTTCGCCCAGCAGGTTGAGCATGAGCGCCGGGCTGTGCTGGCGCGGCGCCACCAGCGGCAGGCCGGCCAGGGTGCGCACCTGCAGCTCGAATTGCGACACGTCGCAGGCGTCGAGCGTGTAGTGGCCGCTGTTGTGCGGGCGCGGGGCCATCTCGTTGAGCACCAGCGCGCCCTCGGCGCTGCCGTCGTCGATGACAAAAAATTCAACGCACAGCACGCCCACGTAGCCCAGCTGCGCGGCGATCAGGGCGCTGGCCGACACGGCGCGCGCGGCCAGCCCGGCGGGCAGGCTGCCGGGGCAGGCCTCGGTGAGCGCCAAAATGCCGTTGCGGTGCAGGTTGCGCTGCGGCGGGTAGTGCACCACCTGGCCGTCGCGGCCGCGCGCCACCAGCACCGACAGCTCGGCTTTGAGCGGCAGCAGGCGCTCGAGCACGCACGGCACGCCGCCCAGGCGCTGCCATGCGGCCCGCAGCTCGGCGCCGGTGTGCACGCGCTGCTGGCCTTTGCCATCGTAGCCCAGGCGCGCGGTTTTGAGGATGCCGGGCAGCAGCGCCGTGGGGGCGGCCTGCAGCTGGGCCTCGGTCTCGATGACCGCGTAAGGCGCCGGGCCTACGCCGGCTTGCTGGGCGCAGGCGCTGAAATGGGCTTTTTCGGCAATGCGGTCTTGTGCCAGCGCCACTGCGGCGGCGGATGGCGCCACCGCGCGCCGCTGCGCCAGCCAGCGCAGGGCCTCGGCCGGCACGTTCTCGAACTCGGTGGTGATGGCGTCGCAGCGCTGCGCCAGCTGCTCGAGGCCCAGCAGGTCGGCGTAATCGGCTTGGATGTGCTGCGGGCAGGCTTGGGCGGCCGGGCTGTGGTCTTCGGGCTCCAGCACCGCGCAGGCGTAGCCCAGCTTTTGGGCCGCCTGCACGAACATGCGCCCGAGCTGGCCCCCGCCCAGCACGCCCAAGGTGCAGGGCTGGCCGCTGGGGCTTAGGCTGCCGGGAAGCAGCTGCGGTGGCAATGGTTGGGGCGGCTGGAGTGCGGGCTGGAGCAGGGGCTGGGCGCAGCCGCGCTCTGCGCTGCCCACGCCAACGGCGGCAGGTGCGCTGGCCGGGCTGGCCGGGCTGGCCGGGCTGTTCGCGCTGTTCAAGCTGGCCGGGTTGTTCATGGGCTGGACTGCGGCGGCAGCGTCATGGCGCGCGCGGCCTCGGTCTGCGCGGCGCGGAAGGCTTGCAGGCGCTGCAGCAGCGCCGGGTCGTGCAGGGCCAGCATGGCGACGGCAAACAGCGCCGCGTTGGCGGCCCCGGCGGCGCCGATGGCAAAGGTGGCCACCGGAATGCCTTTGGGCATCTGCACGATGCTGTGCAGCGAATCCACGCCCCCCAGCGCCTTGCCCGCCACCGGCACGCCGAGCACCGGCAGCGTGGTTTTGGCTGCCAACATGCCCGGCAGGTGCGCCGCGCCACCGGCGCCGGCGATGATCGCCTGCAGCCCGCGCCCGGCCGCGCTTTCGGCGTAGGCAAACATGTCGTCGGGCATGCGGTGCGCCGACAGCACGCGCGCCTCGTGCGCCACGCCCAGCTGCTGCAAAATCTCGACGGCGTGGCGCATCGTCTCCCAGTCGGAACTGGAGCCCATGACCACGCCGATCTGCACGGTTGCGTTCATAAAATAGTCGATCGAAGCTGCGGGCTTCAACCGAGATTGTCCATTGGACGCACCAGCGGTGCGGCGTTGAAAGGGGCCGGCGCAGCCCGCTGAAGGGCGCATCCGGTGCAAGCGCTTGATTTTAAGGCGTGGCCGTGCCGCCACCGCTTTGGGCGACAATGTCAGCTGCCGGGCTTTGCCGTGCCCCCTTTCTTTTTCCAACCCCTTTGTCCCGCGGTACACCGCCACCAGCCATGATCGACGTCACCCTTGCCAATTTCGAGTCCGAAGTCATCGCCGCATCTGCGCAGGTGCCGGTGCTGGTGGATTTTTGGGCCCCTTGGTGTGGGCCCTGCCGCACCCTCGGCCCGCTGCTGGAAAAGCTCGAGGCCGCCTACCAAGGCCGCTTCAAACTGGTGAAAATCGACTCCGACCAACAGCAGCAACTGGCGGCGGCCTTTGGCATCCGCAGCATCCCCACCTGCGTGCTGCTGATCGACGGCCAGCCGGTCGATGGCTTCACCGGGGCGCTGCCCGAGAGCCAGCTGCGCGCCTTCCTCGACAAGCACCTGCCCGAACTCGACAGCGCGCCGCCAGACGAAGCACCCGAGCCCACCGACCTGAACGCCGAAGAACAGCTGGCGCGGCTGCTGCAACGCCTGCAACAGGAGCCGGGCAACCACGATCTGCGCTTCGATTGCGTGCGCCACCTGATCGCCCATGGGCAGTTTGAGCAAGCTGAGCTGGCGCTGGCCCCTGCGCTGGCGCAGATTCCGCTGCAACTGCGCTTCGAGGCGTTGTCGCATTGGCTCAATGCGCTGCTGTTTTGCAGCACCGACGAGCGCGGCCAGTGGCCGCTGGAGCGCTTCGACGAACTGATCGCGCACGACAAGCGCGATTTCGAAACCCGCATGGCCAAGAGCCGGCTGCTGATCGCCTTGGGCGAATGGCCGGCGGCGCTCGACGAGCTGCTCGAGATCATCCAGCGCGACCGCCGCTGGGCCAACGAGCTGGCGCGCAAGACCTACATCGGGCTGCTGGAGCTGATGACGCCACCCGCACCCAAACCCGACCCGGCGCAAGCGGGCAAGAGCGCCGGCGGCATCGAGCTCTCCGGCAAGGCGCTGCAAGCCACCGACCCGCAAAGCGAGCTGGTGGCGCGCTACCGCCGCCGCCTGAGCATGGCGCTCAACTAATCAAGCCGCTTCGTGCACCCGCAGCTCGACCTGCAGCCCGGCCGCTGTGGCCATGTTCACCAGCGCATCGAGTCCGAACAAGCCGATCTTGCCGCGCATCAAGTCTGAGATGCGCGGTTGCGTCACGCCAAAAAGCTTGGCGGCTTGCGCTTGGCTCATCTGGCTGCGGCTGAGGTGGTTCTGCAGCGCCATCATCAGGACCGAGCGCAGTTTCATGTTTTCCGCTTCTTCCGGGGTGTCCTCGATGGCTTCCCAGACGCTGGCAAAGCGTTGTTTGCTCATGGTTCCAGTTCCTTCAACAAGTCGCGGTAGCGTTTCGCAGCCAAGTCCAGATCGGTCTTGCGGGTCTGCTCTGTTTTCTTCTGAAAGCAGTGCAGCACATAGACGGCATCGGCAAACTTGGCCACGTAAACCACCCGAAACGCCCCGGACGCATCCCAAATCCGAATCTCCTGCACACCTTGGCCCACGGTGGACATGGGCTTGCAGTCATCCGGATTCAGTCCGTTTTGCACCCGATCGAGCTGATGACCCGCCTCGCGCCGCGCCGAGAGCGGAAATGCGCGCAGGTCATCAAGGGAGCTGCCCCGGAATTCGATGGATTTGGTCACGGCCACCGGCGAATCATACAAAATTTTGTATGATTTTGCAAGAAAAATAAAGCCGGGAGAAGCGAGCTTCAGGGCCGCTGCGGAGCGGCCGGAGCGGCCGGAGCATGCCCATGCCCGTGCCCGCCCGGTGCTGCATGCGCGCCGTGACCTTGGCCGTGGGCGCCGTGCGCACCTTGGCCATGCCCGCCATGCCCATGCGCGCCTGCAGCTGCTGCCCCGAGCGGCCGCACCGGCGCCTCGATGGTCTGGCTGAAGCGCTGGCGGTTGGCGTCTTCGAACACCAGCGTGATGGCCACGCGCTCGCCGGCGTTCAGAGGCTGGCGCAGCTGCATCAGCATCACGTGGTAGCCGCCGGGCCGCAGCTCGACCGCTTGCGCCGCCGGCAGATCGAGGCCGGCGATGGCGCGCATGCGCATGACATCGTTGACCACGGTCATTTCGTGGATTTCGGTCAGGCCGGCTACGGGTGAGCTGGCCGCCACCAGCCGTGCATTCTGGCTGGCGCTCAGGCGCATGAAGGCTCCGGTGGCCTGCTGCTGCGCCACGGTGGCGCGCACCCACGGTTCGCTCACCGTCACCACCGGGGTTTGCGCCGCAGCCGGGCCGACCAAGGCAAACCCAGCCAGGGCCAAAGCAACAAAGAAAGCTCGCATAGCGTACTCCTTGAATTTCAAAAATCTGAGCAGTCGTGAGCCGACGCCCCGGCATGGTGGTGCTACTTTAACTGCGCCGCCCTAGCCCAGCAGCCGCTGCAGCGCGTCGCGGTACTTGGCGGCGGTCTGCGCGATCACTTCAGGCGGCAGCGTGGGCGCGGGGGCGCTTTTGTTCCACGGCTGGCCGGCCACCGTCGCCGTCTCGAGCCAGTCGCGCAGATACTGCTTGTCAAAGCTCGGCGGGTTGGCGCCGGGGCGGTACTGCTCCAGCGGCCAGTAGCGCGAGCTGTCGGGGGTGAGTACCTCGTCCATCAGCACCAGTTGGCCCTGGGCGTCGAGCCCGAACTCAAACTTGGTGTCGGCGATGATGATGCCCTTGCCCAGCGCATGCGCCGCCGCCGCCCGGTACAGCCCGATCGACACGCGCCGAATCTGCTCGGCCAGCTCGGGGCCGATCATCTGCACCGTCTGCTCGAAGGTGATGTTCTCGTCGTGCTCGCCCTGCGCCGCCTTGGCCGCGGGGGTGTAAATGGGCTCGGGCAACTGCGCGGCGTTGACCAAGCCCGGCGGCAGGGCCACGCCGCAGACGCGGCCGCTGCTTTGGTATTCTTTCCAGCCGCTGCCGGCCAGATAGCCGCGCACCACCGCCTCCACGGGGATCGGGCGCAGGCGCTGCACCAGCATCGAGCGACCGCGCACCAAGGGCCGCTCGGCCGCGCTGACCACGCTTTCGGGGTCGTCGCCGGTGAGGTGGTTGGGGCACAGCCCCAGGCGGCTCAGGTGCTCGAACCAAAACAGGCTCAGGCGCGTGAGCAGTTCGCCCTTGCCGGGGATGGGCTGCTCCATCACCACATCAAAGGCGCTGATGCGGTCCGAGGCCAGCATCAGGATGCGGTCGTCGCCCACGGCGTAGTTGTCGCGCACCTTGCCGCGCGCCAGCAGCGGCAGGGATTGGAGGGTGGAGGTGTGCAGGGTTTGCGTCATGGTTTGCGAGTGTAGCGCCAGCGCAGCAGGCGCTGCGGTGCCCAAATCAGGCCCCAAAACCCCAAACTAGGCCGCCTGCCGCGCAGCCGAGCCTTGGACGTTGAAGGCGCCCATGGTTTCGTCGAGGCGCTGCGATTGGTCGCGCAAAGCGGCGGCCGTGGCCTGCGAGCGCTGCACCACGGCGGCGCTGATGCTGGCGGTCTGGTTCAGGGCTTGCACGGCTTGGTCTAGCTGCTGTGCGCTGGCGCGCTGCTGCGCCGTGGCTTGGGCGATCGAGCCCATCAGGCGCGAGAGCTCGGCCACCGAATCCACCACGCGCTGCATGGTCTGGCCGGCGTTTTCGGCCGCGGCCGATCCGGTCTGCACGCGCTGGGTCGAGGTTTCGATCAGCGCCTTGACTTCGCGCGCCGCCTGCGTGCTGCGCTGCGCCAGGCTGCGCACCTCACCGGCCACCACGGCAAAGCCGCGCCCTTGTTCGCCCGCACGGGCCGCCTCCACGGCGGCGTTGAGCGCCAGAATGTTGGTCTGGAACGCAATGCCGTCGATCACGCTCACGATTTCGGCAATGCGCTTCGAGGCCTCGCCGATGCGCTGCATCTCTTGCACCACCGAGCCCACCGCCTGCCCGCCCTCCGAGGCGATGTTGGCCGCCTTGCTGGCCAGCTGGCTGACGTTGTTGGCGCTGCTGGCGCTGGTCTCGATGGCGGCAGCCATGCTGCGCGCGTGAACGGCGCTGGATTCGATGGCGCTGATCTGCTGATCGGTGGCCGCGAGCAGATCGGTGCTGGTGTGGTCGAGCTGCGCCGCCGCGCTCGACACACCGGTCGAAGTCTGACGCACGCGCGCCACCACCTGGCTGAGGCGCTGCTCCATGTCGGCGATCGATGCAAAGAGCGAAGCGAATTCGTCGCCTTGCACCGGGGGCTCGGCCTGGTGGTTGCGCGCATTAGCGATGCGGAAGGTGACTTTTTGCGCCCGGGCAAGCGAGGCCCGCATGGTGCGCATGAAGGTGTGGGCGTTGTAAGCCGCCACCACAAACACCAGCAGCGTGGCCAAGGCCAGCGCCAGCTTGGTGTTGAAGGCGATGCGGTCGGTGCCGGCCAGCTGCTCATCGACCAGCTGCTGCTGCCACGCGCGCTGCTCGGCCATGTGCTGCAAAACCCGGTCGCGCGCCGGTACCAGATCGGTGTTCAATAGGGTGAAAGCCGCCGCTGCGTTGCCGGCCTGAATTTGGCCCGCCACCTGCTGGGCTTGGCGCCAAAACTCGGTGTCGGCCGAGCGGATTTGGGCAAAGATTTCGTGCCCGCGGTCGTCGTCTAGGTTGGTCTCGAAGGCTTGCAGCAGATCGAGCTTTTGTTGCCTGAAGGTGCCTAGGCGGTCTAAGCTGGCCCGAACCTCGTCGGCGCTGGTCACCAGCATGGCTTGGCGCGCCTCGAGCGAGATGCGAAGCATCAGCACTTGCGCGTCCGAGATGCGCTCGACTTGCGGCATGAAGCGCTGCGCCAAGCGCTCGGACTGGTTTTCGAGGTGGCTCAAAATCAACCAACTGGCCGTCGAGGTGGCGGCCAAGGTGGAAAAAAGCAAAACGACGGTGAAAACCAGTTTGCGGCCCAGCGAGCGCGATTGCGGTGAGGTGCGAAGGTTCATGCTTCAAGCTCGGTAAGGTCAAAGGTGTCGGTGCAGCCGTAGGAGCTTGCTGCTGTGGGACACCACCACCCAAGCCCGAGCCGGCGCGTGGGCATTATGCCGCCGCACCGTGTCTTCGATGCACAGGCATGTGTTTAGCCTTGCGCACCAAACCCGCAAAACTGTACCAAAGTCCAATAGGCAAAGCCTGCCTCGAGCCTTAAGCTGCGCCCATCGTCATACCCAACAGGAGCGCTACCATGGCCCAAGCCACCGTCACCGCCGTCACCGGCAACGCCGTCATCGTCAAAGCCGATGGCACCTCCCGCGCCCTGCAAGTGGGCGAAGTCGTGCAGCGCGGCGACGTCATCCGCACCCAGAACGGGGCGCGGGTCGAGCTGCTGCTCGCCGACGGCCAGACCTTGGCCATGGGCCCCAACCAGGCCTTGCGCGTCGACGAAACCGTGGCCCTCACCGACGCCACCCCGCAAGCCGGCGACGCCGCCGTGCAACCCACCACCGTGGCCGAGATCATCCAGATTTTGGAGCAGGGCCTAGACCTGCTCGAGCAAGTGGACCCCGCCGCCGCCGGTGCCGTGGCCGCCGGTGCGGGCGAAGGCAGCGACTTCGTGCGCCTGCTGCGCGTGGCCGAGCCGGTTGAGCCGCTGGCGTTCCAGTTCAACCTCGGCGCCGCCGACACCACCGACGAGATCGAGGGCGAGCCGGCCCCGGTCACGATCGACCTGAGCTTCGAACTCGAAGAAGAATCCGCCCTGGGCCTGGACGGCAACGACGAAACCGACGACGGCCTGAGCGCATCGCGAAGCGGCAACTTCCTCACCGGCGTGGGCGGCGTGCTCACCAGCTTCAGCGTGCCGGGCTTGGGCTTCATCGCCATCGCGCCCGGCGGCAGCACCTTGGCCTTCGACGCCAACGGCCAAGTCATCCCCCCCGGCGCCACCACCCCGCCTTCCGTGCTGCTCACCGTGCAGCCCAACGGCGACTACACCCTCACCGTGGTCGGCCCGCTCAACCACCCCACCCCCGGCACGGTCGAAGAGCTGCTGGCCCTGAGCCCCATCGCCCTCATCGGCACCGCCGGCACGGGCGGCTACCTGACCATCAATTTGGCCATCTCGGTTGCCGACGACGTGCCGGCGGCCATTTTGGGCGAAGACGCTGGGCCGCGGGTCGATACCGCCCTGCTCGACGAAGACGCGCTGCAAGGCGGCAACGCCGACGGCAACCCGCTTCGCCCTGGTGAATTCAATGCCGGCGGCAGTGCCATCGCCAACGGCGACATTGTGGACAACGTCAGCTGGGGCGCCGACGGCTTTGGTCGCGTCACCAGCGTAAGCTGGAATGGCGGCAGCGTTAATTTGGCGGCCAATGCCACCAGCGCCACGGTCTACATCCTCGCCAGCGGTGGGTTGGGTGACCCTGCCAACGCCGCCATTCGCCTGACCGTGGGTGCTGACGGCAGTTACAGTTTTGAGTTGCTGCGCGCCCAAACCCACGGCGAGTCTGGCGAAGAAGACTACATGGCGCTGCTCGAAGGCGGCTTCACCTTCAACGCCGTCGATGGCGACGGCGACCCGATCGAGGGTGGCGTGCGCGTCAACGTCAATGTGCTAGATGACATCCCGGTTATCAGCTACGCTGAGCCAGATTACCCTGACGACGTGCCCACCAATGGCAATGGCGGTGGGTACCCGCCGGTCGAGCCGGGCGCCGTTACGGTGGACGAGAGCGACTTTGGCGTCGATGGCACATCCGCATATGGCACGGTGCACTTCAGCGTCAGCTTTGGTGCCGATGGGCCTGCCCTTGGTGGTGGCAAGCTGTACGTGCTGGAGGCTCGGACCGGTGATGCAACCGGCCTGACCGACACTGCCACCGGTCAAGCAGTCGTCATTGCCCAAGGCAGCAACGGTGCAATCCTTGGCGTCGTAACCGATGTCAATAACGTACAACAGACGGTGTTCGTCATGTCGGTTGACCCGGCCACCGGCGTGGTCAGCTTCGACCAGCAGCGCGCGGTCGTGCATGGCAACGCACAAGACCCCAACGACCGCGTCAGCATTGCCCAAGGCATCATCAACCTGCGCCTGACCGCCACCGACGGCGACGGCGATGCGGTCAGCGCCACAGTTGACGTCGGGCGCTTGGTCTCGATTGCCGACGACGGCCCGAGCATCGAGCTCAGCCGCAGCGAGGCCGCCCTGCCCGTGCTGGCGGTGGACGAGAGCAACTTGGCGCTCAACGCCACGGGCGAGTTTGCTGGCCTGTTTGCGGTCGATGCCGACGCCGGCGCCGACGGCGAGGCCAGCCGCAGCAGCGTCTACAGCTTGGGCGTCAACACCGCCATCGCCAGCGGCGTGGTCGATGTGGCCAGCGGCCTAGACGTCGTCTTGGTGCTCGACGGCACCACCGTGCGCGGTCAGGTCACCATCAACAACGTCGTCACCGACGTCTTCACGGTGGGCGTCAACGCCCAAGGCGAGGTCAGCCTCGACCAGATCCGTGCGCTGCGCCACGCCGACACCAGCAACCCCAACGACACGGTCAGACTGGCGGCTGGGTCGGTCACGCTCACGCGCACCGACACCCTCACCGACGGCGACGGCGACAGCGCCAGCGACAGCTACAGCGTCGCCATCGGTGGTGCCCTGAGCTTTGCTGACGACGCGCCGAGCATCAACGTCACCAGCGCCCTGACCACCACCCTGACGGTCACGCTGCGCGGCTCCGACGCCGGCTACGACAACAGCTTTGGCTACTACATCAAAGACGAAGATGGCAACCCGACCACCGGTGTCGTGATCTGGGACAACGTCAAAGCCTTTGCCACCACCGAAGTCACCATCGTCGGCTACACCGCCGATCAGATCGGCTTCTTTATCATCCCCAACGGCAACAACCTCAACCCGGATCTGGCGGCCAACACCCCCGTTACCTTCCAGCAGGTCGGCAACCATTGGCAAGCGACCCCTGTAGGCGGCAACACCGCCTTGGTCGGTGCAGGGGGTGCGGGCGGCATCTTGTTCGACGACGCTGACCTCAACCCCGATGGCCGGTCTTATGTGCAAGACAACGCGGCCCCGGGCAACCTCAACTGGGAAGACATCCGTGGCGGTGGCGACGGCGACTTCAACGACGTCAACATCGAAGTCACCGCGCGCACCAACCTGCCCGTGCTCACCACGCAAGACGCCCAGACCATCGACACCGTGGAGGGCACCACCACCACGGCGGTTTCTGACAGCGCCAGCGCCGGCTTTGGTCATCTGTTTGACAGCACCAACACCCACAACTTTGGTGCCGACGGTGCGGGCTCGATTCAATCCAGCTACGCCGTGCGCATGCTGGGCATCGGTTTGTCTGGCCTGAGCAGCCAAGGTCAAGCCGTGCAGCTGCTCGAACTCAATGGGGCGGTGTTTGGGCGCATCACCGTTGGTGGGCAAGAGCGCGACATCTTCAGCATCACTGTCGATAGCGCCGGCGTAGTCACCCTGACCCAGTTTGCCGAGCTCGACCATGTGGGCGAAAACGATGACGATAACGCCTTCAACAACAGCGCCAGCATGCTGCGCCTGCCCAATGAAGTCGTGTACTTGGAGCGCACCGACACCATCACCGACCGCGACGGCGACCAAGCCAGCAGCAGCTTGAGTATCGACATCGGTGCGGCCATGCGCTTTGAGGACGATGTGCCGAGCATCGACGTCAGCCGCAGCGAGGCCGTCATGCCCGTGCTGGCGGTGGACGAGAGCAACTTGGGCATCAACGCCAGCGCCAACTTTGCTGGCCTGTTTGCGGTCGATGCCGACGCTGGTGCCGACGGCGAGGCCAGCCGCAGCAGCGTCTACAGCTTGGGCGTCAACAGCGCCATCGCCAGCGGCGTGGTCGATGTGGCCAGCGGCCTAGACGTCGTCTTGGTGCTCGACGGCACCACCGTGCGCGGTCAGGTCACCATCAACAACGTCGTCACCGACGTCTTCACGGTGGGCGTCAACGCCCAAGGCGAGGTCAGCCTCGACCAGATCCGTGCGCTGCGCCACGCCGACACCAGCAACCCCAACGACACGGTCAGACTGGCGGCTGGGTCGGTCACGCTCACGCGCACCGACACCCTCACCGACGGCGATGGCGACAGCAACAGCGACAGCTTGAGCCTTGAGATCGGCAACGCCCTGAGCTTTGCCGACGATGCGCCGAGCATCGACGTCAGCAGCGCCCTGACCACCACCCTGACGGTCACCCTGCGCGGCTCCGACGCCGGCTACGACAACAGCTTTGGCTACTACATCAAAGACGCCAATGGCAACCCGACCACTGGCGTCGTGATCTGGGACAACGTCAAAGCCTTTGGCACCACCGAAGTCACCATCGTCGGTTTCACCGCCGAACAGGTCGGCTTCTTCATCATCCCCAACGGCAACAACCGCAACGAGGGCTTGGAGCCCAACACCCCGGTTACTTTCAGTTTCAATGAGGCTGGCGGCTATTGGCAAGCTACCCCTGTAGGCGGCAACACCGCCTTGGTTGGTGAAGGAGGCGAGGGCGGCATCTTGTTCGATGTCGCCGCCCTCAACCCCGATGACCGGGCCTACGTGCAAGACAACGCGGATCCGGGCAATCTCAACTGGGAAGACATCCGTGGCGGTGGCGACGGCGACTTCAACGACGTCAACATCGAAGTCACCTGGAGCACCAACCTGCCTGTGCTCACCACGCAAGACGCCGAGACCATCGACACCGTCGCGGGCAACGCCACCACGGCAGTCTCCGACAGCGTCAGCGCCGGCTTTGCCGGGATGTTTGCCAGCACCCCCAACTTTGGTGCCGACGGCGCCGGCTCGGTTCAGACCAGCTACGCCGTGCGCATGCTGGGCATCGGTTTGGCCGGCTTCACCAGCCAAGGTCAAGACGTGCAGCTGCTCGAACTTGATGGGGCTGTGTTTGGGCGCATCACCGTTGATGGGCAAGAGCGCGACATCTTCAGCATCACGGTCGATGGCGACGGCGTAGTCACCCTGACCCAGTTTGCCGAGCTCGACCATGTGGGCGAAGCCGAAGACGAAAACGCCTTCAACAACAGCGCCAACATGCTGCGCCTGCCCAATGAAGTCGTGTACTTGGAGCGCACCGACACCATCACCGACCGCGACGGCGACCAAGCCAGCAGCAGCTTGAGCATCGACATCGGTGCGGCCATGCGCTTTGAGGACGACGTGCCGCGCATCGAGGTTGCCGCCGACACCTTGCTGCTCGACGAAGACGCGCTGCAAGGCGCAAACGCCGATGCGCAACCGCCGCGCGCCGGCGAAGTCAATGCCGGCGGCAGTGCCAGCGTCAGCGGCAGCATCGTGGACAACGTCAACTGGGGTGCCGACGGCTTTGGCCGCGTCACCGGCGTGAGTTGGATGGTGGGTGAGCAGTCCTTCTCGGTCGCTGTGCCAGAGTCTGTCCCAACCACCGTGTTCCTCAACGCCAACGCTCAAGTGCAACAGGGTAGCAGCGGCGCGGCCCTCAGCCTGACCGTGGGCGCCAACGGCAACTACACCGTCACTTTGCTCGACAACCTGCTGATCGCAGGCGCGGGCGAGAACCTGGTCAGCGTGCTCAGCAACGGCTTTGTCTTCAACGCCATCGACGGCGACGGCGATGCGGTAGCCGGTGGGGTGCGCGTCGTCGTCAACGTGCAAGACGACATCCCGGTGGCCGTGGCCGAGCGCTTGGTGACTGCCACCGTGGCCGAAAACGACATCCGCACCCCGCTTTCCACCGGCACCTCGCCCAACGACGGCAACGCCGATGGCTCGTTTACTGGCGACCCGGGTCAGATCCGCGGCCCGGCCACCGTCAGCGGCTCGCTGGCCAGCCTAGTCAGCTACGGCGCCGACGGCGCGGCAGCGGGCGGCGGGTTTGGCTTGTCCACTGACTTCGCTGGCCTGACGGCGCAAACCCTCACTTCAGCAGGCGCAACCCTGAGCTACGCGGTCAACGGCAACACCCTGACCGCCACGGCCGGCAGCGGCACCGCCGCACGCACCGTGTTCACGCTCGAAGTCCAGCCCAACGGCAACTACACCCTGCGCCTGTTCGACCAGCTCGACCACGCCAGCGGCCAAGGCGCCAACAACTTGGCGCTCGACCTCTCGTCGGTCATCACCGCGACCGACGCCGACGGCGACCGCATCACCCTCAGCCGTGGCTTTACCGTCAATGTGACCGACGACGTGCCGCAGTTGGATGGCTGGCTGCCATCCATTGGCTTGGTCGAAGAAGAAGCGCTGCCGGGCGGCAATCCGGAATGGCCAAACCTCGGCACCGTAGTCAACGGCAGCGTCGCCGGCCAGGCCGAGTCTGGCGCCGACGACCCGCTGACCTTCAGCCTCAACCCGGTGCTGGGCGGGCTGCCCGCGCTCACTTCCGCAGGCCTTGCCGTCACCTACGCCGTGAGTGGCAACACCCTGACCGCCACGGCCGGCACCGGTGAAGCCGCGCGTCCCGTGTTCACGCTCCAGCTGCAGCCCAACGGCAGCTACACCTTCACCCTGCGCGCCCCGATCGACCACCCGGCCGGCGATGGCGAAAACACGCGCACCCTCGACCTGTCGAGCGCCATCGTCGCCACCGACCGCGACGGCGACGCCCTCGTGCTCCGCGAAGCCCTGTCGATCAAGATCATCGACGACGTGCCGCGGGTCGATCTGCGCGGCGCAGACACGGTTGCAGAAGACGCCGTTGGCACCATCGCAGGCACCTGGAACGTGCAGATGGGTGCCGATCAACCCGGCGCAGTGGTGGTCAGGCTTGGCGACCAGAGCCATGCCATCGGCACCTCGATCGCGGTCAATGTGGGCGGCCAAGCGCTGGGCACCCTGACCGTCAATGCCGGCGGAACGTGGAGCTTCGACCCCAACCCCAACCTGAACAATCCCAGCGGCGTCCACTTCACCTTCAGCATTCGCGCCACCGACGCCGACAGCGACGTCGAGTCCAACAGCCACACGATCACCGTCACCGACGGCCGCAACCCCAGCGCCGGTAAAGCGCAAACGCTGACGCTGGACGAAGAAGCGCTGGGCAACGCCAACGCCACCGGCACCAACCCGGCCACCAGCGCCGAAGCCGCCACCGCCACCTTGGCATTCACGGCCGGTTCCGACGACCTGGTGGGCTTTGCCTTCTCGACCAACTTGAATAACTTGGTGCGCAACACCGACGGCGTGACCGGCCCGGAGCTGACTTGGACCCGCACCAACGCCACCACCCTCACTGCCACCTTCAGCGACACCGGAACCCTTGCCCTGACCCTGACCTTGTCAGCGCCGGGCTCGATCGCCCACGGCACCAGCGGCAACGTGACCGTGAACGCCACCCTGTCGGACAACCTGCGCCATGCGCTGGCCGGCGGCGAACAGGTGCTCAGCCTGGGCTCGATCGGCGTGGTGGCCACCGACCGCGACGGCGATGCGGCCACGGGCACCATCAACCTGTCGGTACAGGACGACATCCCGCGCATCACCGTCAGCCCCACCCAAAACCTGCACGAATCCTTCGAGGGCTTTGTGACTACCGAGCCCAACCAAGGCGGCTGGTTCGTCGTCGGCGAGGCTGGCCGCACCCTGGTGGGCAACGACGGCATCGTCTGGACGCTCAACGAAGCCGGGATTGAAATCCAGCGGGGCAACGTCGGTGGAGCTTTGCCCTCCGACGGCACCCACAAGGCCGAGCTCGATGCGCACAACTTGGCTGGCGGCAGCGCCAACACCCTGACCGAGCTCTCGACCCAGATCTATGTGCCCGGCAGCACTTTCGAAATGTCCTTCGACTACCAGCCGCGCCCGGCAGACCTGGCCGACAGCGGGATGAAGGTGCGCTTCAACAACATCGAAGTCACCATCAGTTCCGATTCGAACGGGGTCCTCACCATCAACGCCCCGCTAACTGGCGTCACAGTCAACCAGACTGCGGGCAGCGGCAGCTGGACCGGCATTGGGCTGGTCTTTAGCGGTGTCACACCGGGCTTGCATAGTCTGAGCTTTGCCGGCCTGTCGGACAACGTCAACGGCGACACCAATGGCGCCTACATCGACAACATCCGCATGGCGGCCAACAACCCGATTCTGGTCGATGAAACCTCGCTCAACGTCGATGGCAGCGCCAACGCCGGGGCGCTGCGCTTCAGCGTCGATTTCGGTGCCGATGGGGCTGCAGCCACCAACGCACGCGTGTTTAGTCTGACGGCAACCAACGATACAGCAACTGGCCTGTTCGACACCGCCACCGGTCAAGCAGTCGTCATCGCCCAAGGCAGCAACGGTCAAATCCTTGGTGTCGTGACCGTCAACAGCGTACAACAGACGGTGTTCGTCATGTCGGTCAATGCCGACGGAGTGGTCAGCTTCGACCAGCAGCGCGCAGTCGTACACGGCAACCCACAAAACCCCAACGACAGCGTCAGCCTCAACCCCAACGTCATCAACCTGCGCCTGACGGCCACCGACGGCGACGGCGATGCGGTGAGCGCCACGGTTGATGTCGGGCGCTTGGTCTCGATCGCCGACGACGGCCCGCGCATCGACGTTTCACTGGCCTCCCCAGACGCCCAACCCCTGCCCGTGCTCACCACCCAAGACGCCGAGACCATCGGCGCGGCCAGCGACACGGCCACGGGCAACTTTGCCGGCTTGTTTGCGGTCAGCGCCAACGCCGGTGCCGACGGCGAGGCCAGCCGCAGCAGCAGCTACAGCCTGAGCGTGGGCATTCCAGCAACCGGCCTGAGCAGCGGTGGGCAAGCCATCAGCCTGTTTGCCGGCCCCAACGGGCAGCTGCTGGGCTCGACCGCCACGGCGGCCAACTTGGTCACCGCCGAAAACACCGTGTTCGAGATCGGCGTCAACGCCAGCACTGGCGAGGTAACCCTGACCCAGCACCTCGAGCTCGACCACGCGGGTGAGGCCGCCGACAACGACGCCTTCAACAACAGCGCCAATTTGCTGCGCCTGCCCAACGGTGTGGTGCTCCTGGAGCGCACCGACACCATCACCGACGGCGACGGCGACCAAGCTCGCGACAGCCAGCGCATCGACATCGGTGCCGCCATGCGCTTCGAAGACGACATGCCGCGCATCACCGTCTCCCCCACCCAGAACCTGCGCGAATCTTTCGAGGGCTTTGTGACCACCGAGCCCAACCAGGGCGGCTGGTTCGTCGTGGGCGAGAACGGCAGCACCTTGGTGGGCAACGACGGCATCGTCTGGACGCTCAACGAGGCCGGGATCGAAATCCAGCGCGGCAACGTCGGCGGTGCTGCGCCCTCCGACGGCGCGCACAAGGCCGAGCTCGATGCGCACAACCTGGCCGGCGGCAGCACCAACACCCTGAGCGTGCTCTCGACCCAGCTCTATGTGCCCGCGGCCCCCTTCGTCATGTCCTTCGACTACCAGCCGCGCCCGGCTGCCATGACCGACAGCACCATGACCGTCACACTGGGCGCGGTGGTGGTTGCCATCAGCGCCGACGCCCAAGGCGTGCTCAGCATCAGCGCCCCCAGCGGAGTCACGGCAACCACGACCCCGGGCACCAACGGCTGGAGCACCATCAACCTGAGCTTTGCCAACGTCACACCGGGCCTCAACACCCTGAGCTTTGCCGGCACGGGCTCGGCCAACAGCCTAGGCGCCTACATCGACAACATCCGCATGGCGGCCAACAACCCCATCCTGGTCGATGAAACCAGGCTCGGTGACGATGGCAGCGCCAACGCCGGGGCGCTGCGCTTCAGCGTCGATTTCGGTGCCGATGGCGCGGCCGCCAGCAACGCGCGCGTGTTTGATCTGACGGCTGCCAACGGTGCCCCAACCGGCCTGACCGACACCGCCAGCGGCCAGCCGGTGGTCATCGCCCAAGGCAGCAACGGTCAAATCCTTGGCGTCGTGACCGTCAACAACGTGCAACAGACGGTGTTCGTCATGTCGGTCGATGCCGAAACTGGCGTGGTCAGTTTCGACCAGCAGCGTGCGGTCGTGCACGGCGACGCACTAGACCCCGACGACAGCGTCAGCATCGCCCAAGGTGTCATCGAGCTGCGCTTGACCGCCACCGACGGCGACGGCGACACGGTCAGCGCCACGGTTGACGTTGGGAGCTTGGTCTCGATTGCCGACGACGGCCCGCGCATCGACGTTTCACTGGCCTCCCCAGACGCCCAACCCCTGCCCGTGCTCACCACCCAAGACGCCGAGACCATCGGCGCGGCCAGCGACACGGCCACGGGCAACTTTGCCGGCTTGTTTGCGGTCAGCGCCAACGCCGGTGCCGACGGCGAGGCCAGCCGCAGCAGCAGCTACAGCCTGAGCGTGGGCATTCCAGCAACCGGCCTGAGCAGCGGTGGGCAAGCCATCAGCCTGTTTGCCGGCCCCAACGGGCAGCTGCTGGGCTCGACCGCTGCGGCGGCCAACTTGGTCACCGCCAGCAACACCGTGTTCGAGATCGGCGTCAATGCCAGCACTGGCCAAGTCACCCTGACCCAGCACATCGAGATCGACCACGCCGTCAGCGGCAGCCTTGCGGGCTTGCCGGCAGGAACCGTGCTGCTGAGCGCCAGCTCCACCATCACCGACGGCGACGGCGATCAAGCCAGCGACAGCGCCACGCGCGACATCAGCGCCGCGTTCAAGTTTGAGGACGGTACGCCGCCGGTGGTCTCGATCAGCGCCAGACCGGCCACCGTGGACGAAGACGGCGCAGCCGTCATCACCTTCACCGTCAGCCAAGACCGGGTCTCGGTCACCGACACCGTGGTGACCATCAGCCTGACTGGCACGGCCACCGAAAACACCGACTACGCGGTAACCGGGTTGCCAGCTGGCCAGACCCGCACCGTTACCATCCTGGCCGGCCAGAGCAGCGTGAGCTTCACCGCCGACCCGACGCCAGACATTCTTGATGAAAACAACGAAACCGTCGTTGCCACCATCGATGCGGCCACAGGTGCCACGGTCGACCCGGGTGCCGACAGGGCCACCGCCACCATCCTCGACAACGACACCGCACCCACCATTGATGATTTGGCGGTCAGCGTATCCGAGGAGGGCTTGGCGAACGGCCTAGTAGACACCAGCGGCACACCAGTTGACACCACCAACAGCCGCAGCGCCAGCGGCACCCTTGCAGTCACCGGCAACGGCGTGGCCCCTCTGACCATCGCCTTGCCGCTCACCGGCTTGCCTGCCACCATCGGCGGCACGGCGCTCACGTGGAGCCATGGCGCAAACCAAGCGGTGCTCATCGGCAGCGCGGGCACGACGCAGGTCATTCAGATCACGCTCAACGGCGGCAGCACCGCTGTCACGACGGGTGCTACGTCTGTGAACTACGTGGTCGAGCTGCTCGCGCCCATCCAGCACCCCACCAACAACGTCGAGGACTTGCTCAGCTTTAGCGTCGGCCTTTCCATCTCCGACGGGGTCAATCCAGTAGATGCCGGCAGCCTCCAGATCACCATCGAAGACGACATGCCGCGCATCACCAGCGTGGACTCCCTGACACTGCCCAACCAAGTGGGCAGCCAAACCGGCAACATCGTGGGCCTGGCCTTTGGTGCCGACGGGCCTGCTGCGGCGCAGTCGATTCGGCTGTCGGGCTGGACGGATTTGCCTGGCATCACCGAAACCCTCTCGCTAGACGGCAGAACCCTGACTGCCGCCATTGATGGCAGCGGGCTGCCGCCCTTGGTGTTCTACACCCTGAGTTTGAACACCAACGGCACCTACACCTTCACCCTCGTCACCCCGCAGCCTACGCAAACCATTGCGATCGGTAACCAGTTTGGCGCTGGCAACCCGGTAGAAACCATCGTCGTCACCGCAGGCACCAACACCGTGACCTTTGACGGTTTGCTATATACCAACGCGGGTGGTGTGGGTGCTCCACAAAACCCCGGGACAGTCAGCAATGCCGACAACTTAAACCCCAACAACTTGGGCTTTGGCGTCCAGAACGGCAACATAGACCACAACGAGGGCTTCCGGGCCAGCATGGCGCAGCCAGCCGATGGCTTGTCGTTCCAAGTGCATGGCAACGGCAACACCGACACGGCGACCATCGAGTGGGTGGCTTACGCAGCCGACGGCACCACCGTGGTGGATTTTGGACAGCTGACGTTGTCGGGTTTGAAGAACGACGGGAATCAGTTGGCGTCGATCGCATCCGATACCGAATTCTCCCGCGTGGACGTGCGTTTTATTCTGGACGGAAGCGGCGACAGCGTGCGGGTGCAGGATTTTGGCGTCATCGACCGCATCACGCCGCCGGATCTGACGCTCGGATTTGAGGTTCGCGCCACCGACAGCGATGGCGACTGGGCCACAGCAAGCTTTAACGTCAATGTGAATGCCGTCAGCGTGCCCACCATCATGGTCGGCGCCCCCGGCACCGGCACCGGCGACATCGTCGTACCCGAGGGCCAGCCGGCGGTGTTTGGCGTGCAGGTCACGGCGGCGGCGGCGGGCTCGACCCTGACGCTGGCGCTGGCCGACGGCAGCGCCCTGAGCCCGGCCGACTACAACGACGGCGTGTTCGAGTACAGCCTCGACGGCGGCACCACTTGGATCGCCTACACCGCTCCGATCAACGTGGCGGCGGGCGACAGCCTGGTGCAAGTGCGCACCAACACTGTGGACGACTCGATCAACGAAGCCAACGAGAACTTCACGCTGACGGCGACCCTGACCAGCCTAACCACGACGGTGAGCGACAGCGCCACCGCCACCATTGTGGACAACCTTTTGGTGGTGGGCAGCAATGCATCCGATACCGTCAGCAGCACCACCACCACCAGCGACGACCACGCGGTGCGCAACCCGGCTGAGGGCAAAGACGGTGTCGTGTTCGGTGGCGGAGGCAACGATATTCTGGTGGGGGATGTGGGCGGTCAGCGCACCGAATTTACCCCCGGCCAGAACTACAACATCGCCTTGGTGGTGGACGTTTCGGGCAGCATGGCCGGCGACCGGATCCAGCTCATGCGGGAGGCCTTGCAAAACCTGGCGACGCAACTGGCCAACCACGACGGCTTCATCAACCTGACGCTGATTGCGTTTTCCAGCACGGCCCAAGAGCGCATCACGATTGTGGACTTCAAGCCATCTGACCTGAATGCCCTCAACCCCCTCATCAGCGGCCTTACTGCCAGCGGAACCACCAACTACGAAGCGGCCTTCAATGTCGCCGTCAGCTGGTTCAATAACGCCGCCAAAGCCAATCCGGTCTATGTGGACAAAACCTTCTTTGTGACGGACGGCGACCCGACCGTGTTCCTCAACGACCAAGGTGCGGTGAGCGGCCCAGGCAACACGACCGACTTCCTCACGATGCTGAATTCGGTGCAGGCCTTTGCGCCCTTGAGAGCCGCCAGCGAAGTCATGGCGATCGGCATCGGCACGGGCGTGAACAGCAACTTGCTGCGCTTCTTTGACGACACCAGCACCGTGGGCACGGCTACAGTTTCGTTTGGGTTCGGGGTTGTGGCCAACTTCTCTGGCTCGGCTGCGATCAACGACGAGGATAGCTGGATCCTCACCGGTGAGGGGACGCGCAGAGTAAGAGATGACGCTCTGAGGATAGTGGACAACATTGGGGAAGAAGCAGGCAGTCCGGCACGAACTGGTGCAACCACAGTCACTCTAGCGACCAGCCAAGCCATCGAGGTGCAAGAGGGCGCAAGGCTGAACTTCAACTACCAGACGCGTAATTTCGAGACCAACACGGGCACGGGTGACAGCTTCACGTGGCAGCTGTTGCGTTTTGAGAACAACGTATGGGTTGAGGTGGCCGGTCAAGGTGGAGTCATACGCACCGCCACTGACAGCAACCAGCCCAACCCGGTCGTCACCACCACCGCACTGACAGCTGGCAGCTACGGCCTGCGGTTCACCGTGTTCGACGGGTCGCACGGCAAAAACTCAAACAACGCTCAAGTCCGAATTGACGACATCAGCGTGGAGCGGGTGGTCACCGGACCAGTTGGTGAGCCGCAAATAGTTCTAACCGCCGCAGCGCTCAACGCCGCGCTGTCAACGGGCAGCACGACCGACGTGTTGTTGGCCGCAGGCGATGACGATTTGCGCGGTGGTGAGGGCAATGACATCATCTTTGGTGACGTGCTCAACAGCGATGCGCTGGCTGTGCAGCAAGGCATTGCCTTGCCGCCAGGGTCGGGCTGGGCGGTGTTTCAAGCCCTCGAAGCGGGCACATCGGGCTGGACGCGCGCCGACACCTTGTCCTACATCCGCGCCAACGCCACGGTGGTGGCGAATGAAGCAGGGCGCACAGGTGGCAACGACACCCTGAGCGGCGGCGCCGGAGACGACATCCTGTTCGGCCAGCAGGGCAACGACACCTTGACGGGTGGCGAGGGCAACGACACCTTGTTCGGCGGCAGCGGCAACGACACCCTCACCGGCGGTCTGGGGGCAGACGTGTTTGCATGGCGCTTGGGCGACCAAGGCACCACCGCCAGCCCGGCGCGCGACGTGATCACCGACTTCAACCCCGGCCAAGGCGACGCGCTCGACCTGCGCGATCTGCTGCAGGGAGAAAACGCTAATAACCTAGGCAGCTACCTGCGCTTTGTTACCGAAGGCGCCAAGCTGGTGTTGCAGGTGGACCACGATGGAGGCGGCACTTTTGAGCCGACACAAAACATCGTGTTCGACAACTTTGCCAGCCGGGCGGAACTGGCGCAGGCGCTGGGTCTGGCGGCTGGGTCGTCGGAGGCCGACATCCTCAACAAAATGCGCGCCGACGGACACCTGCGCACCGACTGATCGGGGCGGCAGCGGCGGCGCGCTTCAAGCTTGGGGCGCGGCCGCCGTGCCCTCGGCTTGGTCCAGCACCTCGCGCGCGTGTTGCTCGCCTTGGCGCACGATGGCGTCGAACTGGTTCCACTGCAGCAGCCCGACTTTGAGCAGCGGCGGGTTGAGGTAGAGGTCGCACAGGCGGCGCGATTCGGCTTGGCGCGAGGCGCTGTAGAGGATCGAGACGTTGAGCAGGTACGACACCAGCGAGGGCAGGCGGTAGCGGCGGCTGGCGCGCGGGCGCAGGCGGTCGAGCAGCAGCGCCCAGGGGCCGGGGATTTCATCGAAGGTGAGGCGGCGCGCGCTGCGCGGGCTCAGGTCCACGCCGATGACGCGCCGCACGCCGCGCTGCTCGCGCATCACGTTGACCGGGAAGTTGTTGAAGGTGCCGCCGTCGCAGAGCAGCTCGCCGTCGCGGATCACGGGCGGCAGCGCTCCGGGTATGGCCAAGCTGGCGCGCAGGGCTTGGCTTAAATCGCCTTGCTGCAGCCGCAGCTCTTGACCGCGCGAGTAGTTGCTGGCGATGCAGAAAAAGCCCTTCCACAAATCGACCAGGTCGGCCTGGCCGCCGGTGATCTGCTGGAAGGATTCATCGACCACGCGCCGCACCCGGCGCCCACGGATGAGCGAGACCAGCGGCAGCCAGTTGTAGTCGCCGGTGGGGTTGATGCGAAACGCGCCCCGCGCCATGTCGATGGTGGTGTTCACGTCGCCGTCGGCAGCGATCAGCGCCGCCATGATGGCGCCGATGCTGGTGCCGCCGACGCAGTCGATTTCGATGCCGCGGCGTTGCAGCTCTTTCCAGATGCCCAGATGTGCCAGCCCGCGCGCGCCGCCGCCGGCCAGCACGAGCCCGGTGGCTTGGTGGCTGAGGATGCGCGCCAGCCGCTGCACGTCGCGCTCGAGGGCGGGGCGCAGGTTGATGTGGCCATTGACCGGGCGCCGATCGAGCCAGCGCCGCATGCCGAGCGGGCTTTTGAGCTCGGCCGGGTGCAGCAGCAGCAGGGTTTGGTTGGGTGCGCCCAGCTGCAGCGATTCGATCAGGCAGGCTTGTTCGATCGGGTGGATGTGCGCCGGCTCGCTGGCCTGGGCCAGCAGCAGGATTTCGTCGGCGTGGCGCGTGCACAGGCGGCTCCAGCCTTCGTCGGCGACGTCGGCCTGCAGGAGCACGAAATCGTGCCCGGTTTCAAGCTCGTCGAGCACCAGTGCGCAGGCGGCGTCGCTGGCCGCGCCGTGCTTTTGCAGTGCCTGGGCGCGGGCTTCGGCGGCGCCGATGCAGGCCACGCGGCCGTGTTTGGCTAGGGCGCGCTGCAGGTCTGCGGCCAGGGTGGCGGCCTGCACGTGGGCGGTGATGGGCAGCAGGCACAGCATCACCGGTGCTGCCTCGGGGCGGCTGGTGCTCTGGGTTTGCAAGCGCTCGATGATCTGGCGCGTGAGCGCAAACGAGGCCTGGGGGTAGCGTTGCACCAGATCGACAAACTGCGCTTTGTCGAGGCGCGCCAGCAACGTGTGGCGCACTGCGACCACGGTGGCCGTGCGCGGGGCCTCGCTGTAGAGGCCGATTTCGCCCATGATCTCGCCACGCCCGAGCTCGCGCACCGCGCGCTGGCTGCCGTCGGCGCCGTTGACGTAAACGCGCAGCCGCCCGCTCAGGCTCAGGTAGGCGGCGTCGGCCACTTGGCCCTGTTGCAGCAACACCTCACCGGCTTCAAGCTCGACCCAGCTGAAGTGCGCGCACACTTCTTGTAGCACCTCGGGTGCCATGGCCCCAAAATGGGCCTGCAAATACCGCCCCAAGCGCTCACGGCGCTGTTCGTTTAAGTCCGTTTGCATCGCTGCCTCCAAAAGTGCTAATAGTACCACCTCCGAGGCAAACCTCGCCGTCGTACAGCACGGCGCTTTGAAGCTTCATTGCTAAGCCAGTTGTAAATTGCCGGCCAAAACGGGCCTAAGAAAATATTTAAATCAACAACTTATGGTTTTTTGTTTGCTAAGCACAGTCTTTCGGCAATAGCTAGCTTTGGCCCTCGGGGCCGCCCTCAGCTAGGCGCCAAATCGCCGTGGCCTTGGGGCCCGTGCGGTGAATCAGGCCATAGCGACGCATGGCTTGCAGCAAATTTCGAATTTTGTGGGCCTTCTGGGCGGCATCGAGCACGTCTGGCAGTTTGGCCAGCAGGAGTTCGTCCAAGTCTTTGCGGGAAGCCTGCCCGTACTTCTTCAAGTAGTCGGTCACTAGCTTGCGGTAGTAACCGTCGTCCAAGCCTTTGTTGCGGATGTAGCTGGCCTTCTGGCCCGCCCACTCCGCCACTTTGGCCGACATAAATGCCCAGGTTCGGTGACTTCGAAAACGAAGTCAGGCAGAGGAAAGTAGCGGTCGCGCTGGGTTTGAAACATGCGCCGTATACCGCTACCCACCTGGTCAATCATGCGCAGGCGAATCATGCCGTCAATCAACCATTGGTTGCGGTAGTGCCTTGGGCATCAGCGCGAATGTGCTCGTGCCGCGATGTGTCGGGCTCTGCCTTGAGCAAGTATTCGGTAAAGCGTTTGCGTGCAGCATCCAAGGCTTCGGGGTCTAAATCAGCCACCGTCGCGTCTGGCACGATCTCGCCCGACCAATCGGACTTCTGCCCCAAAAAGTCCCAAATGCGCAACTCCTTGTCGGGATGGTCGCTGAGCTTGGTTTTATGACTGTCGATGCGGATGTAGCGCACCCCGGCGAATGCCAAGGGAGCCGTGCGTGGGGCCTTGATGTCCAACACCACCACTGGCCCCTGCGGGTGTTGCACTTCATGGAACTCGAAGTCGGGCCGAGGTGAGGTCGCCTGTGTCAGCCACATGATCAGCGGTTGCGCACCGTCACCCTTGGCCGTGAACGGTTTGAAGGTGGTGCCGGTCACCCCATGCGTCTTGTCGTTCACGCCCCACACCAGGTAGGCGTGGTCATGCCGCTCCAACACCGCCGCATTGGCTAGGGCAGACAGGTATTCGCCGATGTCGCGCGGCAAATCCCAGCCGGACTTGAACTCCACCGTGCTGGCCTCGCGCCCTTCGGCGCGCAACCGGTCCACCAAGGCAATCAAGTCAGTCTGGTCCATGATCAGAGGCTCCGCACGTTGGCAATGCCGTTGTGCTGGGTGCCGGTGCCTGTGCCGAGCGTGAGCGCCAGTTGCCGCACGCGGCGCTTGCCGTGCCTATAACACCACCTCCCAGGCAAACCTCGCCGTCGTAGAGCACGGCGCTTTGCCCGGGCGTGACGGCCCATTGGGGTTGATCGAACTGCAGGGTGAAATGGGCGCCGGGCTCAGCGGTGGGCTCTGCGCCGGGCTCGAAGCGGCACGGGGCGTCGGCCTGGCGGTAGCGTGTTTTGGCGCCGTAGGGCCCCGGTGGCGGGGGGCTGCCGCTCACCCAGCTGGCGTCTTGGGCCTGCAGCGCGTCAGACAGCAACCACGGGTGCTCGTGCCCCTGCACCGCCCACAGGGTGTTGTGGGCCAGGTCTTTGCGCGCCACGAACCAGGGCGCGTGCTCGCCGCCGCCGTGGGCGCCCGCACGGGGTTTGAGGCCGCCGATGCCCAGCCCCTGGCGCTGGCCCAGGGTGTAAAAGCTCAGGCCCACGTGTTGGCCGATGGTGCGTCCGTCGGGGGCGCGGATGGGGCCGGGCTGGTGCTGCAGGTAGCGGCCCAAAAATTCGCGAAACGGGCGCTCGCCGATGAAGCAGATGCCGGTGCTGTCTTTTTTGCGCGCATTGGGCAGGCCGATCTCGGCGGCGATGCGGCGCACCTCGGTCTTGCGCAGCTCGCCCACCGGAAAGCAGGTGCGCGCCAGCTGCGCCTGCGTGAGGCGGTGCAAAAAGTAGCTCTGGTCTTTGAGCCCATCGAGCCCTTTGAGCAGCTGGTAGCGGCCGCTGGCGGCGTCGAGGCGCACGCGGGCGTAGTGGCCGGTGGCGATCTGCTCGGCCCCTAGGCGCAGCGCGTGCTCCAAAAAGGCCTTGAACTTGATCTCGGCGTTGCACAGCACGTCGGGGTTGGGCGTGCGCCCGGCCTGGTATTCGCGCAAAAACTCGGCAAATACGCGCTCGCGGTATTCGGCGGCAAAATTGACGTGCTCGAGCTCGATGCCGATGCGGTCGGCCACGCTGGCGGCGTCGATCCAGTCTTGGCGGCTGCTGCAATGGGCGCTGGCGCCGTCGCCGCTGTCGTCGCTTTGGTCGTCATCCTCCCAGTTTTTCATGAAGATGCCGATGACCTCATGGCCCTGCTGCTTGAGCAGCCAGGCGCTGACGGCGGAATCGACACCGCCCGACAGTCCGACGACGACACGGGGTTTGCTGCTCATGGTGGGGCGTTCAGCCTCTAGTAAAAGGGGGGCCGTCAGCCCCAGGGGTCCAAGTCGTCGAGGCTGGCAAAGGCGCGGCGCTGCTGCTGCTCGCGCTCGGCGGCGCGCAACAGGCGGCGCTGCTCGGTGAGCCAAGGCTTGAGGGTGGCCAGCGCCTGCACCTGCTCTAGGTCGTGCTGCATGAGCTCGAGCTCGTCTTGCAAATCGTCAAGATTGTCTTGCAGCGCGCGCCGCAGGCTGGCGAGGTTGCACACCTCATGGGGCAGCAAGTCGAACTCTTCGGCCAAGCGCCATTGGCAGGCTTGGCGGTCGCGCTCGAGCGCGGCGGCCTGCTGTTTGAGCAGCAGGGTGAGGCTGCGCAGACGCTCGTCGCCCACGCGCTCGAGGTGGTCGGGGTCCACCAGTTCGGCGCGCCACTGCAGCTCGAGCAGCGCCACCAGGTCGCGGTTGGCGTAGGCGGCGTTGACGGCGCTCATGAGCGTGTGTTTGTGCGCCTGATCGGCGGCGTCGGCGGCGCGGTCGGGGTGCAGCGCGCTGGCCAGCTGGCGGTAGAGCAGGCGCAGGGTGGCGTCGGCGTCGGCCAGGTGGGCGGCGGCCATTTCGGCGGCGGCGCTGGGTTTGCGGCGCGCTTGTTTGGCGGCGCGCTTGGCGGCCTTTTGCTGCGCCAGCTGTTCTTGCTCGTCTCGCTGCTGCTTGAATTGCTGCTGCAAGTGCTCGAGGGCGGCGTGCAGCGCGGCGCTGGGGTTGTCGGGGTCGAACTCGGGCAGCTCGGTTTCGAGCGCGTCGCCCAGGCCCTGCTGCAAGTCTTGGTGGATGGCTTTGGCTTGCTCGAGCTGGCGCTCGGCCAGGGTCTGGGGGCTGCGCCGGTCGTGCAGAGCCGCCATGTCGGCCTCACCCTCGAGCGCCAGGCTCTCGGACTGGGCGCAGACGATCTGGCGCAGCGTGTCCAACTGGTTGGCGCTCAGGCCCTTGGGTTTGCCCTCGAGCCACGGGTCGAGCGCCAGCACCATGGCGCGGCGCAGCTGCTTTTGCTGCTGCCGCAAGGGGCCCAGCAGCTGGGCGCAGCGGGTGCGGTGCGCTTGGCCGTCGGCTTCGAGCGTTTGCAGCTGCTGCCGCAGGCGCTCGATGCGCGCGCGCTCGCGCTCAAAGGCCTGCCCGGCGGCCGAGCGTTGGCGCTGGCCTGGGGCTTGCACGAGCAGGGAGGTGGCGGTGTTGGGCTGGGAGGTTTTGGGCTGGGTGGTGGCGTTGGCCGCTGCGGCGCCTAGGGGCGGCTGCTGGGGCGGCTGCTTGGGCTGGGTGTCATCGCCAAACAGGCTGGGCTGCTCGACAAAGCGCGGGTCGGGGGCGGGCGCACGGGGTGCGCTGCGGCTGGAGCGTGGCATGCGCGCTTAGCCCCGCACTTCGCCCTGGCCCAACACCACGTACTTGAGCGAGGTCAGGCCCTCGACCCCGACCGGGCCGCGGGCGTGGAACTTGTCGGTGCTGATGCCGATTTCGGCCCCGAGTCCGTACTCGAAGCCGTCGGCAAAGCGGGTGCTGGTGTTGACCATCACGCTGCTGGAGTCAACCTCGCGCAAAAAGCGCTGCGCGTGCACGTGACTGGTGGTGAGGATGGCGTCGGTGTGCTGGCTGCCATAGCGGTTGATGTGGGCGATGGCTTCGTCCAGCCCCGCCACCAGCTTGATGCTGATGATGGCTGCGAGGTATTCGGTGCCCCAGTCGGCCTCGGTGGCGGGAACGAGCAGCGGAGTGGGCGCGTTGCCATTTGCGCTTGACGCGGGGGCAGCGTGGTCGTGGCTTGCGGCGGCTGATGGGGCGGTGGTGGCTAGGCCCAGCGCCGGCTGCAAGATGGCCAAGCTCTCGGGGCAGCAGCGCATCTGCACGCCTTTGGCGGCAAACACCGCGCCCATGCGCGGCAAAAACGCGCCCGCCACGGCGCGCGCCACCAGCAGGCTTTCGGTGGCGTTGCAGGGGCTGTATTTTTGGGTTTTGGCGTTGTCGGTCACGCGCAGCGCCAGCTCGAGGTCGCAAGGGTCATCGACGTAGGTGTGGCAGTTGCCATCTAGGTGCTTGATCACCGGCACCTTGGCTTCGGCGCTGATGCGCTCGATCAGCCCCTTGCCGCCGCGCGGAATGATCACGTCCACGTACTGCGGCAGCGCGATCAGCTGGCCCACGGCGGCGCGGTCGGTGCAGGGCACCAGCTGCACCGCTTCGGGCGGCAGGCCGGCGGCGCCCAGCGCCTGCTGCACCAGCGCCGCCAGCGCGCGGTTGCTGGCGATGGCCTCGGAGCCGCCGCGCAAAATGCAGGCGTTGCCGCTCTTGATGGCCAGCGACGCAGCCTCGATGGTGACGTTGGGCCGGCTCTCGTAAATCATGCCAAACACGCCGATGGGCACGCGCATCTGGCCCACGCGGATGCCGCTGGGCTGCTGGCGCAAACCGCTGATCTCGCCGATGAGGTCGGGCAAGGCGGCCAGCTGCTCGCAGCCTTGGGCGCAGGTTTCGAGCGCCGCTGCGCTCAGGCGCAAGCGGTCCAGCAGCGGCTCGGCCAACCCGGCAGCGCGCGCGCGCTCGAGGTCGAGCGCGTTGGCGGCTTGCAGCGGCGCGCCGTGCTGGCGCAGCAAAGCAGCCAAAGCGCGCAGCGCCGCCGCCTTGGTGGCCGCGCTGGCACTGGCCATCTGCGCCGCCGCGGCGCGGGCCTGGCGGCCCAAGGTGGGCACGAGTTCGGGGGTGTAGGCTTGAGCGTGATCGTCCATGGGGGGATTTTCGCATCAGTGCCGTGCTTTGGTTGGGCGGGTGCGTGTTTGGGGGCGCAGCTAGGTTGCGTGTTTGGGCTTCGTGGTCGGCCCTCATGCGCTAGCATCTGAGTTGGGCCCCCTTTTTGCTCCACCCATCAATCCTTGTCCAGCATGAGCACCTACCTCTTTGACCCACCACCCGTCGCCGCGCTGGCTGTACGCGGCTTGGCGCAGCGTTTCCCCGTGAAGCGGCTGTTTTTCGTGGGCCGAAACTACGCCGCGCACGCCGCCGAAATGGGCTTTACGGTGGACAAAAGCCGCGAAACGCCGTTTTATTTCACCAAATCGCTCAGCACGCTGGTGCCCAGCGGCGCCACGCTGCCCTACCCGCCCGGCACGCGCAACTTCCACTACGAAGTCGAGCTGGTGGTGGCGCTGCACCAAGGCGGCTTTGAAGTGACCCCAGAGCAGGCACCGGCGCTGATCTACGGCTACGGCGTGGGGCTGGACATGACGCGGCGCGACTTGCAGCAGGCGGCGCGCGAGCTGGGCCGCCCTTGGGACTTGGGCAAAGACGTGGAGCACGGCGCCGTGTGCTCGGAGCTGCTGCCGCTGCCGGGGCAGGTGCTGGCGCCATCGGCCATCGGCCTGCAAGTGAACGGCCAGACGCGGCAGCAGGCCAGCACCGAGCAGCTGATCTGGAGCATCCCAGAGCTGATCGCTGACCTGTCGCGCTTTTACCACCTGCAGCCCGGCGACCTGATCTACACCGGCACCCCCGAGGGTGTGGGGCCAGTGCAACCCGGTGACCAGCTGCGCGGCTGGGTTGAGGGGGTGGGTGAAGTCGCCGTGGCCATTGGGCCGGTGGACGGGCCGCAGGTTTGAGGGTTTTGGCGCTGGGCTTCAGCGGCTTGCCGGGCGCTCAGCGCTGGCCGCCCACTGCACCAGCGCATCGAGCGCCGGGCGGGCGGCGTGGGCGTTGGGGTGGTTGACGAGGGCCACCAACACCAGCCGCTGGCCGTCGGCGCGGTGCACGTAGCCGGCCAGGGCTTGCACGTCGCGCAGGCTGCCGGTTTTCAGGTGCGCCAAGCCCGCACCCATGCGGCTGCGCCGCAGTGTGCCGTCGAGGCCGCTGGCGGGCAGCGAGGCCACGAGGTCGGGCATGGCGTGTGAGGCATAGGCCTGCTGCAGCAGCCGGCCCAGGGCGAGTGCGCTGGCGCGGCCGTCGCGGCTCAGGCCCGAGCCGTTGCCCACTTCGGGCAGGGGCAGGTCGGGGCCGAAGCGCTGCAACCACCACTGCTGCAGGCGCTGGCGTGAGCGCGCAAAGGTGGCGGGGCCATCGGCTTGGTTGAGCGCGAGCAGCAGGTGCTGGGCCATGACGTTGTTGCTGAACTTGTTGGCATCGCGCACCACCTCGGCCAGCGTGGGCGATTCGAACACCAAGCGCTCGGTGGCGCCCACGGGCACGCTGCCTTCGCGCACCTGGCCCCCGAGCGTGCCGCCGTTGGCCAGCCACAGGGCGTGCACGGCGCGCTCGGCCATGCGGCGCGGCTCGGGGTGCGCCAGCGGCCAGTGGCGCACGCCGCAGGCAGCGGGGTAGCTGCCGTGGAAGCGCGGCTGCAAGGGGTGGGAAAAATCGGCGCGCAGGGCGGCGCGCCAGTCTCCGCACTGGGCTGGGGCGGCGTTGGCTGCCGGGGGGGGGCTGGCGGTGCTGGCGATGGCTGGGCTGCTGGCGCTGAGCGGCACCGTGGCCGGCACCTGCACCCCGGCCAGCGGCGGTTCGGCGCGGATGCGCGCCACGCCTGCCACCACATCGGGTGTGAAGGCGAACACCTGGGCGCGAAAGTTGACCAGCAGCGCGTCTGGGCCGGCGTTGTAGGCGCGCAGCGGTTCGTCGTTGAAGGTGGCGGGGTCGATCTCGGGCTCGGCAAAGGCGCTGCGGTCGAGCACGATGTCGCCCGCGATGCGCTCGATGCCCAGCGCCTGCACCCGGCGCAGCAGCAGCCAGAGTTTTTCGGTCACCAGCGCCGGGTCGCCACCGCCGCGCAGGTACAGGTTGCCGTGCAGCACGCGCTCGCGCAAGTCGCCGCTGCTATAGACCTCGGTGCGCCAGAGGTGGCCGGGGCCGAGCAGGTCGAGGGCTGCAAAACTGGTCACCAGCTTGAGCGTGGAGGCGGGGTTGAAAGGCGCGGTGTGCTGGTGCGCCAGCCACGGCGCGGCATCGGGCTGCGCCGGGGCGATCCACAGCGCCAGCGCCTCGGGCGGCAGCGCGGCGGCGCGCAGCGCGCTGGTGACGGCGGGCGGCAGGGGGGTGGTGTGGCGGGCTGCTGCGGGCGGGGCCGTGGCAGCGGTTTGGCCCGAGGCCGCCCACGCCATGCTGCTGCACAGCAGCAGACCGGCGAGGGAGGCATGGGCAGCCAAGGCGCTCAGCGTGTGCCGGGCGCTCGAGGTGCGCGGGGCCGGTGGGCGGCGCAGGGTGCCAACGGGGTGCGCTAGGAACATGGGGGACGATCTCGCGGATGAGGCCTTGATTGATGCCTTGAGGGCGCCAAAGCAACCGGAGCCGGCTGGGCCTGCATCGAGATTCCGGCTGCATGGGCGCGCTGGCAGTTTAGCAGCGCCTGGTTGCGGATCTGGCAGGATAATCCAGAGCCATGAACCCGACCAGCCCCGCTTTGCCCCCGCGCCCGCTTTACGCGGCGCAGCGCGTGCTGGCGATCGAGACCAGCACCGAGCGCCTGAGCGTGGCGCTGGGTGCGGCTGGGGCCCAGCCGCTGGCGCAATACCAAGGCGAGGGCGGCGCTCAAGCGTCGGCGCTGCTGATTCCGTGTCTGCTGGGTTTGCTGGACGAGGTCGGTTGGCGGCTGGATGAGCTCGATGCCATCGCCTTTGGCCAAGGGCCAGGGGCCTTCACGGGCCTGCGCACGGCCTGTGCGGTGGTGCAGGGGCTGGCGCTGGCGGCGCGCCCCGGGGGAGTGCCGGTGTTGCCGATCGGCACCTTGCTGGCGCTGGCCGACGAGGGTTGGCACGCCGGCTGCGCGCTGGGGTTGGGGGGCGATCAACCCCGGCCGACCCGCCTAGTGGCGGCGCTGGATGCGCGCATGGGCGAGCTCTACGTGGCCGAGTTGCGTTGGCAGCCGGCCACGCAGCTGAGCGTGCCTGACTTTGCCGGCACGCCCGGTGCGCCCAGCACTTGCGACACATTTGACGCACTTGGTGGGCCCGGCGCACCCAGCGCTTTGGCTGGCTGGCGCATGCAGGGCGCCCCGCGCCTGTGCGCGCCCGAGGCGCTGCCGCTGGAGTGGCTGCAAGGCGCCGAGGCAGAACCCACCTGGTTGCTGAGCAACGCGCTGGCCACCTACGCCGAGCGCTTGCCGCTGGCGTGGCGGGCGGTGCCGCAGGTGCCGGCATGGCCGAGCGCCGCCGCGCTGCTGCGGCTGGCGGGTTGGCATTGGGCGGCAGGGCTGGCGGTGCCCGCCGCCGAGGCGCAGCCGCTGTATGTGCGCGACCAAGTGGCGCTCACCACCGCCGAGCGTGCCGCCCTGCAGGCGCAGCGCGCGACCGAGGCCCTAGCAGAGCAAGCTGCCCAAGCTGCCCAAGCAGGGCAAATGGCCCAAACGGTTCACTCAGAGCCTGAGCGCTTGCCGCTCAAGCTCTCGGGGCAGCGGCAGCCATGAACGGTGTCTTGCCGCCGGGCCTGCAATGGGCACAGATGCAGGCCGAGCACCTCGAGGCGGTGTGCGCGCTCGAGCGCCGCGCCCACGCGCACCCGTGGAGCGAGCAGCTGTTTTACGACTCGCTGCACGCCGGGCACCAGGCGCAGCTGTTGCTGTGCGACGGCGGCACCCCGGCGGTGGAGGCGCAGCCCGTGGAGGCGCTGCAGCCGGCGTTGCGCGTGCCCGATGGCCGCCTCCTGCTGGGCTATTTCGTGGCGCAGACGCTGCTCGACGAGGTGCATTTGTACAACTTGGCCGTGGCCCGCGCGCGCCAAGGTTGGGGCGGGCTGCTGCTGCAGCGGCTGGTGGCTGCGGCTCAAGCCCAGGGCGCACAGACGCTGTGGCTGGAGGTGCGTGCCAGTAACCAGCCCGCGCTGGCGCTCTACCGGCGCGCTGGATTTGAGTCCGTGGCCACGCGCCGGGGCTACTACCCGGCCGCAGGCGGCGCGCGCGAAGACGCGCTGGTGCTGCGCCTCTGCCTGCAGCCGCTGCGCCTGACGTCGGCACAACTGGAGCCCGCTGCATGAGCGCGCACTACGAAGCGTCCGCAGGAGCACCCGATCCGGTGACCGACCCAGCGCCGGCCGCAGCCCCTGCCAGCGCCGAGGCGGCAGCCGCGCTTGCAGCGGCCGCGCGGGAGCCGGCCCGCCCGCGCTTAAGCCCGCGCCACAGCGCCATGCTGGCCGAAATGGGCGTGCGGCCGTGGTGGCTGTTTGGCGCCCAAACCGAGGCCGCGCCCGCACCTGCACCGCAAACCGCGCCAGCACGGCCCGCGCACCGCGCCGAGCCCGCCGCTGTGCCCGTTGCGCACCCTGCCGTCGCCCCTTCGGCGCGAGCCCCCGCACCCGCGCCTGCCCCCGCCGCAGCACCCGCGACCACACCCCCCGCCCCCGCCCCAGACTGGGACGCGCTCGAGCAGCAGATCCGCAGCTGCCAGCGCTGCCCCTTGGGCGCGCAGCGCCAGTGCGCCGTGCCCGGCATGGGCGACCGGCGACCGGACTGGCTGCTGGTGGGCGAGGCGCCGGGCGAAGAAGAAGACCGCCAAGGCCTGCCCTTTGTCGGCCGCGCCGGGCAGTTGCTCGACCGCATGTTGGCGGCGCTGCAGCTGCAGCGCACGCAGCGGGTGCACATCACCAACGTGATCAAATGCCGGCCCCCGCAGAACCGCAACCCGGCCGCCGACGAAATCGCCCATTGCGCGCCCTATCTGCGGCGCCAGATCGAGCTGCTGCAGCCCAAAATCGTGCTCGCACTCGGGCGCTTTGCCGCCCAGACTCTGCTGGCCGAGGGCGGCTGCCTGAGCCCCGACGAGCTCCACACCCTGCCGCTGGGCAAGCTGCGCGGCCGCATCTACCAAGCGCGCATCGGTGCGCAGACGCTGCCGCTGGTCGTCACCTACCACCCGGCCTACTTGTTGCGCAGCCCAGCCGACAAGGCGCGCGCCTGGGCCGATTTGTGCCTGGCGGCCGACGCGCTCGAGGCTGCAGCCTCAACCTAGCCCAGCCCGGCCTAGCCGGCCCTTCAGAGCCGCCCTTCCTCCACCGCGTGGCAGGCCACCCGCACCCCATCCAGGCTTTGCAGCACCGGGCGCTCGCTGCTGCAGCGCCGGTTCGCCGCAGGGCAGCGCGGGTGAAAGGCGCAGCCCGTGGGCGGGTTGAGCGGGTTGGGCACCTCGCCTTGCACCGGCGTGCGCGCGTGCCCGGTGTGGTGCAGCTTGGGGATGGCCTCGAGCAGCATGCGCGTGTAGGGGTGGCGCGGCTGGGCAAACAACAGCGCCTTGGGGGCCAGCTCCACCAGCCGGCCCAGGTACATCACGCCCACGTGGTCGCTCACATGGCGCACCACCGCCAGGTTGTGGCTGATGAACAGGTAAGTCAGGCCCTGCTGGCGCTGCAGGTCTTTCATGATGTTGAGCACCTGCGCCTGCACGCTCACGTCCAGCGCCGATGTCGGTTCGTCGCAGACCAGAAACTCGGGCTGCGTGGCCAGCGCGCGCGCAATCGAGATGCGCTGGCGCTGTCCGCCCGAAAACTGGTGCGGAAACTTAACCCGATCCAGCGGGCTCAGGCCCACCGACTGCAGCAGCTCGCCCACCCGGGCCTCGAGCGCCGCCCGCTCGCTGATCAGGCCGTGTTCGCGCAGCGGCTCGGCCACGATGTCGGCCACGCGCCAGCGCGGGTTCAGGCTGGCGTAGGGGTCTTGGAAAATCATCTGGATGTGGCGCCGGATGGCGCGCCCAGAGCGGCTGCGGTAGGCGGCGTGCGCGTCTTGGCCGGCAAACTCGAAGCGGCCGCGGCTGGGCTGGTACAAGCCCACCAGCAAGCGCGCCACGGTGCTTTTGCCACAGCCCGATTCGCCCACCAGCGCCAGCGTTTGGCCGCGCGCGATCTCGAAGCTCACGCCATCGACGGCGTGCAGCAACAGGCGCGGCTTGCGTTCGATCACGCGGTTGAGCCACGGCGCCGACACATCAAAGGTGCGCGCCAGATCGACGGCGCGCACCAGCGGCGCGGCCGGCGCGGCCAGGGTGGCTGCAGCGGTGGCGCCGCCAGCCAGCCCCGGGGCAGCTTCTGGGCGGCCGAATGCGGCCGTGGCGGTGGGGCGGTCGCTCATGGCTGGGCCTCAAACGAAGGGGTGGCGCCGGCGTTGGCGGTGAGCCAGCAGGCGGCCTCGGTGGTGACGGCGGGCATGAGTTCGGGGCGCTCGTGGTGGCAGCGTGCCAACACCTGGGGGCAGCGCGGGTTGAAGGCGCAGCCCGAAGGGATGGCGTTGAGGCGCGGCATGGCGCCGTCGATCTGGTGCAGGTGCTGGCGCTCGACCTCGATGTCGGGGATGCAGCTCATCAGGCCCTGGGTGTAGGGGTGGGCGGCGGCGTGGATGACGTCGCGCACCGGCCCGATTTCGGCGATGCGCCCGGCGTACATCACGGCCACGCGGTCGCAGGTTTCGGCGATCACGCCCATGTCGTGCGTGATCAGCATCACGGCGGCGCCGTGTTTTTTGCACACCGACTTGAGCAGGTTGATGATCTGCGCCTGGATCGAGACATCGAGCGCGGTGGTGGGTTCGTCGGCGACGATGAGCTTGGGCTCGGCCGCCAGCGCCAGGGCGATGACCACGCGCTGGCGCATGCCGCCCGAAAACTGGTGCGGGTAGTGGTCGATGCGCTCTTGCGCCGCCGGGATGCCGGTTTCTTGCAGCAGCTCGATGGCGCGTTGGCGTGCCTGCGCGTGCGTCAGCGGCAGGTGGGTGGTGATGGTTTCGATCAGCTGGCGCCCGATCGAGTACAGCGGGTTGAGCGAGGTCAGGGGGTCTTGAAAAATGGCCCCGATGCGGCGCCCGCGCACGCGCCGCATTTGCGCCGGCGGTAGGTTGTCGATGCGCTCGCCCTCGAGCCAGATCTGGCCGCTGGCGATGCGCCCGGGGGGCTCGAGCAGGCCGATGATGGCCGCGCCGGTGAGCGATTTGCCGGCCCCCGATTCGCCCACCACACCCAAGATTTCGCCGGGCGCGATCTCGAACGAGAGCTGATCGAGGGCGCGCAGGGTGCCGTGGCGGCTGGGGAACTCGACCACCAGATTTTGGACTTGCAACAGGCTCATGGCAGACCTCGGTTCAGCGCAGGCGCGGGTTGAGCGCATCGCGCAACCAGTCGCCCAGCAAGTTCACGCTCAAGGCAATCAGCACCAGCACCAGGCCGGGGAAGATGGTGATCCACCACTCGCCCGAGAACAGGTAGTCGTTGCCGATGCGGATCAGGGTGCCCAGCGAGGGCGATGTCGGCGGCGCGCCCACGCCCAGAAACGACAGCGTGGCCTCGGTGATGATGGCGGTGGCCACCTGAATCGTGGCCAGCACCAGCACCGGCCCGAGCACGTTGGGCAGCACGTGGCGGCGCATGATGGCCAGCGACGAAACTCCGATCACCCGCGCCGCTTGCACGTATTCCTTTTGCCGCTCGACCAGGGTGGAGCCGCGCACCGTGCGCGCATACTGCACCCAACCGGTGAGCGTGATGGCGGCGATCAACACGCCAAAAGCCAGCGCCTCGTGCGCGTTGGGGAACAGGGTGTGGCCGATGCCGGCGATCAGCAGCGCGATCAAAATCGCCGGGAACGAGAGCATCACGTCGCACAGGCGCATCAGCAAGGCATCGACCCAGCCGCCCAGGTAGCCCGCCAGCAGGCCCAGCGTCACCCCCAGCAGCACCGACAGCAGCACCGAGACCAGGCCGACAAAGAGCGAGATGCGGGCGCCGTAGATCAGCGCCGACAGGATGTCGCGACCTTGGTCGTCGGTGCCCAGCAGAAAGGTCCACTGCCCCTCGGGGTACCAGGCCGGCGGCAGGCGGGCGTTGTTCAGATCGAGCGTGGCCAGATCAAAGGGGTTGTGCGGCGCCACCCAGGGCGCAAACAGCGCCGCCAGGCCGCAGACGAGGGCAATCGCAGCCGCAAACAGCGCCGCCGGCGAGCTGCGAAAACTGTGCCCGACGTCGCTGTCGAGCCACTTGAAGAGGGTGGTTTTCATAGGGGGAGGGTGCAAGCCGGGGTCAGTGTCCGCTGGCGTGATCGACGCGCAGGCGCGGATCGACGACGAAGTACAGCAGATCGACGATCAGGTTGATGACGACAAAAATCAGCGCAATCAGGCACAGATAGGCCGCCATGACCGGGATGTCGGCAAAGGTCACGGCCTGAATGAACAGCAGCCCCATGCCGGGCCACTGAAACACGGTTTCGGTGATGATGGCAAAGGCGATCAGGCCGCCGAGCTGCAAGCCGGTGATGGTCATGACCGGCACCAGCGTGTTTTTGAGCGCATGGCCAAAGTGCACCGCGCGGTCGCTCAAGCCGCGGGCGCGGGCAAACTTGATGTAGTCGGTGCGCAGCACCTCGAGCATTTCGGCGCGCACCAGGCGCATGATCAGGGTGAGCTGAAAGATCGCCAGCGTGATCGCCGGCAGCACCAGGTGGTGCCAGCCCTGCAGCGTCAGCAGCCCGGTGCTCCAGCCGCCGATGTACACCACTTCGCCGCGGCCAAAGCTGGGAAACCAGCCCAGCTGCACCGAAAAGATCAAGATCAGCACGATGCCGATCAGGAAGGTGGGCAGCGAAACGCCCAGCAGCGACAGCGTCATGAACACCTGCGCCAAGGCGCTGCCGCGGCGCAAGGCGGTATAGACGCCCAGCGGAATGCCCACCAGCAAGGCCAGCGCGGCCGCCACCAGCGCCAGCTCGAGCGTGGCCGGGAAGCGCTCGGCGATCAAGGTGGCCACCGGGGTGCCTTGGCGCAGGCTCATGCCGAATTCGCCCTGCACCGCGTTGTAGAGGAAATGCCCGAACTGCACCCACACCGGCCGGTCGAGCCCAAGTGCGGCGCGCACCTCGGCCACTTGTTCGGCGGTGGCGTCCTGGCCCAGAATCTGGCTCACCGGGTCGCCGACGAACTGAAACAGCATGAAGGCGATCAAGGCCACGGTGACCATGACCAATACCGCCTGCAGCAAGCGGCGCAAAATAAAAGCGAGCATATGGGGGCTGACTCCGGGCGCAACGCCGCGCGCACGCCATAAATAAGCACCGCCGCTGCGGCCCGTGTGGGGCCGCAGCGGCGCGCTAGGGGCTGGTACCTCTGGGCGGCGGGTGGCTTAGTTGAGGTTCAGGATGCGCCAGTCGATGCGGTTGTCGGGCCGATGTACGATCTGCACGTTGGCGCGCATGGCCCACGGGATGATCTGGTTGTGCAGCGGAATGTGGGCAATGTCGTCGTTGTGCATCTGCAGCGCTTGCGTCAGCAGGCGCGGGCGGATGTGCGGGTCGGTCTCGGTCTTGATGCGGTCGATGATGGCATCGAGCTGTGGGTTGCTGAAGCGGCCGGCGTTGAAGTTGCCGTCGCCGCCCGGGCCGACGGTGCGCACCAGCGACTGCAGGCTGTAGAGCGCGTCGAAGGTCGGCACGCCCCAGCCCAGCATGTAGATGCTGGCTTCATAGCGCTGGATCATGGGGAAGTAGGTGGTGAGGGGCAGGGTGCGCAGCCGGGCCCGAATGCCGACCCGTGCCCACATGGCGGTGATGGCCTGGCAGATCTGCTCGTCGTTGATGTAGCGGTTGTTGGGGCAGGCGAAATCGACCTCAAAGCCGTTGGGGAAGCCGGCCTCGGCCAGCAGGCGCTGCGCGGCGGCCTGATCGAAAGGCAGGCGCTGGTGCACGCCCTCGGTCCAGCCGGCCACCATCGGCGCCACCAGCGCGCCGGTGTTTTGGCTTAAGCCGCGCATGGTGACGCGGTGGATGGCGTTGATGTCGATGGCCTGGTAGAGCGCGCGGCGCACGCGCAGGTCTTGCAGCGGGTTGCGGCCGCGCACGTCGCTGCCCACCAGTTCGGGCCGGTGCTGGTCCATGCCCAAAAAGATGGTGCGGTTCTCGACCCCGTCGAGCACGCGCAGGGCGGCGTTGGCGCGCACCCGCGGCAGGTCTTGCGGCGTCGGATCGAGCACAAAGTCCACCTCGCCCGAGAGCAGGGCCGCCATGCGCGTGGCGTCGGAGCTGATCGGGGTGTAGATGATCTCGGTCACGTTGGACGTGACGCCGCCCCAGTGGTTGGGGTTGCGCTCGAGCACCATGCGCTGATCGGGCTGCCAGGAGCGCAGCCGAAACGGCCCGGTGCCCATGGCGTTGCGGTGCGCGAAGTTTTCTTCGCGGGTGCGGATGTTCATCGGCTCGAGCGAGCGGTTGCGCTCGGCCCAGGCGCGGCTCATGATGCGCAGCTCGGTGAGCTGGTTGAGCAGCACCGGATTGGGGCCGCGGGTGAAGATGTCGATGGTGCGCGCATCGACACGCACCACGCGCTCGATGCCTTGGGTGAAGATGGAAAAGTTGGAGGTCGGCGCCATGGCGCGCTGCAGCGAAAAGACGGCGTCCTCGGCGGTGAAGGGCGTGCCGTCGTGGAACTGCACGCCTTGGCGCAGCGTCAGGCGCAGCTGGTTCGGGCTGACTTGGGTCCAGGCGGTGGCCAGCTTGGGCTCGATGCGGAAGGTGCGGCTGTTGTAATAGACCAGCGACTCATAGACCGAGGCGTGCACGCCATTGCCCAAGGCGTTGTTTTGTGCGTGGATGTCCCAGGTGGGGATGTCGCTGGCGCTGGACCAGCGGAAGGTTTTGCTGTGCGCGGCACTTGCCACGCCCAGCGCCAAGGCAACAGACAGGGCCAGCAGTTTCAGTTTGAACATGGACGTCTCCGAAAATTTTTAAAAATTCGATTATCCGCCTGCCCCGCCTGATTTTTCATCGGCTTGAAATAATTTGTAAGTTTGGCGACAAATTATCGTGTTCATGGGGGGTCTAGGGGTGGTCCAAGGGCGGTCTGTGGGCGCGGTCTCGATCCGCCTGCCCCAAGCAGACCCCGATCTGCTGCGCCGCTTGCAGCAGCGGGTGCCCGGCTGGCACGGTGCGCTGCTGCTGGGCTACCTCGGCCAGTGCGATGTGGCCCAGTTGCCCGCCGCTGAGCGTGACCATGCAGCCAAACTGGCCCTGCAGCAGCAGCTGCGCCGCTTGGTTGCCGTACAGGGTGGCGAGCACGCGGTCGAAAGGCGTGGGGCTGCCGCCGCGCTGCACGTGGCCGAGCACGGTGGCGCGCACCTCGGCATCCAGCAGCGGCTGCAGCTGCGCGCTCAACTGGTGCGCCACCCCGCCCAAGCGCGGCACGGGGTGGCCGTCTGCGGGCAGCGCCGGGCTGGTTTGCAGCGTGGGCGCGCCGCCCTGCGCCTTGGCCCCTTCGCCGATGCAGATCACGCTGTAGCGCTCGCGCTGCAGCCGCGCTTGGCAGTGGCGCGCCAGAGTGGGCAGGTCGTAATCGAGCTCGGGCAGCAAGATCGCGTCGGCGGCCCCGGCCAAGCCGGATTCGAGCGCGATCCAGCCGGCCCAGCGGCCCATGGTCTCGACGATCATGACCCGGTGGTGGCTGTGCGCGGTGGTCTGGATGCGCTCCAGCGCCTCGGTCACGGTGGCCACGGCGGTGTCAAAACCAAAGCTGCGCTCGCAGCCGTAGAGGTCGTTGTCGATGGTTTTGGGCACCCCGACGATGGCCAGCCCCTGCTGCGCCAGCCCGTGCGCGATCGTCATGCTGCCGTCGCCGCCGATCACCACCAGCGCATCGAGCCCGAGGCGGCGCACATTGGCCAGCGCCAGCGCCGTGGCTTGGGCGCTGGCCAGCGGGTTGGCGCGGTTGCTGGAGCCCAAAATGGTGCCGCCGAGCAGCAAGATGCCGCTCACCGCGTCCCAGTCGAGGCGGCGGGCGCGCGCGGGCTCGCACAGCAGGCCGGCAAAGCCGTCTTCGATGCCGATCACCTCGGCGCCGCACTGGCGCAGCAGCGACTGGGTGACGGCGCGGATGACGGCGTTGAGGCCCGGGCAGTCGCCGCCGCCGGTGAGGATGCCCACGCGCTGCGGGCAGGCGCGGGTGCTCATGGGGCGCTGCGCGGCCACAGCGCCCACAGGTGCACCGGCTGTTTGATGCCGGCGGCCTGAAAGAACGCCTGCTCGCCCCAGCCGGTGAAGAAATCGGCCCGCGCCGCGCCGACGATGGCGGCCCCGGTGTCTTGCGCCAGCACGAGGCGGCGCAGCTCGATGAAGGGGCCGCTGGAGTGCAGCCAGACCGGGGTGCCGTAGGGGATGCTGCGCGGATCGACGGCGATCGAGCGCCCCGGCGTGAGCGCCACGCCCTGGGCGCCGCGCGGGCCAAACTGGGCCTCGAGTTCGTTCAGGCTTTCTTCGCGAAAAAACACCGTGCGCGGGTTGCTCCACAGCATCTCGTTGATCTGCTCGGGGTGGGCGGCGGCCCAGGCGCGGATGGCCTCCCAGGTGCCGGCGCGGATGGCGCCGCGGTCCAGCAGCCAGCGCCCGACGCTGCGGTAGGGGTGCCCGTTGTGGCCGGCAAAGGCCAGCCGCACCAGTTGCTGGCGGCCGTCGGGTTCGCGCACCAGCACCCGGCCCGAACCCTGGATTTGCAGCAGCAGCGCATCGAGCGGATCGGCCAGCCAGACGATTTCGCGCCCCTGCAGCTGCGCCAGCGCCTGCGGGTCGGTGGCCATCTGCTGGCGGCTGAACCAGGGCCGATCCCGGCTCAGGCCGGGGGGCACGGCGTGCAAGGGGGTCTGGTAGGGGCCTTGGCGCACCCGGTTGGCGTGCAGCAGCGGCTCGTAGTAGCCGGTGAGCAGGCCGCGCGGGTTGCCCTCGAGCGACTGCACGCGAAAGGGCTGCAGGTGGCGCATCATCCACTCGTGCTGCGCGCTGGCGCTGGCGATGCTCAGGCGGCGCACCTCCTGGCACAGGGCGCCCAGGGTGGGGGCCGGGCGCTCGCAGCTGCGCAGCCAGGCGTTCCAGGCTTGGGGCAGGGCGTCGCGGCCCCAGCCGGGCAGTTCGCTCCAGCGCACCGGCTGCCACCGGCTGTTGGCGCGCACGAGCGGCGCCGGCAGCGGCTGCGACTCGGCCCATTGCCAGACGGCGGCCTCGGGGCCGAGCACGGGCTCGGGCCAGATTTCGTCAAAGCCGCTGGCCGGGCGGGCGCCGGGGGTGGGGGGCGGCTCGGGCACCGCAACCCGGGGCGCAGGCGGCGCCTCTAGGGGAGCAGGCGCAGCGGCGGGGGCATCCGCAACGGGGGGCGGGGTGGCGCAGCCGGCCAGCAGCAGGCCGGCCAGCAGGCTGGCCAGAAGCAGGTGCGCGCGCTGCGGCCGGCTGGCCCAAGCGAGAGTGGGCGAAGAGGGGGTGGGCCAAACCGGGGCGGGCCGCAGGGCGTTCAAAAGCAGGGGTGGGGGCGACACGGATGGCTCGAAGAGATTGGGGTGGTGGCGGGCGATGAAGGGGGCGCCTCAGAGATCGCGCAGCAGATGCACCAGATCGACGGCAGAGCGCACCCCCAGTTTGTCGAACACGTGGGCGCGGTGCACCTCGACCGTGCGCACGCTGATGTGCAACTGCTCGGCCACCAACTTGTTGGGCAGGCCAGCGGCGATCAGGCGCATGACGGCGCGCTCGCGTTCGGTCAGGCTGCCGACCAGCGACTGGCGCCGTTGCGCCTCGCGGCGCTGCGCCAGCAACTGCCCCGAGTGCCGCAGCGCCTGCTCGACGCGGTCCACCAGGGCGTTGTCGGAAAACGGTTTTTCGCAAAAATCGAAGGCCCCGCGCTTGACCGCCTCGACGGCGGTGGCGACGTCGGCGTGGCCGCTCAGAAAAATCACCGGCATGGCCGCGCAGCCCACGAGGGCGGGCAGGCGCTCGTACAAGGCCAGCCCGCTCTGGCCGGGCAGGCGCAAATCCAGCAGCAGGCAGGCCGCCTCGGTGGGCTCGGCCCAGCTTTGGGCGCAGTCCCAGAACGCCTCGGCGCTCGGGTAGGCGCTGCTGAGCAGGCGGCGCGTGCGCAGCAGCCAGCCCAGCGCTTCGCGCACGGCGGCGTCGTCGTCCACGATGTGGACGCAGCCTTGCGGGGAGGCGCTGTAATTCATGGGGGTGGATGATAGGGCCTTGTGCGCCAAGCGGGCCGGTTTGGCTGCTCAAGCGGGTGCCGTGGGCAGGGTGAAGCGAAACACCGTGCCCCGTGGCTGCTGGGCGCTGTATTGCAGCGCGCCGCTGTGCTGTTCGATCACGGTTCGGCACAGGCTCAGCCCCAAGCCCATGCCCTCGGGCTTGGTGGTGAAAAAGGGCGTGTACAACTGCTCGGCCTGCTCCTGGCTGATGCCCAGTCCGTGGTCGGCGACGGCAAACTCGACGCCCTCGCCGCGGCCATGCAGGCCCCGGCCGGCGCTCAGGCGCAGGCGGCGCAGCCCCGAGCTGGCCGGCGGGTTGCCCGCTGGCATGGCTTGCATGCCGTTGCGCGCCAGGTTGAGCAGCACCTGTTCGATCATGGTGCGCTGGCACCAGACCGCTGGGCAGCCGGGTTCGATGTCGAGCGCGAGCTCGATGTGCTGCTGCCGTGCCTGCAGCTGCAACAGCGGCCAGATGCCTTGAAACAGGTCGGCCGGTGACACCGCCACGCGCTCGCGGTCGCGCTGGCGCACCAAGTCGGCCACGCTTTTGATGACTTTGCCGGCGCGCTCGGCTTGCTCGCTGATGCGCTGCAAGGCGCTGCGCACGAGGCGGGTGGGCTCGGGCTCGGCCTCGGCCTCGGGGTTTGGCTCGGGAACGGTTCCGGGGCCGGTTTCGGGTTTGGCCTCGGGCTTGACCTCAGGCTTGTTCGGCTCGGGCAGCAGGTTCAAAGAGCCGCTGGCGTAGCTGGCGATGGCGGCCAAGGGTTGGTTGAGCTCGTGGCTGATGAGCGAGGCCATCTCGCCGGCCATGGCCAGCCGCGCCGTGGCCTGCAAGCGCTCTTGCGAGGCGCGCAGCAGCTCTTCGTTGCGCCGCTGTTCGCTCAAGTCCAGGATCGCGCTCATCCAGCCGGTCTGGCGGCCTTGGGCGTCCACCAGCGGCGCTTCGATCACGCGCACCGGCAGGCGGCTGCCGTCGGCGCGCATGAACACCGACTCGAAGCCCTCGCGTGGCGAGCTTTTGCCCGCCAGCCGCGCTTGCAGGCGCTGGCGGTATTCCTCGATCTGTTCGGTCGGCCAGTAGGGGGCCGGAATGCTGGTGCCCAAGAGCTGCTCGGCGCTGCGCCCCACCATCTGGCAAAAAGCCGGGTTGACGTAGGTCAGGCGACCGTTCAGGTCGAGCGCGCGCAGACCGGTCAGGAGCGAATCTTCCATGGCCTGCCTAAAGGCCAGCGCCTCGGCCAATTGGCTTTCGGCGCGCTGGCGCCGGCGCAGGTCGCGCAGCAGCAGCGCCAACAGGGTGAGCAACCCCAGCGCCAGCGCCCCCACCGCCAGCGGCAGCGCGGCAACGGCGGGGTGTTCGGTGCCACCGCTTTGTTCGACCAGCAGCACCCACGTGGCGCCCGGCAGCGCCACCAGTTGGCTGGCGCGGTGCAGGGCTGGCCCCGGCTCGGCCAGCTCACCGACCATGACCAAGCGGGTGCCATCGGCTTCGGTCCACGACAGGCGCCGCCCGCGCTGGGCCTCGGTGGGGATGAGCTCGGCCAGCAGCCCCGCCATGGCGTAAGTGGCCACCAGGTAGCCGTCGGGGCGACCGTTGCGCTTTAGGGGCAGGCAGAGCTCCATCAGCTCGACGCCCCGGCCCTGTGGCAGTGGCCAGAAGTAGCTGCTCGAATAAGCCGCTTCATCGAGGCGGCGCGCCAGCGCGCAGGTCTGGCGCACGTCGATGAGGGCGTCGTGGCGCGGGCGCATCGCGTGCAGCGTCGGCCAAAAGGGCGACAGCCGCTCCACCAAAACGCTGTGGGTTGGGTCGCGCCACTCGAGGTGCACCAGTTTGCGCTGCGAGCTCAGCAGATCGGCCGCGGCGCTGGGCCAGAAGGCTGGGCTGGGGGCCACGCTTTGCAGGGCGTGCAGGTCTTGCACGCTGCGTGCCAGCCCGCTGCGCACATCCAAGCTCATGCGTGCGGCCTCGCGCTCCAGCGCCTCTTGAATCTGACCGTGCTGGTATTCGCGCAGCAAAAATACCAGCAGCGCAAACAGGGCCGCCAGCAGCAGGCCGGCCAGCAGCCACAACAGCCGGCGCAGCACCAAGGCAGGGTTTAGGGCCGAGTTAAGGGCCGGGTTCAGGGCTGGCACGGCGGGGTGTGAAAGCGCCGGTGCTGCAGCGCCGGCAGCTGCTGGCGCACCTGTTGCAGCCGGGCCCAATCAAGATCAGCCAGTACCACGCCGGGCCCGCTGGCGCGCTGCGCCAGCACGTTGCCCCAGGGGTCGATGACCATGCTTTGGCCCCAAGTCTGGCGGCCGTTGTCGTGCTGCCCGCCTTGGGCGCTGGCGGCCACGTAAGCCAGGTTTTCGATCGCGCGCGCGCGCAGCAACAGCTCCCAGTGCGCCTGCCCGGTGCCGTGGGTGAAGGCGGCGGGCACCAGCAGCAAATCGGCCTGCAGCTGCCGGTAGAGCTCGGGGAAGCGCAGGTCGTAGCACACGCTCAGGCCCACGCGCCAGCGCTGGCCGCTGCGGTCGTTGAGCTCAAAGGCCACGGGCGTGTTGCCGGCCACCAGCACCGCCGCTTCGTCGTAGCGCTCGCGCCCGTTGTCGTAGCAAAAGAGGTGGATCTTGTCGTAGCGCGCCACCGGCTGGCCGCTGGGGCCGTAAACCAAACAGGCGTTGGCCACGCGATCGGGCGCCGGGCTTTGCAGCGGCAGCGTGCCACCGACGACCCAGAGCCCGTATTGGCGCGCCGCAGCGGCCAAAAATTCCTGGATCGGGCCGCTGCCGTGGGCCTCGGCCAGCGCCAGCTTGTCGGTCTCGCGCTGGCCCATGAGGCAAAAGTACTCGGGCAGCACGGCCAGTTCGGCGCCGGCCTGGCTGGCTTGTTGCAGCAAGGCTTGGGCTTGGTCGAGGTTGGCTTGGAGCTGGCTGCCCGAGACCATTTGCAAGGTGGCGATTTTCATTTTTTATTGCGCTCCGGTGGGTGCGTTGGGGTCGGGGCGGGCGGCGGGCTGGCGCTGCACCGGCGTGACCACGGGGTCGGCCCAAGGGCCGGTGATGTGAAACTCGCGCGTGGCGGCTTGCTGCAGAGGCTGGCGCAGCAGAAATTGGGCCAAAAAAGCGCCCAAGCCGGTGATCGGGTTGATGAGGGTGGCCACCAGCGAGACGGTGTCGGCGTTGAGCTCGGGTACCACCACCACGCGCAGGTCCTGGGTTTCGCGCACGGTGTCGGCGCTGCCCTCCAGCAGCACGGCGGCGTTGATGCCCTTCATCTGCAGGTTGTTGCTGCGCGCCACGCCTTGGGCGATGGAGACGTTGCCGCGGATGAAGTCGAACGCAAAGCCTTCGCTGAACACGTCGCGAAAATCCAGCATCAGCCGCCGCGGCAGCGCCTGCAGGCTGAGCACCCCGATCAGCTTGGCTACCCCGGGTTCGGCGCGCAGAAACTGGCCGCGCCCGACGTCGAGCTGCAGCTCGCCGCTCAGGCTGGGGGTGTCGAAGTTCAAGGGCGAACCCAGCCAACCCAAATGGCCCTCGATGCGGCCTTGGCCGCCGCGGATGGTCTGCGGCTGGCCCATGCGCGTGAGCAAGGCACCGGCGTCGCGGATGTCGAGTTCAAGGCGCAAGGCGGTGCGCCGGGCGGTGGCATCGAGCCCGTGCGCGACCCAGTTGCCGCTGGCTTTGAGGGTGGCTTCGGGCGTGTTGAGCGTCAGCGCATTCAGGCGCCATTCCGATACGCCCGCCTGCGGCCCTTGGGTGGCGACGCGGCTCGCGGCCTGCACCTCCAGCCGTCCGAGTTCGCGCCCGTCTAGGCGCAGGCGCTCGATCACCAAGTCGATGGCCGGCATGGCGTTGGGTTGTTGCAGCACCTGCTCGGCTGGCTGCTCGACGCCGGCGCGCGGCCAGTCGAGGCGGCTCAGGCGCGCGTGCACCAAGCCGGCCGCTTGGGGGCCGCCAGCTCGGTAGCTGAGTTGCCCGGCCAGTTCGCGCGCCACCACCGTTGCGCGCCAGGTGTCGCGCTCCAAGCTGCCGCTCAAGCTCAGGTCGTGCCAGCTGCGGCCGGAGTGGGTGATTCGCGCAGCTTGCAGCCGCCACTGCGTGGGCCAGTAGGGGCGGCTGTCTTGCAGGCTGAGCGCGCTGGCGGCTGGTGCCGGAGCGGCGGCTGTTGTGGGCGCAGGCGTCACTTGGGGGGCAGCGTAGAGGCGTGCCCAAGCGTCGGCGTCGAAATCGCCCAGATCGAGCGCGGCCAGCACGCCCAAGGCGGGCAGCGCCGGGCGCGCGCTGCGCACGGCCACGCTGCCGCGCAGCACGCGGGTGGCCGCGCCACGGTGCTCGCGTTGGTAGTGCAGGCTGAGCCAAGGGGTGGGGCTGCTGCCCAGTTCGAGCTGCAATTCGTCGCGTGTGGCCCCTCTAGGGGCACCGGCCAGCGGCTCGATGCGCAGCCGCAGCGGCAGCGCCGCCTCGGCGCTTTTGCTCAGCGGCGCGGGCAGCTGCAGCGCCAGGCCCTGCAGGTTGGAGTCCACCTGCACCGAGGTGCCCTCGGGGCCGATGCGCAGTTCGGCCTGGTAGGTGGCGCTGCCGCTGCCGGCACGCCCCAGCGGGGCCAGCCAAGGCCACGGCTCGGCTTGGGACAGGCCCAGCGCCGTGGCTTGGCCGGTGCCGCGCAAGCGCAGCACCGACTGGCCCTGCTCGGTGGCCATGCGCCCCGAGAAACGCAGCGGCCCGCCCAGCATCTGGGCGCTGGCGGCGGGGATGTCGAAGCCGCTTTCGCTGAAGTTCAGCACCCCGTGCAGCGCCTGCAGGGTCGGGCTTTCGGGGCCGATGCGCAGCTCGTTGCCCGCAAAACGCAACTGCCCGCGCACGCGGGTGGCGTTGGTGTCGTTGAGCGGCATCTCGAGTTGCAGCCCCAGCTCGAGCGCGCCGCTGGCCTGGGCCTGGTCGAGCGCGGCCTCGGTCATTTGGCGCAGCGGCGAGCTGCGCACCAAAGCCAAGGCGTCGGTGGCCGGGCCGCGCAATTGGCCGTTTACGCGCAGTTGCGGCTCGGTGGCCATGAAGTCGGGGATTTCAGCTTGGGCCTGCACGATGCGCAACTGCGGCCAAAGGCGCACTTGGGCGCTGGCTTGTTCCAGGCGCAAGCGCGTGCCCTCGATCAGCAGGCGCGCCTGTGGCACCTGCAGGGTGGGCCAAGGCGGGCTGCCCGCCGGCAGCAGGTGCGCCGGGGCGTAGTCGAGTTGCACGTCATGCAACGGTGCCTCGAGCGTGAACACGCCGCTGCCCGGCTGCTGATAGGGAAAGTTCCTCAGATCGCCGCGCACCCGCACCAGCGCTTGCTCGATGCGCCCGGCGACGATGGCGCTGCGCAGCCAGGCTTTGGTCTCCGGTCCCACGTTGAGCGGCAGGTAGCGCACCACCTGCGCCGCGTCGGCGCGCAGGATGCGGCCATCGAGCTCGATCACCCCCGGAAAACGCGCGCGCGCCGGGCTCAGGGCCGGGTCGGCGCTGCGCCAGTTCAGCTGCAGCTCGGCTTCGAGGTCGGGGTTGCGCAGCAGCAGGCGCGGCACTTCGACGGTGATCTGATCGCCTACCACGCGCCAGCTCAGGCCGGCTTGCAGCCGCTGCAGCGTCACCCTGGGTTGGGCAAAGACGCCGGGCAGATCGAGGTGCCCGTTGTCGAGCCGCAGCTCGGCCTGCCCGCCGCTCGAGGTGAGGTTGAAGTCGAGGTCGGCGCCGCCGATGCCGGGGCGCCCGGGCGTGTGCACGTCCCAGCCCTTCGCATGGCGGTACACCGGCGGAGCAGCCCCAGCGCGCAGCCCGACGTTGCGCAGGCGGCCGCTGGCGCTCCAGCTGGCTGCGGCCCCGGTCTGGTCGGCGCCTGCGGTTTGGCCTGCGCCCGCAGCTTGGGCGGCGCTCCATTGCATCTGTATCTGCTCCACCAAGCCGCTGGGGGCGGTGTCGCGCAACCACTGGTGCGCGAGCGCGGGCAGGGGCAGTTGCAGCGCCAGTTGGCTCAGCACCTGCGCATCGAGCCGCTCGGCCTGGAGCGCAAAACCGGCCGGTGCCGTGTCGCTGCTGCGGGTGTGCAGGTGGCGCACGTTGCCGCCCGGCCACACCAGCCCGTCGGCGGTGCGAAAGCCCAGCCCGTGGGTGCTCAAAGTGGTTTGCAGCCCCTCGTGCTGCAACTCGAGCCGGGTTTGCAGGTTTTGCAACTCGAATGGCTGCGCCACCTCGGGCCACTGCAGCTGCACCCGTTGCAAACCGAGGTCGGCGCTGGCCTGGCGCAGCGCGCCGCGCTGCCAATCGAGCCACAAGCGCGCCGCTCCCTGCCCCTGTTGCACCTGCAAACCCAGCCAGTTGGGTGCATCGATGTAGCGCCCCATGTGCGCCCAATCGACCCACGGCAGATCGGCATAAAGGGTGCCGCGCCAATAGCGCCACTGGCTCGGGCGCAGTTGCCAGAACGCGCGGGTGAAATCGCCGCGCACGCTCAGGCGCTGGCCCCAGTGCGCGGGCGGGGTGGCGTCGAGCCGGAACTGGTGCTGGCGCCCGGGGTTGCGCAGCACCAGGTCGATGCCCGTGAACTCGGCCACGGGCAGCGTGGGGCGGGTCTGGTCGTGCCAGCGCAATGTGCCTTGCAACAGGGCCAGCTCGGTTTGCCCCAGCAACCAGTCGGCCAGCGGGCTTTCGTCGCCGGTGCGTTCGAGGTGGCCCAGATCGATGCCGCCCAGCAGCCAGCGCCCATCGGTGCTGCGGCGCAACTCCAGCACCGCGCCTTCGACCACGATCTGATCAAAGCCCAGCCGCCACAACGAGGGCAGCGACAACGCGGCGCGCACGCTGGGCAGGCGCAGCGCTTCGGCGCCGGCGGCGTCGCGCAGCACCACGTCGCGCAGTTGCAGGCTGGGCACCGGGCCGCTGGAGTTGGCCGTCAGGGCCCCGATCTCGACCTTCACCCCCAGCGCCTCGCTGGCCATGCGCTCCAGCGCCGGACGCCATTGGTCAACTCTTGGCACAATGAGCTGATGCAACGCCACCCAACTGAGCCCCAGCAGCAGCCACGCCGCCACCAGCAGCCACAACAGCGCACGCAGCAGCCGGGCCTGCCAGTGCAGCCAGCGCGGTGGATGGGGGGGGCGGGGTTTATCGAGCACACCAAATTATGATGGTTAGCGCCACTTTGGGCCCTGGCGGCCCGGACCAAGTTGTATCAAAAGCTCTCGAAGCCGCGGCCCACTCGCGCTTCGTGCAACGCATCCGGCGCCGCTACCACGCCGAGCTGGCGCTGTTGCCGCCGGGGCCGCCCACGGCCGCTGCCATGCGCCAGACGCTGGCGGCGCTGCAAGCGGGGGGCTTGGACACGCCTGCGGCCCTGCGCGTGCTGCGCCATTTGGTGCTCGAGCGGCTCGCGGTGTTGGACGTGGAGCACGAGGCCCCGCTGGCACTGGTCACCGGGGCCATGACCGATCTGGCCGAACTCGCGCTCGACACCGCTTTGCAGGTGGCTTTGAGCGAGCTCGACGAGGTCCATGGCGCGCCCACGTGCCCGGATGAAGCGCTTGCCGCAACCTCTGCAACCGCCGCAAATGCAAAGGCTGCGGCCGGGTGGCGCCGGGCCGAGTTGTGGATCGTGGGCATGGGCAAGCTGGGGGCGCGCGAGCTCAACGTGTCGAGTGACATCGACCTGATCTACGTCTACGACCAAGACGGCGAAACGCGCGGCAACGCGCTCGGGCGCGGGCGCATCAGCAACCACGAGTATTTTGCCAAGGCGGTCAAGCGCATTTACAGCCTGATAGGCGACAACACCGAGCACGGCCAGGTGTTTCGGGTCGATCTGGCGTTGCGGCCCAACGGCAACTCGGGCCCGCCCGCGCTCTCGCTCGACGCGCTCGAGGAGTATTTTTTGGTGCAGGGGCGCGAATGGGAGCGCTTTGCCTGGCTCAAAAGCCGCGTCGTGGCGCCGCAGCAAGTGCTGGACACCGACCACCCGCAGGCGCTGCGCGCCCTGGTGCAGCCCTTTGTGTTCAGGCGCTACCTCGACTACAGCGTGTTCGATGCGCTGCGCAGCCTGCACCAGCAGATTCGGGAGCACGCGGCCAAACGGGCGGCGGGCAACCCGGGCCGCTTGAACGACGTCAAGCTCTCGCGCGGCGGCATCCGCGAGATCGAGTTCACGGTGCAGCTGCTGCAGGTGGTGCGTGCCGGCCAGTTCCCCGAGCTGCGCACCCGCGCCACGCTGGAGGCGCTGAAGCGGCTGGTGCGCGCCGGCCTGATGCCCGAGCCCAAGGCGGCCGCGCTGGCGCAGGCCTACGAGCTGCTGCGCAAGGTGGAGCACCGCATCCAGTACCTGGACGACCAGCAAACCCATCTGCTGCCCACGCGCGACGACGACCTGAGCTGGATTGCCCAGACCTTGGGTTTTTCCGACACCGCCGCTTTTTTGTGTGTGCTCGACGCCCAGCGCGAACTGGTGGCGCAAGAGTTCGACACCCTGCTCGGGGCCGGTGCGCTGCCCTGCAACGGCAAAGGCTGCAACGGCCACGCACCGGCAGCGCCCAGCCACGATTGGCTCACTGTGCTGGCGCAACTGCCGCCGGGGTTGGGGCTGCGGGTGGCGCAGTGGGCCGAGTCGCCGCGCGTGCAGGGTTTGCGCGAGAGCGCGCGCCAGCGCCTGCTGCGGCTGTTGCAGCGCACCGGTGCCTGGCTCAATGAAGGGCGGGTGAGCGAGGGCGCGGCGCTGCGCTTGTGCGACTGGATCGAGCCGCTGCTGCGCCGCGAGAGCTACCTGGCGTTGCTGCAAGAGCGCCCGGCGGTGCACGAGCGGCTGCTGCGCATGCTCGGTGCCGCCCAGTGGCCGGCGCGCTACCTGTTGCGCCATCCCGGTGTGATCGACGACTTGGCCGGGCAGCAGCTGTACCAAGAGCGCTTCGAGGCGCCGCAGTTCGAGGCCGACCTCGAGGCGCGCCGCCAGGCGCTGGCCGCCGGCGGCGACGACGACGAAGAGGCGCTGCTCGACCTGCTGCGTCGCGCGCACCACGCCGAGGTTTTTCGCACGCTGGCGCGTGACGTCGAAGGCGTGCTCACGGTCGAGCAGGTGGCCGACGACCTGAGCGCCCTGGCCGACGCCGTGCTGCGCGTGAGCGGCCGCTGGTGCTGGCAGCGCCTCAAGCAGCGCCACCGCGACGAGCCGCGCTGCGCCATCATCGGCTACGGCAAGCTCGGCGGCAAAGAGCTGGGCTACGGCAGCGACCTCGACATCGTGTTCGTTTACGACGACCCAGACGAGCGCTCCAGCGAGGTCTATGCCACCTTGGTGCGCAAGCTCATCAACTGGCTCACCGTCAAGACCGGCGAGGGCGATCTGTACGAGATCGACACCGCGCTGCGCCCCAACGGCAACTCGGGTCTGCTGGTGACCAGCTTCGACGCCTTTGCGCACTACCAGCAAAACCGAGGCAGCAACACTGCCTGGACTTGGGAGCACCAAGCGATCACGCGCGCGCGCTGCGTGCTCGGGCCGCCCGACTTGGTGCAGCGCTTCGAGGATGTGCGTCTGGCGGTGCTGACGGCGCCGCGCTCGAGCGCCGCACTGGCGGCCGAAATCTGCGCCATGCGCGAGCGCTTGCGCCAAGCGCATCCGGTGCGTGCGGGGTTGTTCGACATCAAGCACAGCCCCGGCGGCATGGTCGATGTCGAGTTTGCGGTGCAGCACCTGGTGCTGGCGCACGCCGCCGCGCACCCGGCGCTGTGCGCCAACAGCGGCAACATCGCCTTGCTGCACGCCGCCGAACAAGCCGAGCTGCTGCCCGCTGGCATGGGGCAGGCGGCCGCGCGCGCCTACCGCGCCCTGCGCCAGCGCCAGCACCGGGCGCGGCTGGACGAAGCCAGCACACAGATCGCCCCAGAGCTGGTGGCCGAGCACAGCGCGGCGGTGCGGGCGCTGTGGGCGCAGGTGTTCGGGTCCGTCGATTGCACGGCCCCCGTAGGCCCCGCAGCCCTGCCCACCCGGTAACGCCCAGACACAGGAGCAGAGCAGACCATGAAAAAACTCGAAGGGGCGGCCCTGCAAGCCCAGATCGAACGCCTGCCGCTGTGGCGCTTCAACCCGCAGCGCCACGCGCTGGAGCGGTGTTTGGTGTTCAGCGATTTCAACGCCGCTTTCGGCTTCATGAGCCGGGTCGCGTTGGCGGCCGAGCAGCGCAACCACCACCCCGAGTGGGCCAATGTGTACAACCGGGTTGACATCGCCTTCACCACCCACGAAGTGGGGGGCTTGAGCCTGCGCGACATCGAGTTCGCGCTCTGGGTGGACACGCTGGCGCCCGGCGTGGGCGACTGAGGGGGCGCCCTCTCAAGCGCGCATCATCGCTGCTTGCCAGCCGCTGCGTGCACGCGCCGCTTTAGTCCGCCGTGATGTTGCGCTCGCGCACCACCCGGCCGTAACGCTCGCTGTCGGTGCGCGACAGCGCCAGAAGCTGGGCCGGCGTCAAGGGCGTGGGTTGGGCGCCAAAGCCGCGGATCGGGTCGATCACGCTCTGCACGGCTAGGGCGCTGTTGATCTCGCGGTTGAGGCGCTCGACGATGGGCGCTGGTGTGCCGGGCGGAGCCCAAAAGCCATGCGAGGTGCCCACGTCGAAATCGGCCAAGCCCAGTTCGCGCAGCGTGGCGACGTTGGCAAACTGCTCGACCCGCCGCTCCCCGGTGACGGCCAACATGCGCAGGCGACCGGCGCGCACGTGCTGGAACGACACGCCCGGATCAAACGCCCAATCGACCGTGCCGGCCAGCAAGGCCTGCATGACGTCGGCCGAGCCGCGGTACGGGATGTGCACCGCTTGGGTCTGGGTGGCTGCCTGCAGCATCTCGGCGGCGATGTGCGGCGAGCTGCCATTGCCGGGTGAGCCAAAATTCAGCCGGCCCGGGTTGGCGCGCATGTGGCGGATCAAGCCGGCGTAGTCGTCGAAGGGCAGGCCGGCGCGCGTGACCAAGAACAGCTCGAAGCGCGCCGCCGCCGCCACCGGCACCATCTCGCGCAGCGGGTCGTAGGTCTTGCGCAGCAGGTGCGGCCCGATGACCATGGTGCTGCCGGCAATCAGCCCCAGCGTGTAGCCGTCGGGCGCAGACGTGTGCACGGCGTTGAGGCCAATCATGCCGCCGCCGCCAGAGCGGTTCTCGACCACCACCGGCTGCCCCAGCGATTGTGAAATTTGCTGCCCCACCGCACGCGCCACGATGTCGGGCGTGCTGCCCGGTGCGAAGTTGACGACCAGGCGCAGCGGCCGGGTCGGGAAGGACTGCGCCAGCGCGGGCAGCAGCGGCGCGCTCAAGGCGAGGCCGGCGCCCATGGCGAGCACGTGGCGGCGGGAAAGGCGGGGGGGTTGGGTCATGTTTGTCTCCTAGCGGTCAAAGCCGGTGTGATGGGTGAAAGAAAAAGCGAAGGCAGCGCGTGTTGAATGAGGGCCTAGCGGGCGCTGGTCAGAACGGGTAGTGCCGCGGTTGCGTTTGCACCGTGATCCAGCGCAAATCGGTGAACTCGGCGATGCCGGCGCGCCCGCCGAAGCGCCCCATGCCCGAGCCCTTGACGCCGCCAAAGGGCATCTGGGCTTCGTCGTGCACCGTGGGGCCGTTGACGTGGCAGATGCCGGTGTCGATCTGGCGCGCCACATTGAAGGCGCGCGCCAGGTCGGCGCCAAAGACGGCGGCCGACAAGCCGTATTCGTTGTCGTTGGCGCAGGCCACGGCCTGCTGGGTGTCTTTGACGCGCACGATGCACTTGACCGGGCCGAAGGTCTCCTCGTGGTAAATGCGCATGGCCGGTGTCACGTGGTCGAGCAAGGTGGCTGGCATCAGGGTGCTGTCGGCCTTGCCGCCGCAGAGCAGCCGGGCGCCTTTGGCCAGCGCGTCGTCGATCAGCTCGTTGCAGTGGTGCACGGTGTGCATGCCGATCACCGAACCCAGCACCACCGGCTCGGGCTTGCGCGGGTCGCCCAGCGGCAGCGCCTTGGCCTTGTCGGCAAAGCGGCGCACGAATTCGTCGGCCACCTTCTGATCGACGATCAGGCGCTCGGTGCTCATGCAGATCTGGCCGCTGTTGGCAAAGCAGCCAAAGGCGGCGGCGTTGACGGCGTCCTCAATATCGGCGTCATCGAGCACGATCAGGGGCGCCTTGCCGCCGAGTTCGAGCACCACCGGCTTGAGGTGGCGCGCGCAGGTGATGGCGATGATCTTGCCGACTCGGGTGCTGCCGGTGAAGTTGACGCGGCGCACCGCCGGATGCGCGATCATGGCATCGACCACCGCCGCGGCATCGGCGGGGGCGTTGGTGAGGTAGTTGACGACGCCGGGGGCAAAGCCGGCCTCTTGGAAGGCTTCGGCGATCAGGGCATGGGTGCGTGGGCAGTTTTCGCTGCCTTTGAGCACCACCGTGTTGCCGCAAGCCAGCGGGGTGGCGATGGCGCGCACCCCGAGGATGACGGGCGCGTTCCAGGGCGCAATGCCCAGCACCACACCGGCTGGCTGGCGCATACCCATGGCCAAGCTGCCGGGTACGTCCGAGGGGATGACCTCGCCGGCGACCTGGGTGGTCAGCGCGGCGGCTTCGCGGATCATGCCGGCGGCCAACATGACGTTGAAGCCGCCCCACGGGCCGGTGGCCCCGGTCTCGGCCGCCATGGCCTCGATGAAGGCCGGGGTTCTGGCTTGCAGGGCGTCGGCGGCCTTGAGCAGCAGCGAGCGGCGCTCGTTGGGCCCGGTCTGGCTCCAGCTCCTGAAGGCTTCGGCGGCGGCCTCCACGGCCAGCACGGCGTCGGCGGGTGAGGCCGCTGGGGCCCGGGTGGCCACGGTGCCGTCGAGCGGGTTGCGGCGCTCGAAGGTCGCGCCGCGCTCGGCGCTCACTTTCAGGCCGTTGATCAGCATGGACAAATCAGACATAGGGGGGCTCCAGATTAGACAGCGATAAAAAAAGCGGTGCGGCTAGGCTGATCGTGCGCTGGCCAGCGACGATCGGGCGGCCTTGGCGGCCGTTGCGGGCTGTGGGGTGGCGCAGGCGGCGGCACCGAGGTAGGCCTCGCGGATCACGTTCGATCGCGCCAGCAGCCTGGCGGCGCCGCTGGCGACCAGGGTGCCGCGCTCCATCACGTAGCCGCGGTCGGCCACGGCCAGCGCCTTTTTCACGTTCTGCTCGACCATCAGCACCGTCGTGCCGGCGTCGGCGATGCGCCGCGCGATAAGCAGCAACTCATCGACCATGCGCGGCGCCAAGCCAAGCGAAGGCTCGTCGAGCATCAGCAAGCGCGGCGCACTCATCAGCGCGCGCGCCACCGCCACCATCTGCTGCTCGCCGCCGCTCATGGTGCCGGCCAGTTGGCTGGCGCGCTCCTTGAGCTTGGGAAAGTCGATCAAGACCTGTTCTAGGCGGCGTGCGCGCTCACCCTTGGGCACCAGCCAGCCGCCAAGCTCTAGGTTCTCGCGCACCGTCAACTGCGGAAACAACTGCCGACCTTCTGGCACCAGGGCCACCCCGGCACGGACGATTTCGTGCGTCTGGCTGGGCAGCTCCGCGTCATCGAGCCAGACATGGCCGCTGCGCCCGATCAGGCCGTTGAGGGCTTTGAGCAATGTGGACTTGCCCGCTCCGTTGGGCCCCAAGATCACGGTCAGGCCGGGCTTGACTTCTAAACAGAGCTTGCGCAGCACCAGAAAATTGCCATAACCCGCACTCAGATCATCGACCCACAGCCGGGCGGCCTCTTGCGCGCCCAAGGTGAAGGGGGTGTTGCGGTACCACATCATGCGGTGCTCTCCATCTCGTCACCGAGGTAGGCTTCGATCACGTCTGGGTTGCGCACCACCTCGGCCGGGCTGGCGTCGGCGATTTTGCGCCCCTGGTGCAGCACGATCACGCGCTCGACGTGGCGCAGCAAGGTGGTGACGGCGTGTTCGATCCAGATCACGCTCAGATCGAGCTCGTCGCGGATGCGCCGGATCAGTTGCGCCATGTTCTCGAGCTCGGCCTCGGTCAGCCCGGCGGCAACCTCGTCGAGCAACAGCAGCCGCGGCCGCGTCGCCAGCGCCATGCCGATCTCGAGCAGGCGCTGCTGCGAAGGCGTGATGGCTGCTGCGGGCAGGTTGCCCAGTTGCGCCAAGCCGATCAGCTCCAGGATGCTCTCAGGCGTACGCAAGGCCCACGGCACGCGCGTCTCAGGGCCCCAGAAGACCCATGGCCGGGGTCGGCGACCGGCGAACTTCAAGCCGAACTCGACGTTGTCGCGCACCGCCATGTCGGCAAACACGCGCGGGGTCTGGAAGGTGCGGGCGATGCCGTGCGCGGCGTAGCGGTGCGGGTTGCGGCCGATCAGGTCGTGTCCGTCCACCAGCAGCTTGCCGCTGGTGGGGCGCAGCACGCCCGAGATGGCGTTGAAAAAGGTCGTCTTGCCGGCGCCGTTGGGGCCGATGATGCCGACCAGTTCGCCGGCGCGAAACACCGCATCGACCCCATCGACAGCGGTCAGGCCGCCAAAACGCACCGTGATCTCGCTCGCCTCCAGCAAGGGCGGGAGCTGGTTTTGTGGGTGCAGCTCAGACATGACGACGCTCCCGGGCGCGTTGGCGCGCGCGCGCTTCGTCGCGCGCTTGCTGCCCGCTCCACCTGTAGCGGCGCACGCGCCAGCCTTCGCGCAGGGCGCTCCAGGCCGCATGCAGCATGAACCAGCGCACCGAAGCCAGCCCGCCGGGGAGGTAGAGCACGAACAGGATCAGCAGCAAGCCCAGCGACATCATGTACAGCTCGGGCGCCTGCAGGCGCAGGGTTTCCGCCAAGATGCTGAACAGGATCGCTGCCAGCAGCGGCCCCCACAGCGTCATGGCGCCGCCTATGAGCGCGATCAGCACGGTTTGAAAGCCGATGAAGGGGTTGAACACGGTGGTCGGGTCGATGTAGGTCCAGCGCACCGCCATCGCCGCCCCGACGGCCCCGGCAAAGGCGGCGGTCAGGGCAAAGCCACCGATCTTGACCAGCCGGGTGTCCACGCCCAGGGTCTGGGCCCGTTGCTCGTCGGAGCCGATGCCCTGCATGGCCAGGCCAAAGCGGGTGCGGCGCACCACGATCGAGGTCGCCACCGCCGCCACCGCCAGCAGCAGCACCGTGTAGTAGACCGTCTTGCTGTCGGGTGCCACCAGAATCATGCGCCCGACGGTGCCGGTGACCGTGCTTTCGTAGAAGGTGACGGTATGCCGGATGAGTTCGGTCATGCCAAAGGTCAGGATGGCGAAGTAGGTGCCGCGCAGGTGCAGCACCAGCGCGCCCATGAACACCGCCAGCAGCGCCGCGACCAGCGCTCCCAGCGCCACCACCTGCCACCAGGGCCAGGTCTCGACCAGCAGCGCGCTGGTGTAGGCACCGACGCCGAAGAAGGCCGCCGTGGCCAGCGACAGGTAGCGAGTGGTGCCACAGAACAGCGCCCAACTGGTTGACAGCGCCACGTACATCAGGCAGGTCAGGGCCATCGAGAGCACGAAATCGCTGGCAAAGCCAGGCAGGGCCACGGCCCAGCCGGCGAAAGCGAACAAGATCAGCACATCGCGCAGCAGCGTTTGACGGGAATTCATGCCTTGCGCCCCTTGCGAGTGAACAAACCTTCAGGGCGCAACACCAGCACGCCAATGAAAACCAGATACGACAGCAGCGCCTTGAGCGATGGGCTGGTGAAATGCATGGCGATGGCCTCGATCACCCCGAGCAACAAACCGCCGACCAAGGCCCCGCCCATGCTGCCAAAGCCGCCCAGCGCGATGACGATCAAGGCCGTGATGGTGTAGGCTTGGCCCATGTCCGGGCTGATGGTGTAAGCCATCGAGAGCAGCACCCCGGCCACGCCCGAGAGCCCCAGGCCGATGCCAAACATCAGCGGGTGCAAGCGCTTGGTGTCGATGCCCACCAGTTGCGCGCCCATCGGCGACTGCATCAGCGCGCGCACGCCTTTGCCCAGCAGCGTCAGGCGCAGCAGCACGATCAGGGCGGCGCAAAACAGCAGCGCCAGCGCGAAGATCAGCAGCTTGTTGGCGGCAAACTGGCCAAACCCTAGGTGCACCGGTTGCGACAGGTAGTCGTAGCCGCGGATGTCGCCACCCCAGACGTAGGTGACGAAGCTCTTGACTAGGAACATCAGCCCGAAGGCGACCATCAGGCCACGCGCCTCGAACACGTCCAGATTGGGCGACGTCTGCGTCAGCGGCCTGAAGCACAGCCTGTGCAGCACCCAGCCCAGCAGCAGCAGCAGGCCGAAGGTCACGGGCAACATCAGCAGCGGCGACAGGCCAAAGCTGGTGTGCACCATCCAGGTCAGGAAGGCGCCGACCAGCAAAAACTCGCCATGGGCGATGTTGAGGATGCGCATCAGCCCGTACTGGAGGTTGAGCCCCAGGGCGATGAGCGCATAGATGCCGCCGGTGATGAGTCCGGAGACGATCAGCTCGATCCATGTAGAAAGGGACATGAAAGTGCGTGGGTGCGTGGGTGCAGGTCTGTGTGCAGGTCTGTGTGCGGCGCGGGCCGTGGGTGGGCGACCGCGCCGTAAAGGGCTGGCGTGGAATTACCAGGCGGGCTTGTTCGGGTTGAGCGCCGCGGTGGCCACTGCGCGCGGCCAGACGACCTCGAACTCGCCGCGTTGCCACTGCCCCACCGTGCCCGGCGTGCCGACGTTTTCGCTGCCACTGAAGCGGATGTCGCCGACGATGGTGCGGTGCGTGTTGCCGGCCACAAAATCGCGGATGGCCCGCCGATCCAGCCCGACCCGGGCCACGGCAGCGCTCAGAATCTCCAGCGCCGCCCAGGTGTGCCCGCTGGCCCAGCGGTCGGGCTCGCGGTTGTGGCGCGCCACATGGGCCTCAAAATAGGCCTGCGCCCCGGGGCTGCTGCGGCGGTTCCACGAGCCCATGCCCATCACGCCTTCGGCGCCGGTCGGGGTCATGACTTCGCGAAACATCGGAAACGCAGTCCCGACCGAGGCATAGAAAAAGCGCGGGTTGAAGGCGATCTCGCGCGACTGGCGGCTGGCCAGCACGGTATCCGGCGGGTAGGTGAAACCGACAAAGGCGTCCGGGTTGCGGCCTTTCATCGTGCGCAGCACCGGCGCCAGATCGCGCACGCCCAGCGGGTAGCTGCGGTGGTCCACCATCTCGATGCCGCTGCCCTGCAAGGCCACGCGCAAGGCGGCAAAGTTCTCCAGCCCGAACAGGTCATCGACGTAGATGCAGGTTAGGCTGCGCACGCCGTTGGCGCGCAACATGTCGACCAGCGCACCCACCATGGCAGCGGGCTGTTGCAGCAACAGAAAGAAAAAGGGCAGGCGCAGCTCGACCAAGCGCCTAGAGAGTGCGGTCGGGGCCAGGAAAGGGTAGCCGTGGCGGTTGGCCAGTGGGGCAACGGCAAAGTTGGCGCTGCTGCCCCAAGGCGGCAGCACCAGATCGACGCGCTCGCTGCCCATCAGCCGCTCGTAGGTGCGGATCACGGTTTCCATGTCGCTGCGGTCATCGACGCCGATCAGCTCGATCCGGCGGCGCACACCCTGCACGTTGAGGCCACCGGCGGCATTTTGCTGCTCGGCCCACAGAATGTAGTTTGGCTCCTGGCTGGTCTGGGCGCCCACCGTCCACGGACCGGTGCGCGACATGGAGTAGCCGATGCGCACCGGGGCCCCCTGGGCCAGCAGGGGCGGCGCAAAGGCCAAGGTGCCCAAGGCGGCGGCGCTGCCTTGGACGACGGTGCGGCGGGTGGGGTGATTCATGCTGGTCTCCTGGTGCGGAAGCGGATGCGGGTGCGCAATGGGGGCATCGTAGAAGTTTGCTGCCGCGCGCGCTTGCACCACGGTGCACGGCGTTTTGACGATGCGTGCAGCAAGGAGCGGGATTACCCTAGCCCAAAAAAGCTGGCTGAAGCAAGGGGCCGGCCCGATAATTTGGCGCACAGCAAACCCGGAGCGAATGATGACCCCTTCCCAGTCGATGAGCACCGATTTGTACCCGGTCAAGGAGCGCTCGTTGGCGTGGGCAGACTGGATTTCGGGCCACTTCGGCGGTTTGGATTCGGATTTGTACGGCGACTCAGGCTTCGACGGTCGGGTGCTGTCAAGCCGGGCCGGCGAGGTGGTGCTGACCAAGTTGGAGGCCAACCGGCACCGGGTGATGCGCAGCAGCAAGCTGGCGCGCACGGCTGAAAACAGTTACCTCAAGATCGTGGCACCGTGGCAAGGCAGTGCCGCCGTCGAGCAGCATGGTCGCCAGGCTTGGGTGCGCCCGGGTGGTTGGGCCATTTACGACACCACGGGCAGCTACGAAGTCGCCAATCCGGAGCAGGTCGAGCACCTGATCGTGATGCTGCCCAAGGCCAATTTGCTGGAGCGCGGCCTCAAGCTCGAGCCGCTGATGGCGCGCCACGTAGGCGGCTCAAAGGGCATTTCCCGGGTGGCGCTGGAGGCCATGCGCAGCACCTGGCAGGAGTTGCCGGTCATGGGGGCGCAGGCGGCTCGCGGGGCCGGCGAGGCAATCGTCGAGCTGGTGCGGCTGTCCTTGCTGGAGCTGGCGGGCCGCTCCACCGGTACCACGCAGATGGAAGCCTTCAGGGATCGGATTCGGCACTACATCAGCCTGCATCTGCACGACCCAGAGCTGAGCATCGAGCGCATCGCGGTGGCGCTCAATTGCAGCAAGCGGCATTTGCACAATGCCTTCAGCGAGGAGGAGGGCACCTTGGCCTTGTACATTTTGCGCCGACGCTTGCAGGCCTGCATGCGCGACCTGGGCAATCCGGATCTGAATGCGCGCACCATCACCTCGATTGCTTTGACATGGGGCTTCAACCAGAGCGCACACTTTAGCCGGGTGTTCCGCGAACACACCGGTTTGTCGCCCAGCGATTACCGCCAGCTGCAACGCCGCAACGCCAAGCTGGCGCACTGATGCGGTGCGGACTCGGGTGTACCCAGCCGTGTGCCGCGCCCCCAATGCTCAGCGCGCCAGCGCGCACCCTTGCGCCACCTGCTGCGCCAGCCGCTCCAGCGCTTGCCAGGGGTGGGCGGGCCAGTCGGGGTGGCGCAGGCCCTTGACGATGCCGTCGACGGTGTGCGCATCCAGCAGCCAGCGTTCGAGCTGCGCCAGCCCGAGCCGGGGCAGCAGGCGCTCGAAGCGCTTTTCGCGCCCGCCCCAGACGCGCTGTTCGCGCAGCGCCAGCGGCAGCGGCTTGCCCTGCGCGAGTTCGTTTTTCACGCGCCACAGCGCCCGGATGTCTTCGGCCAGCGCCCAATGCACCAGCACGGCGGCGCTGCCGTCGGCTTGCAGGCCGTCGAGCAGGCGCTGCACGCGCAGCGGTTGGGCGTCGAGCACCGCCTCGGCGAGCTTGAAGGGGTCGTGGCGCGCCACGTCGAGCACGGCGCGCTCGATCTGCTCAAAACCGAGCTCGCCTGCCGGGTAGAGCAGCGCGAGTTTTTGCAGTTCCTGGTGCGCCGCCAGCAGATTGCCCTCGACCCGGTCGGCCAGAAAACCCAGGCACAGCTGGCCGGCCTCGCCGCTGGGCACGTGTTGCCCTTGCAGGCGCAGCCGTTGCGCGATCCAAGCCGGCAGCTGGGCGCGCTCGACGGCGTCGATGCGCAGCGTCAGGCCGTGTTGCTCGAGCGCGGCAAACCAGGGGCTTTTGAGGGTGGTGGCGTCTAGCCTAGGCAGCAGCACCAGGGTGAGCAGATCGGGGTGATGGGGGGCGGCGGCGGCCAGTTGCTGCAGCACCGCCGCGCCCTCCTTGCCGGGTTTGCCCGAAGGGATGCGCAGCTCCAGCAGCTGGCGCTCGGCAAATAGGCTCTGGCTGCGGCCAGCGGCCAGCACCGCGCTCCAGTCGAAGTGCGCGCCGCTGACCGTGCACACGCTGCGTTCCACAAAACCCTGCGCCCGCGCGGCGGCGCGGATGGCGTCGGCCGCCTCCTGCACCAGCAGCGCTTCGTCGCCGTGCACGGTGTAGAGGGCTTTGAGGCCGCGCTGCAAGTGCGCGGCCAGTTGGGTGGGGGAGCTTTGCATGGCAGGGCTGCAGTGTAGCGGCTGCCGTGCACGGCCTATTTGCTTTCGAGCACCAAGCGATCCCCGCTCTCGCCCAGCCTGAGGCGCTGGTGGTGCAGGCGCACCAGCGGGTCGTCTGGGTAGCGCTGCGCCAGCGCGGCAAAAAGCGGCTCCGCCTCGGGGCTCGACTGCGCCAGCGCAGCGTAGGCGACCTGGTATTCATCCAGCGGGGCGTAGGGGCCGGGCACCTCGGCGCTCAGCGGCTCGAACACCGCCAGATCCTGGCTCTTGCCCTTGAGCACCAGCCGCCCGATCGGCCGTGCCGGCAGGTCGGGGCAGTCGGCCAGCGTCTGGCCCGAGACGCAGATGCGGGTGCCCAGCTGCTTGTTGGCGCTCTCGAGCCGTGCGGCGGTATTGACCGGGTCGCCCAAGGCGCGGTAATCAAAAATGGCTTTGCCGCCAAAATTGCCCACGATCACCTCGCCCGAGTGCACCCCCAGCCGGGTGTGGCCAAAGGGGATGCCGCGCGCCTGCAATTCGCTCGCGTAGCGGCTGGCAAAGGCGTGCATCTCGAGCGCGCAGCGCAGCGCGCGGCGCGGGTGATCGGGTTGCTGCACCGGGGCCGAGAACATGATCGCCACCGCGTCGCCCACGATCCGGTCCAGCGTGCCTTGGTGCTTGAAGGCAATCTCGATCATCTGCTCGAGGTAGTGGTTGAGCAAACCGAGCGCCTCGCCGGGGTCGGTTTTTTCCATCAGGCTGGTAAAACCGGCCAGATCGGTAAACACGAAGCTGCAGGTCTGGCGCTGGCCACCCAGGTTCAGGTCCTGCGGGTGCTCGACCAGGTATTCGACCCGGTTCGGCGACACGTAGCGGGCAAAGGCCTGCTTGATGAAGCGCTGCTGCTGCTCGCTGCGAAAGTGGTGCGCAAGGCTGGCAACCACAAAGGCGGCGCTCCAGACCAGCGCCGGGATCACGCTGTTGAACAGCAAGCCCTGGGAGCTGAAGGCCCACCAGCCGCCCCACAAGGCGGCGCCTATCAGCAGCGCCGCCGCCGCCGCCGCCCACAAGGCGCGGGCGTAGATGGCCAGCAGCACCAGCAGCACGGTGCCCAAAGCCTGCAGCAGCGCCTCCAGCCCCAGCGCCCAAGTCGGGCGCGTCAGAAAATGCCCACCCAGCGCCTGCTCGAGCGCTTGCGCGTGGGCTTCGACGCCGGGCATGATGCGGCCCAAGGAGTTGAAGCGCAAGTCCATCAGGCCCTGGGCCGAACTGCCCACCAGCACCAGATGGCCTTGCAGCAGCGCCGGATCGGCGCTGCCGTCGAGCAGCTTCCAGGCCGGGATGTAGCGCTCGGGTACCGGCTCGGTGTAGTGCAGCCAGAGCTCGCCGGCTGCCGTGGTCGGCAGGGTCAGGTCGCCGATGCGCACCTCCTCCAGCGCCGGCCGGCCCTGCTCGGCGCTGCGCAGCATCACGTTGCGGGCGTCGAGCCCCACGCGCAGCGTTTCGGTGACCAAAGAGGGCACGAGCTGATCGCCCAGCCGCAGCACCAGCGGCACCCGGCGCACCACGCCGTCGGCATCGGGGACGAAGGTCAGGGCCCCGTTGCCGGCGGCCTGTCGTTCCAGCTGGTCCAGCGCCACCAAGGCCGAATCAAAGCCGTGCAGCGCCTGCGGCTGCGCCCCGCCACCCAGCCAGACGAAGCGCGCGGCCACGGCGGGGGTGCGTTCGTTGGGGCGCGCGGCGCGCTCGCGCTGCAGCGAAAACCCGAGCACCACGTGGCGATCGGCCAAGTTTTGCGCCAGCACGGCGTCGTGGTCGGGCAGTTGCAGCAGGGCTTGACGGGTTTGCGGCGCCAAGGGCCAAAGGGGGGCCAGCGCCTGCGGCGAGGTGCGGTCGGGCTCGATGAACAAGACGTCAAAGCCGATCGCGGCCACCTCGGCCGCGTGCAGCCGCTGCACCATTTCAGCCACCTGGGTGCGCGGCCAAGGCCATTGCCCCAGCCGCTGCAGGCTGGCTTCGTCGATGTCGATGATGCGCACCGGCTGCGGCGCATAGACCCGGGGCGACCAACGCTGGTACTGGTCGAACACCTGATAGCGCACGGTTTGCAGCAGCACCGGATCGGTCACCAGCAGCAGCAGGCCCAAGGCCAGCCCCAACAGCGACAACCAAAAAGCCATCGCGCGCTGGTAGAGGTGTTTCATCGCGGGCGAGGTGGCTGGGTTTCAGTCGGTCGGCATGGCAGCTGGGTCAGGCGCGTAGGATGCTCAACGGATGCACGTCAATTGGTGGTGTTGGCGGCCTGACGGTTGCAGCCCGGCAGGTTGTGGTTCCAGTTTCTGAGATCGGGGGCGCATTTGCGGATGATAGCCTGACCCTCGACCGTGCACGTCACCCGCAGGCCCAAGGGCAGCGCCTCGCAGGTGAATGGCGCCGGAGCAGCCGCAGCGGCAGGGCTGGGCGGCGGTGGTGGAGCCGGTGCCGGGGCGGGCGGAGGCGGGGCGGGTGGTGGCGCGGGAGTGGCCAGCGGTGCCGGCACCGGAGCCGGCAGGGGGCGAGGAGCCGGAGCAGGGGGAGTCGGGGCTGGTCTGGGTGCGGGAGCAACGGTCGGCGGCCGCGGGCTCGGGGCCGTTTGCGGGGCTGGGGCCGACACAACCGGGGCCGGTGCTGGAGGAGGGGGCGCGGGAGGGGGAGGCTGCAGCGGCTCGGGGGTGGCGGGGGCAAGGGGTTCGGTGGCCGAGGCGGGCGCTGGTTCGGGGGCGATTGCGGCTGCTGCCGCAGGGGCTGGGGCTGCGCTTGCAGGCGGTTCGGCCGCAGGGGCCGGATCCGCTCCTCCGTGTTGGAGGTACCAGTATGCGCCGCCAACTACCGCGACCAAGCCCACCCCGAGCAAACCAAGCAGGGCCAGTTTGAGGTTGCGCGGTTTCTGCCCGACTTCATTGACAGGCGCTGGCGACAGATCCCGAGGGCCTGAATCCACCACCGGTATGGCGATAGGTGCTGGTGCTGGTGCTGGTGCTGGTGCTGGTGCTGGTGCTGGTGCTGGTGCTTCGGGCTCAGGTGGAGCTGGCACGGGGTCGGTATTGGGCTGGGCAGTGAATTTGATGCCGCAAGCCGTGCAAAATTTCAGGCTCTTGGATTCTGCCTTGCAGGCTGGACAAATCGTGGGAGCGGCGAGTTCGGCGCGGCATTGCTTGCAAAATTTTGCGCCAGGGGAGTTATCGGTTTGGCAAGAGGGGCATTTCATTGGCATTCTCCAGTCGGGCGCGTTTATCTGACGCGTGTCAGGCGGATGTCGAGGCCGACCAATTCTGCGCGCAGATTGTTGCTATCGATGACACGCACGATCAAAAGGACTTGATTGTGTTCGGTGCTGTAAACCAAGACACGGTTGTCATTGATCTCATATCGAACCGATGCTTGACCGGTTGGAGAGGTCATGGTGTGACGGTCAAACTCAAAACCCTGAATCCGTGACCTCAATCCCCGCATCACGACATGCCCGCCCAACCGCCGCCCCAAACTGAGATTTCTCGCACTTTTCCCGCCCAGCGGGCCGCGCGAAGACCCATCGGCGCTCACAAACACCCCGCACAAGGCGCTTGCAAGCCCATCTAACCGTGTTTTCGCCCGCTTTCGCCACCACCAGCGCAGCCTTAGCCCCGCAGAACCCCGCGTTTTTCGCAATCCGTGAGTTCGCTGAGCCCGATCTGACCCAGCCAGCAACCTTAAGCTGCCTTCATCTTGCCAAAGGCACGCTCAAACACCGCAAAGCCCGAGTCCGAGCCCGAGATGCCCAATGCCCAGCCCCGCGCATGGCTGATGACGCGCGCGGCCTTGTACATCAGCTCTTGCATCACGGTCTTGATGCGCCGGCGCAGCGCGGTCTTGCGCATCGGGCTGTCGCTCTCGTGCAGCGTGTACTGCCCCACGATGCGCAACAGGTTCATGGCCAGCGCGGCCAGCGCACACACCAGGTGGTTGGTGGCAAACTTGCCCGAGGGCAGTCGGTTCAAGTCCATGTCGGTCTTGAACTCGGCATGAAACTGCTCGTGCGTGGCGTGGTCACGGTACAGGGCGATGACCTGCTCGTGTGCCACCTCCGGCCCCAGCGTGGTGCTCCAGCCTTCCAGCACGTACTCGGGAAAGAGCAAGGGCTGGCCCCGCTTGTCCAGCGTGCGCTCGGTCAGACGATAGACGCGGCGCAGTGCGCGGCTGCTTTCTGCTTGGGTTTCAATGCCAAGCAGCGCTTCGCTCCACAGGCATTCGCGCTTGCCGGCTCGAAGCGGGTTCCAGACGGTGTGGGCATCGGCGCAGCGCTGGGCGGCAATCTGCTCCACCGGCGCGGCGCGCGGATTCCATTTGATCAGCAGATCGACTTGGCGCCCCAGCTTGGCCGCTTGTTCTTGTGTGCGCGCTATCAGGTGCTGCGAGCAAAAGCCCGAGTCGGCGCGCAGCAGCAAGGGCGCTTGGGCCACCGCACAGGCGGTGCTCAGGGCCCGTTCGATGTTGTATTCGCTCTCGCGCGCGCTGTGCTGGCTGCCCGGACGCAGATCAAGCTCCAGACAGTAGCCGCGGGTGCCCAGGTACAGGGCGATGGGGCAGTAGCCATCGACTCCGGCGTAGGTGTAGGACACGCCTTCTTTGGCGCTGTCGCTCTGATCCATGACGAAGGTGTCGATGTCCAGTGGCAGGTGGCCGCTGGGCAGGGCCCCGAAGTCGATCGCTGCGCCATCGATGTGCAAGCCCAGCAGGGCGCGGTTGATCGAGTCGGCCAGTACGCTCCACTCGCAGCCCATGGCATCGAAGCGCTGGCGCAAGGTGGCGCTGGAGGGCACGGCGCGCAGGCCCAAGGCTTGGTGGGCAAAGCGCTGCTTGCGAAAGGCTTCGACGGCTTCGAAGTCGTTCTTGCCCAAGGTGAGCATGGCCACATAGCACTTGAGGATGTCGCTGTTGGCAATTCCGGCACGCACGGGATACTGGGGATCGACCATGGCCGGCAGGTTGATGCGCTTGAACAAGCGCCCCACCAAGGCCAAGCCACCGTGGCTGGACAAGTCGTAGGGCAGCTTTTTGACAACGAACTCGACTGGGTCAGTCATTTGCGGCGCTTGCACCTGCTGGGTGCGCGGTGGGATGTTGGTAGTGCGTTGATTATAATCGAAAAACGTTGGGTTTGTGGGGTTCAGGTCACGGATTCAGGAAAACGGCTGGAAACTCCAGGAATCATTTCAAACGACCAAACGCCCAAGATCGGGTTGGAAGGGCCAAAGCCAAACAGCGCCGCCAAATTGGCAAAAAAGCCCGCACCTTCTTGGGTGCGCTCGGACTTCTGTTCCTGCTCCCGAGCCTGCGTCCGAGCTTGCGCCAAGGTGCTTTGATTGGCCTGCACCCACTTTCCATCTTGCCGCATCAAAATAAATTCATTGCGCGCCGATTCGCTGTGTGCGTTCTCCAGTGTGCGCTCGAGTTGGCGTGCCTGCGCTGTCTTGGTCCAAGGCATCGGGTTGCGCAGCGCCAGCCGCACGGTGACCAGCGAAACCTCTGTTTGCCCAACCTGCTGCGGCGGGGTAAAGTGGAGCACCTCGGCCACTTCGAGCCCATCTGCGATGCAGAGCGCATTGTTGTGGGTGGCCTTGCGCCCAGCTTCGGTTTTGCTGAATCTGAGCCGTGTTTGCGTAAAGAATCCGTGCTGGGTCGTGATTGTCTCGGGCCCGCTATACAGTCCGGCTTCGGTGAGCAAAGCCATCCAGGATTGGGTGCGCCGATCCGCTGTACTGATCAGCACCGTGTCTTCGCGGTAATTCATGTTTTGCAGGCAATACTGCTCGCGCAACAAGTTGGGGTCGGCCAGCAGCAGCCGGTCGATAGCCTTGCCGAAGGATTCGTTGGAAGCGCGTTCCGGTGCCAGCAGAAATGCCAATCCGGCACCCAGTATCACCAAGCCCACCAAGCCCGCTGTCAGCATCATGAGCAAGCGCTTGCTTGGCCTGCTGGCAGAGGAGCTGGTGGCGTGCAGGGTGCCTTGGGCGTTGGGCTGGGGTGCTGTGGCTGCAGTAGCCGCTGGTTCGGTGTGCTGGGGTTCGCCACAGGCTTCACAAAACCGCGCATCGGCGTCGTTTTTGTGGCCGCATTTTCTGCAAAATGCCATGATGATTCCGTTATTTCAGTTTGTGACCGCAATTGCCGCAGAACACGTCGTCGGCACCAGCAGGGTGGTTGCAACTGGGGCAGGCCAGCGCGGCCGTAGCCACTGGGGCGGTGGCGGGCGGTGTTGTGGTGGCGCTTTGCACTTGTGCTGAATGGGCCGCTTGTTTTGCCGCTTGTTTGAGTGCTTGCTCTTTGGCTTCCTTGGCGCGGCGCTGCACGTCTGCGATTTTTTCTTGTATGGCCTGCTCGGCGTCTGCCAATGACAGATCGGCAATGGCAGCGCGGTGAATGATGGTCGCTCCCTTCATGCCCACCAGCATGCCGGGAGTCACCCCCAGCAGAAACAGGGTTGCGGCACCAAAGCCCAGGGCCCACAGGTAGCCACTGCCCATATTGCCTCCCATGCCGCCCATCGTGCCCATGACCAAGCCGCCTAGGCTGTCCAAGCCGCCCAAGGATGAGCCAATGATGGATGCCGACAGCCCCAAGGTCATGGCGGTGCCAGTGCTTATGATTGCCGTGATGATCAAGGTCACGAGCAGCAGCAGCAAACCCAGCAACAGGGTCATGACCACCACGAACAGCAGGCGCTGGCGCGCAATTTCAGCGAGCATGGCCAAGGCGTTCATCACGGTGGCACCATTCCAGACCGCCGGGGCCGCCAAAGGAACGGCGACGTAGAGCAGCGTAAACAGAATCACGCCCGTCAGGATGGAGCCGGCCGGGAACACCACGGCGTACAGCAGTGGCCCGATGCCGGGGATGCTGCAGATAAACAGAACGATTGCAAAAACAATCAGGTAGAGCAAAAACAACAGGCCTTGGAGGAGCAAAATCCCGATCAGCCGGTGGCTGGTGAAAAGCGAGGCGAACAACGCCTCAACCATGTTGCGCTGTGGCCGCTCCCAGGTGTCATCAGACAACAGGATGCCGGCTGCATTGACGCCGACCAAGGCGGTGACCATGACCAGCAGCAGGGTCACGACCCCCAGCAGACCGGCCACGAAACCCGAGTGGCGGGCCATGGCTGCGCTGACCCCTCCGAGCACCGCCATCAGGATCATGCATGCCAAAAAAGTCAAGACCAGCATGGCAAAAGGCCGCCAGCGTGTGATCGCATCGAGCGCGCCGAGCAGGGAGCGCGATTCGGCCAGTTTGTGGTGCAGCGACGGAGCGGCGGTAGGGGATTCGGGTGCGGCTGTGGTCATGGCTTCTACTTCGTGTCGGTATCAGAGCTTTGTGTAAAACCACCGACCCGATGAAAGCTGCAGCACACGCGGTCGGCTACCAAGGTGCCAAGCGATGACTGCCGTCGCCAACCAATGCGCCAACACACAATCCCCCGCCTGAGCAAAGGGATGCTAACACAGCTTTATTACTTCGCACGCCTTTGCCGCAAGGGGGCATGCGCAAGCTCGAATGGACCTAGGGAGTCGTAGGCGGAGCGCTTCGCCTGCGCAAGCGCCGGCGTTCATGTATCATTCTAAGCACTGAGGCGGGTCTGCGTGCGGATCGTTTCTTTGTTGGGGTGCTGGCTTTGGCTCTGAGCGCCGCTTGCAAGCACTGTGAGCTTTTTTTATTTTCTCAGGAGCTTAGTGTGATGCCACCCTTCAAACCCCTAGGGCTTGCCCTTTGTTTGGCCGCGGCAGCGGCCAGTGCGCAGCCTTTGCCGGCTCCTTTGGTGCAAGCCACCCAAGCGGCGGTGCTGCACAGCCCGGAGGTGCAGGAGCGCTGGCGTGCCTTGCAGGCCACACGCCAGCAGGTGCCGTTGGCGGCAGCCGGCTGGCGGCCGCAGGTCGATCTGCAGGCCAGCATTGGGCGCCAAGAGCGGCGCACTCCCAGCCAGAGCGGGGCTTGGATGGGGGTGAGTGGGGTGCAGATCAGCCTGAATCAGTTGCTGTTCGACGGTGGGCAGGCCGCCGCTGCAATGCGCCAGGCCAGCCAAGCCGAGGTGGCAGCGTATTTTGATCTGCGCCATGGCAGTGAAACGGTGGCGTTGCAGGTGGTGCTGGCCTACCTCGAGCTGTTGCGCCTGCAGCAGCGGGTGGAGCTGGCCACCGAAAACTACGTCGAGCACCGCAAACTGTTCGACGCCATAGGCGAGCGCACCCGCGCCGGGGTGGGGCGGCGGGTGGATGCCGAACAGGCGCAGGCGCGGCTGGCGGTGGCCGAATCGTCGCTTGTGGGCGAGACCAGGGCCTTGCACGAAGCGGGGCTGAACTACCAGCGCTTCGTCGGGCAGTTGCCGCCCGCCACGCTGCCGGCTTGGCCCAGCGGGCGCGGTGTGGCCCCCATGCCCGATTCGGCGGCGGTGGCGCTGCGCCAGGGTCTGGAGGCCAACCCGCAGCTGCGTGCCGCCTACCACCGCTGGCAGCAGGCCCAGCAGGCGGTTGAGGGCCGGCAAGCCGCCTTCATGCCGCGCCTCGAGGGGCGCCTGTCGGCCCGCGAGAGCCGCAACCGCGATGGCGTGCGCGGCGAGTTCCGCGATCAGGTGGCCGAGCTGGTGCTGTCGCACAATCTGTACCGCGGCGGCGCCGATTCGGCGGCGCTGCAGCGCGCCACCGAGCTGCAGGCGCGCTCACTGGCCGAGATGGACCTCGTTTGCCGCCAAGTGCAGCAAAACCTCTCGATCGCCTTCAACGACACGCAGACCTTGCGCATACGCCAGCGCTTGGCCGACGCGCAGCAGCTGGCGGTGGAAAAATCCGTCACGGCCTTGCGCCAGCAGTTTGACATCGGCCAGCGCAGCCTGCTGGACGTGCTCGACACCCAGGCCGAGTTTTTTGACGCCACGCGCACCTACGTCGATTCGCGCTACGAGCAGTTGCGTGCCGAGGCCCGCACCCTGGCCTCGATGGGCCAATTGGTGGCGCTGTTTGGCGCCGCGCCCGCCGACCAGGCCGCCGAGCTCGAGGCGCTGGCGGCGCAGCCCAGCGGCTTCGATGCCGCAGCGCTGTGCCCGGCTCAGGTCACGCACATGGAGTCGCTCGAGCGCATCAAGGCCTCGTTGGTGTTGCCGCCGCTGCCGCAGCGCGCCGACCGCGTGGTGCTGCTGCCCAACCCCGATGGCAGCGTGGGCCAGGTGGTGGTGACTGGCCGCGCGGGGCAGCAGGTGCTGGGCGCGGCCTTCACGGGCACGGTTTTGACGGGCGCAGCCCCCGTCGTGGCCATCCCCGAGGAGCAGGTGCGGCGCGAATTCGCTGCCGCGCTCGAGGCCCAACCGCAACGGCCCGAGCGTTTTACGCTGTTTTTTGAAGACGGCAGCGTCAACCTGACCCGGGCCAGCGCCGCCGAGTGGCCGCAAGTGGTGCAGAGGCTGCGGGCGCGCCAAGCGCTCGACCTGACCGTGGCCGGCCACACCGACACCAGCGGCCCGGCACGGCTCAACGAGGCGCTGGCGCTGCGCCGGGCGCAAACCATCGCGCAAAGGCTGCGCGCCAGCGGTTTGCAAGACACCGAGATCGCCATCGAAGGCTTTGGCGAGCGCTTGCTCGAGGTGCCCACGCCCGATGGCACGCGCGAAGCGCGCAACCGGCGCGTGGTGATCAGCGCGCGCTGACTTGGCCGGTGACGGCGTCCACTTCAACCACGAAGTGGGTGCCGCGGATGCCGATGGTCCCGGTGGGGGTGCGCACCTGGACGTTATCCGGCCGCTGGCGCGCAATCGCCCCCGAGACGTAGTTCAGGGTGCCGCGCGCCAACCGGGTGCTCAGGCGGCCGTCGCGCTGCGCCGGCGCATAGACGAACTCATCGACCGTGAGTTCGGTGTTGGGGCCAAACGACATCACGGTTTCATCGCGCAGGGTCACGCCCATGCTGCTGCGCGCCCCGGTGCGCAGCACGCTGCCCAGATGCACCGGTGTGCCGACCGCCGCCGTTTGCGTCTGGGCGCCGGTGACCACCTCGGCTTGGCCCGAGACGGTTTTGACGAAACCGATCGGCACCCCCGTGGCATGGGCGGCTGCCATGGCCGACAACAGCAGCAGCGTGAGAGCAGATTTGAGCATGGCGAGATCCTCTTGAATGAGGTATCAGTGTAAGCGTTTTTTGCCGGCCGCGTCAATGGCCGTCAGCGCGCATCAGAAGTCGAAGCGCTGCCCCGATTCGAGCCAGATCAAGGGGTAGCGCTGCGCCAAGCCCAGCGCCGCGATGTCGGCCTCGATCTGGGGCCGCTCGGCCGGTTTAGTGTGGGTGAGGCCGATGCGCAGCCCCGGGTGGCGGCCGAGGTCGAGCTGGGCCAGCTCGAGCGCCAGCAGGCTCGGGCTGAGGTGCTGGCTGCGCAGCGCCAGCCAGTGCTCGCGTTCGCTGAAGGCGCATTCGATTACCAGCATGGCCAGGGGCAGCTCGTTGACGCAGCGCCAAAAGGCCGGGTTCGAGCAGGTGTCGCCCGTGAAAACCCAGTTTCCGCTGGGAGTCGCCACGGCGTAGCCCACGGCGGGCACGTTGTGCTGGGCGGGCAGCGCCTGCACGCGGTGGCCGCAGACCTCGTGCACCTCACCCACTTGCAGCGGCTCGAAGCGCAGGAACGGGTGCTCGGGCGAGGGGATGAGCGAAAAATCGGGCCAGATCACGTGGTTGAAGATGTGCTGGCGCAGCGCCGCGATGGTCTCTGGCAGGGCGTGCACCAGCAGGGGGCGGCGCAAGCCGGCGGCCATGGAGTCGATCATCAAGGGCAGTGCGGCGATGTGATCGAGGTGGGCGTGGGTCAGAAAGACGTGCTCGATGCGCAGCATTTCATCGACCGTGAGGTCGCCCACGCCGGTGCCGGCGTCGATCAGGATGCGCTCGTCCAGCAGAAACGAGGTGGTGCGGGCATCGCGGGCGATGGCGCCGGAGCAGCCCAGTACGCGCACTTGCATAGGCTTGGTCAGAGTGAGCGCAACGCTGCCAGCCGCGCCATGAGTTGGCGCGCCAAGGCTTGTTGCATGTCCTGGTACAGCAGCGCTTCTTCGGCTTCTTTGCCCAAGGCCTGGGCTTCGGTGAAGCTGAGCTCGCGCTGCTGCAGCAGCTCGGTGTCGGGGATGAGCTCGCGCCCAGCCAAGGTGCGCAAGCGAAAGCGCAGGCGCTGGCGCAGCTGCAGCTCGCGTACCTGCCCAGCGGCGGTGGTGCCGGCGACGGCGCGCTCGCTCTGGTCCTGGGCGATATCGAGCAGCACCTCGGGCGGCGCACCGCCCGGCGGCAGCGGCTGCGGCACCAAGCTCACGCCGCTGGCCTGCAGTTGCGGGATCAGCAGCCGCGCCACCGGGCTATGCGGCGGGGCGCTCAGCTGCAACCGGCTAAAGGCCAGCGGGGCGGCAGTGCCACGCAGGCGAAAGCCGCAGGCGCTCAGCAGCAGCGGCGCACCGGCCAGCGCAAAGCCCGCCAGCCAGCGGCGGCGGGTGGGTGCGAGTTGAACGCTGGGGCGGTGGGTCATGGGGCAGGATACAAAAGCGGGCGATCCGTTGGGCTAGTCAAAATCAGCAACAGCCCGTTCAGAGTACCACGTTGACCAATCGCCCCGGCACCCACACCACCTTTTTGGGTGCGGCGCCTTGGGACAATTTTTGCACCGCTTCGTGCGCCACCGCGGCGGCTTCGATGGCCGCGCGCTCGGCTTGCGCGCTCACGCGCAGCGCGCCGCGCAGCTTGCCGTTGACTTGCAGCACCAGCTCGATCTCGTCTTGCTCCAGCGCCTTGGGCTCCACCTGCGGCCAAGGGGCGTCGAGCAAATCGCCCAGTTGGGCCGCGTAGCCCAGCTGCTGCCAGAGCGCGTGCGCCAGGTGCGGGGTGGCGGGGTAGAGGCAGCGCAGCAATATCCCCATGCCCTCGGCCAGCGCCAGCCCTAGGCTGGGGTCGGGCGCGGTGCTGGCGGCGCTGGCGCGGCGCTGGTCGGCCAAAGCGGCTTCGAGCGCGTTGCCCAATTTCATGCAGCCCGAGACCACGGTGTTGTACTGCAGGCGCTGGTAGTCGTAGTCGATCTGCTTGAGCAGGCTGTGGACTTCGCGCCGCAGCGCCTTGGCTGCCGGCCCAAAAGCGATGTCCGAGAGCTGCTGCGCGCCGCCAGCGCTGGCCGCAGCGCCAGCCCAGTCGGCCTGCCCGAGCTGCTGCCCCAGCGCCCAGACGCGCTTGAGGAAGCGGTGGCTGCCCTCGACCGCGGCGTCGTTCCACTCCAGCGTGGCCTCGGGCGGGGCGGTGAACATGGTGTAGAGGCGCGCGGTGTCGGCGCCGTATTTTTCGATCAAATCCTGCGGATCGACGCCGTTGTTTTTGGACTTGGACATCGTGCCCACGCCCTCGTAGTCGATGGCCGTGCCGGGCGGCAGGCGGCCGTCGGCGCTGTCGGCGGCATTGAGCAAGCGCGCGCCGACGATCTTGCCGCTGGCGTCGAGCACGTGTTCCACGTCGTGCGGCCAGAAGTAGTCTTTGCCGCCGCGCTGGTTGCGGCGTGAGTAGATGTGGTTGAGCACCATGCCCTGCGTCAGCAAGCGCTTGAAGGGCTCGTCGATCTGCACCAGCCCCAAATCGCGCATGACCTTGGTCCAAAAGCGCGCGTACAGCAGGTGCAAAATGGCGTGCTCGACGCCGCCGATGTACTGGTCCATCGGCATCCAGTACTGCGTGCCCGCGCCCACCATGGCCTGCTCGTTGCCGGGGTCGCAGTAGCGCATGAAGTACCAAGACGAATCGACGAAGGTGTCCATGGTGTCGGTTTCGCGCCGCGCCGGCTTGCCGCAGACCGGGCAGGTCACACCAGCATGAAAATCCGCGTGCTTGAGCAGCGGGTTGCCCGAGCCGTCGGGCACGCAGTCTTCGGGCAGCAGCACCGGCAAGTCGCGCTCGGGCACCGGCACCGCGCCGTGTTCGGGGCAGTGGATGATGGGGATCGGTGTGCCCCAGTAGCGCTGGCGGCTGATGCCCCAGTCGCGTAGGCGCCAGGTGGTTTTTTTGGCGCCTAGGCCGCGCTCGGCCAGCAGCTGCGCCACCTTGTCCACCGCCGCTTGGTAACCCAGCCCGTCGAGCACGCCCGACTGGATGCAGACCAGCCCGTGCTTGTCGGCGTACCAGTCCTGCCAGCGAGTGGGGTCGAAAATTTTCGTGCCCACCAACGAGTCAGCGCTGGGCTGCCCCCCCGGTGAGGAATCGGAACGTGTGACTGACGAACCGGGGGGGCAGCCCGGCGCTGACGGAGCCACGCCAACGCCAACCGCGCCACCCTGCACCCCCACCACCTGCCGAATCGGCAACCCGTACTTGAGCGCAAAAGCAAAGTCGCGCTCATCGTGCGCCGGCACCCCCATCACCGCGCCGTCGCCGTAGCTCATGAGCACGTAATTGCCCACCCACAGCGGCAGCTGCTCACCGGTGAGCGGGTGCTGCACGTGCAGGCCGGTGGCCATGCCGCGCTTTTCTTGCGTCGCCAGTTCGGCCTCGGTGTGGCTGCCGGTGAGGCATTCCTCGATGAACGCCGCCAGCGCTGGGTTGCCCTCAGCGGCTTGGCGCGCCAGCGGGTGCTCGGGTGCCACGGCGCAAAAGGTCACGCCCATGAGGGTGTCGGCGCGGGTGGTGAACACGTACAGACGGCCGTCTAGTATCGGGTTGCCGTCGTGGCCGCAGATGGAGTGCGTGAAGGCAAAGCGCAGCCCTTCGCTCTTGCCGATCCAGTTTTCCTGCATCAGCCGCACCTTGTCCGGCCAGCCCTCCAGCGTGGCTTGAGGGTGGCCCAGCTGCACCTGCTGCAACAACTCGTCGGCATAGGCCGTGATGTTCAGGTAGTAGCCCGGGATCTCGCGCCGCTCCACCGGGGCCCCGGTGCGCCAGCCACGGCCGTCGATCACCTGCTCGTTGGCGAGCACGGTCTGATCGACCGGGTCCCAGTTCACCACCTGGGTTTTGCGGTAGGCGATGCCGCGCTCGAGCATCTGCAAAAACAGCCACTGGTTCCACTTGTAGTAGTCGGGCGAGCAGGTCGCGACTTCGCGGCTCCAGTCGATCGCTAGCCCCAGCGCCTGCATCTGGCGCTTCATGTAGGCGATGTTGTCGTAGGTCCAGCGCGCCGGCGCCACCTGGTTTTTGATCGCTGCGTTCTCGGCCGGCAGGCCAAAAGCGTCCCAGCCCATCGGCATGAGCACGTTGTAGCCCTGCATGCGCAGCTGGCGCGCCAGCATGTCGTTGATGGTGTAGTTGCGCACGTGGCCCATGTGCAGCTTGCCGCTGGGGTAGGGCAGCATCGAGCAGGCGTAGTACTTGGGCTTGGGCGCGCCTTGGGCGTTGAGCGCGTGTGCATGCACGCGGTAGGCGTCGCGGGCCTGCCAATGCGCTTGGGCGGCGCGCTCGACGTCTAGGGGCTGGTATTTTTCTTGCATGGGCCTTATTTTAGGCCGAAGGGTGGTGGCGGCCCGCGTGCCGCGCAGCCCACTGCGCGGCCCAGCAGGGCTAGGGTTTAGCGCAAACCCAGCACGTCGTACATATCGTAGAGGCCGCTTGAGCGCCCGGCCAAAAAGCGCACGGCTTGCAGGCTGCCTTGGGCGTAGGTGGTGCGGCTGCTCGATTTGTGGCTGATCTCGATGCGCTCGCCCGTGCCGGCAAACAGCACCGTGTGGTCGCCCACGATGTCGCCGCCGCGCACCGTGGCAAAGCCGATGCTGCCCGGGGCGCGGGCGCCGGTGTGGCCGTAGCGCTCATAGACCGCGCAGTCGGCCAGCTCGCGCCCCTGCGCTGCCGCGATCACCGCGCCCATGTGCAGCGCGGTGCCGCTGGGTGCATCGACCTTGTGGCGGTGGTGCGCCTCGACGATCTCGATGTCGTAGTCGGGGCCGAGCGCGCGCGCCGCCTGCTCGAGCAGCTTGAGCGTGACGTTGACGCCCACGCTCATGTTGGGTGCCATGACGATGGCGATGTGCTGCGCGGCGGCCTCGATCGTCGCCTTTTGCGCCGCATCAAAACCGGTGGTGCCGATCACCATCTGCACCCGCTGCTGCACGCAGGCTTGCAGGTGCGCCAGCGTGCCTTCGGGGCGCGTGAAGTCGATCAGCACCTGGCAGCCGGCCAAGGCCGACAGGTCGGCGCCGATCACGGCCCCGCTGCGCTGGCCCAAAAAGGCGGCGGCATCCTGGCCCAGCGTGGCGCTGCCGGGCTGGTCAAAGGCGGCGCCAATCCGGCAGTCGTCGGCTGCCAGCACGGCTTCGACCAGCATGCGGCCCATGCGGCCGCTGGCACCGGCGATGCCGACGCGGTAGGTGGGGGAGGGGGTCACGGTGCGCGAAAAAAGAAGGGGGGTTGGAACGGGGCAGGGGCAGGCACCAACAACCGCTCGGCAAGCTTTGGCGGCGACGCCTGCGCAGCGCCTAGCGCGCTTCGAGCGGCGGGAACGGACCGGCGGGCACGGGGGCCGGGGCTGGCTGGATCGCAGGCGCGGGGTGGCGTTCGCGGAAGGCGCGCAACTGCTCCTCGCTGGCTTGCAGCACCGGCGTGCGGCCGGCGGCGCGCTCGGCTTGCAGCGCGGCCACGAACTCTTGCTCGGTGGGCAGTTCGTCGGCCTCGACGCGCTGCAGGGCGTTGCCCTCAAAGAACACCGTCACGCGGCGCAGCTGTGGCTCTTGGCCCTGGCGGTTGAAGGTGAACACGTAATCCCAGCGCGCAGCATGAAAGGCGCTGGCCACCAGCGGCGTGCCCAGAATCGCCTGCACCTGCGCGCGCGGCATGCCCGGCTGCAGCGCTTGCAGCTGCTCGCGCACCACCACGTTGCCCTGCTGGATGTCCATGCGGTGCGGAGTGAGCAGGCCGCCCAAGGTGCTCATTTGGGTGCCGGCGTTTTGGAAACTGGCGCAGCCCGACAGGGCCAAGGCGGCAGCCACGAGTGCGCCCACTCCGACCGAGCGAGCGCACGACAACAAAGGTTTGAACATGTGGGCGGTGCGGATGATGGAAACCACCGGTGCACACCAAGGCGCACCGTACTATGATGCAGGCCATTGTAGCCCTTGCCGACCCAGGCAGCCACCCGCACCAACCGCATGAGCAACATCGACGAACTCAAAAGCACCGGCCTCAAGGCCACCCTGCCGCGGCTGAAAATCTTGGAGATCTTTCAGACCGGCCGCCAGCGCCACATGACGGCCGAAGACGTGTTCCGGGTGCTGCTGGCCGACCACGCCGACATCGGGCTGGCCACCGTGTACCGGGTGCTGACGCAGTTTGAGCAGGCCGGGCTGCTGGTGCGCAGCAATTTCGAGTCGGGCAAAGCGGTGTTTGAGCTCAACGAAGGCCAGCACCACGACCATTTGGTGTGCCTGGATTGCGGCCGGGTGGAGGAGTTTTACGACGCCGAGATCGAGCAGCGCCAGCACGCGGTGGCCGAGCAACGCGGTTTTAAGCTGCAAGAGCACGCGCTGTCGCTGTACGCGCACTGCACCAAGCCCGACTGCGCGCACCGCGTGCCGGGCCGGCGCTGACGGCGCGTCAAAGCCGCGCACTCGCGCGTCAGTGCCTTCCCATCAGCGCAGGCGTGCTCTGCGCCAACCAGGCTTCGAAAGCTTGTGGCTTGCGCCCTGTGATGCGTTCGAAATCGCCCGTGACTTCTGCCACGCAGCCGGCGGCGGTGTTGGTGTCGAACGACGCAAACACGCGCGCCAGCGGCTCGGGCAGCCCAGCCGCGACCATGCCCTGCACCAGATCCTCCAGCGCCACGGGCACCACGTCGATCGGCTGGCCCACAGCCTTGGCAATCAATGCAGCCATTTCAACCGTGGAGTAGGCCCTTGTTCCGCTCAGGGTCCAGGTGTTTTTGCCGCTCCCTTTGCCGGCCAGAACGGTGGCAGCCGCCAAGGCCAGGTCGTCGCGCGCAATGTGCGCCACCCGCCCTTGACCCGCAGCCGAGTACCATTTACCCGTCGGCAGCACCTGGGGCAGCGTCATAAACAGGTTTTCAAAATACCAGTGGTGGCGCAACACGGTCCAGTTCGGCAAGGCGCTGGCGGCTAGGGCATCCTCGCTGCCGGCGTGGTCTGGCGCGATCAGCAGTGGGGAGCGATGTGGCACCGGCATGGAGGTGTAGGCCACGTGGTCAAGGCCCGCCAGTTCGGCCGCTCGGATGGCGTTGCGGTGTTGCGCCAAACGTCGACCGGCAACGTCAAGCGCATCGGTGCTGATGAGCAGCATGCGGCTGGCCCCCCGGAAACAAGGGGCCAGCGCTTGCGCGTCATCAAAGTCTGCGGCACGCACGTCCACGCCCTGCGCGGCCAACGCAGCCAGCTTGGCTGGCGCGCGCGTCGTGGCGATCAAACGCTGTGCCGGCACACCCAAAGTGTTCAGCAGGTGGTGCACGACACGCAGCCCCAGTTGGCCCGAGGCGCCCGTCACGAGCAGTCTGGTGTTGTTGTGGTCATTGGTATTCATAAGGAACTCACTTTCAAAAAGGAAACAAGTCCTTTATGATGCCGGCATTCTGGGTACCCCGCAAGAGATGTTGTAAAAGTGACCGGGTTACCGCCAAGTCACCAAGGAACTTCATGAACCTGCACAAGTCCCGTGCACCCTATGCCGATCAATGCCCCGTGCGCGATGTGCTGGACCGTCTGGGCGATCGATGGAGCATGCTGGTGCTGATGGTTTTGGATGAGCGTGGAACGCAGCGGTTCTCGGTCCTGAAAGCGCGCATCGACGACATATCGCAGCGCATGCTGGCACAGACATTGCGCCGGCTGGAGCAAGATGGGCTGGTCTCGCGCACGCTGTACCCGACCGTTCCACCCAAGGTCGAATACGCCCTGACACCGCTGGGTGCGTCGTTCATCAAACCCCTGCGCAGCCTAGAGCAATGGGCGCAAGCGCACCACGAGCAAGTGCGCCAAGCCCGAGCCCGCTACGTCGCACCACAGCGCGCACAAGCCCTTTGAACCGTGAGAGTCGGTTCTGGACTCAGAGGCTGAGAGGCAATTGGGCGTGTCCGAAAGGGCGCTCCAAAGCGCCGACGGCAAGGCGCAAAGCACAGCCGTAGCCCGTGCTACGGCGAGCATTTGCAACGCCGCAGGCGGTGTTTTGGGGCGTCAAGGCGGGCATGACCGATTGCCTCTCAGCCTCTCACCCCCCGCGCAGCATCGCCGCGCGCTGGCGCTGGGCGAACTCCTGGTAGGTATCGATGCCGCGCAGCTGCAAAATGGTGTTGCGCACGGCGGCTTCGACCAGCACCGCCATGTTGCGCCCGGCCACCACCTGAATCACCACCTTGCGCACCGCCACCCCGAGCACGTCGTGGTACAGCGGCTCGTGCGGCAGGCGCTCAAAGTCGCGCTCCAGCGTCTCTTTGCGCACCAGATAGACGATCAGGCGCAGCCGCATTTTGCGCCGCACGGCGGTTTCGCCAAAAATGGCCTTGATGTCGAGCAGCCCGATGCCGCGCACTTCCAGCAGGTTTTGCAACAGCTCGGGGCAGCGGCCTTCGAGCACGGTTTGGTTGATGCGGTCGATATCGACGGCGTCGTCGGCCACCAAGCCGTGCCCGCGCGAGACCAGCTCGAGCCCGAGTTCGCTCTTGCCCAGGCCCGATTCGCCAGTGATCAGCACACCGAGGCCAAAAATATCCAGGAACACGCCGTGCAAGGTGGCGCTGTCGGCAAACAGGCGCGACAGGTGCGCGCGCAGCACGTCGATGACAAAGGCGGCTGAAGATGCGGTGATAAAGAGTGGAATCTGGGCGCGCTCGCACATGGCCACCAGTTCGGCCGGTGGGGGCACCTCGTCGGCCAGCACCAAGGCCGGGGGCTCGAGTTCCACAATGCGCGCCACGCGGCGCCGGCAATCGTCGGCGCTGGCGTTGAGCAGGTAGTCCACCTCGCGCCGCCCCAGAATCTGCACCCGGTAGGGGTGGATGTAGTTGAGGTAGCCGACCAAGTCGGCCCCAGAGCGCGCTGCGCTCACCGCCTGCTCGAGAAAACGGCGCTCGGAGGCGCTCTGCCCAGCCACCCACTGCCACTTGAGGGTCTCGCGGTGCTCCTCGAACAAGGCGTCGGCGTTGATCGCAACCGGCTTCATCTGCAGTGCGCGGCCATGACTGGTTTGCGCCTGCGCCGCTTAGGCCAGTGCGTGCGCCGAGTGCCAGTTGTGGATCAGGGCGTGCAGATCGGACGCGGCGGTGCTGCGCTTCATCTGCTCGCGCAGCGCCGCATCGCTGAGCAGTTCGGCGATATCGGACAAAATTTCCAGGTGTTTTTGCGTCGCCGCTTCGGGCACCAGCAAAAAAAACATCAGCCGCACCGGTTGCTCGTCGGGGGCGTCGAAGCCGATCGGCTCGGCGAGCTGGAACACCGCCGCCAAGGGTTGCTTGAGGCCCTTGATGCGCCCGTGCGGGATTGCCACCCCATGCCCGAGCCCGGTCGAGCCCAGCCGCTCGCGCGCAAACAGGCTGTCGGTGATGAGGGCGCGGTTGAGCCCGTGCAGGGATTCAAACAGCAGCCCAGCTTCTTCGAAGGCGCGCTTTTTGCTGGTGGCATCGAGCGCGACCAGCACCTGATCGGCAGGCAAAATGGCAGAAAGACGGTTCATAAAGACCTCGCAAGGCGCGAATTATGCGCTTTTGCGACGCGTTGGCAAGTGCAGAAAACAAACAAGCCGCTTGACAAAATGGGCGGCTTGTTGCAGCGCAGCACAAAAGCTGCGGGGGCTCAGGGGGCGGTGTCAGTGCGTTTCGCGTTTGGCCGTTTCGTGGTGGTGGTCTTGCATCTTGGTTTTGTGGCGCAGCACCTGCCGGTCGAGCTTGTCGGCCAGCTCATCGACGGCGGCGTAAAGGTCGGCATGGCTGCTTTCGGCGAAGATGTCTTTGCCCTTGATGTGGATGTTGCACTCTGCTTTCTGGCGCAGGGCCTTTTCGGTCTGGTTGTCCACCGTCAGCAGCACGCGCACATCGACGACTTGGTCAAAATGCCGAGCAATCCGGTCGAGTTTGGCCGTGACATACGTGCGCAGCGCCGGGGTGACTTCGAGATGATGACCGTTGATCGACAAGTTCATGGAGAGCCTCCTAAAGCTCGGGTTGTAAAGGCCGACCCCAACTGGGTCGGCCGGCGAAAACTGGCTGCCGCCTTGTGGGCACTATGCCATGTTCGGTGGCTGGGGGCAAGTGTGCCACGAATGCGGGTGCCATGGCCTTTGAGCTGGCTCAAGGTGCAGCTGCGGCGGCCACATGGGCCTCACACTTTGCGGGCATAATGTGTGGCTGAATCAACCACTGAAAGCCCCGAATGGACAGCGCCCCTAGTCGCGCGCTTTCGGCTTCCTGCGCTTCTGGCTGACGTCGAGCTCCATTGGGGGGTGTGGCGCAAAGGCTAGGGCGGGGGAGGCCGAAAGCGCATCGCTCCCCTCCCACCTTGCCGCAATGGGCAGCGCCCGCTGCTGCCCAAACCACCACCTGTAGCCCCAAGGAGCTTGCCCCATGCTCAACGTGTTCACCTTGGCCAACGGCCGCCTGTTTCAAGAAGAAATCGAATCGCTCGAAGACCTGGCCCGCTTCACGCCGGTGTGGGTCGATATGGAAGCGCCCACGCCCGAAGAGCGGCGCTGGGTGCGCCAGCATTTTGGCCTGTCCATCCCCGAAGACGCGATGGACGAGGACATCGAAGAGTCGGCCCGCTTTTTCCAAGAAGACAACGGCGAGCTGCACGTGCGCAGCGACTTTCTGATCGCCGATGACGCCGACCCGCGCGCGGTGCGCGTGGCTTTCATCCTGAACGAACACAACGACGCCCTGAAAAGCCGCGGCGTGCTGTTTTCGATCCACGACGAAGACGTGCCGGTGTTCAGGCTGCTGCGCTTGCGCGCGCGCCGCATGCCGGGCCTGATCGAAGACGCCAAAGACGTGCTGCTGAGCCTATTTGACACCGACGCCGAATACTGCGCCGACACGGTCGAAGACATCTACGACGACCTCGAAAAGGTCAGCCGCCAGGTGCTGGCCGGCGACGTGACCGACCACAAGGCGAGCGAGGTGCTGGCGGCGATCGCGCGCCACGAAGACATGTCGGGCCGCATCCGGCGCAACATGATGGACACCCGGCGAGCGGTCAGTTTCATGATCCGCACCCGGCTGCTAAGCGCGGCGCAGCACGAGGACGCGCGCCAGATTCTGCGCGACCTCGACTCGCTCGACAGCCACACCGCGTTCATGTTCGAGAAAATCAACTTCTTGCTGGACGCCACCATCGGTTTCATCAACATCAACCAGAACAAGATCATCAAGATCTTCTCGGTGGCCGCGGTCTCGCTGCTGCCGCCCACGCTGGTGGCGAGCAGCTACGGTATGAACTTCGAGCACATGCCCGAACTGCAATGGGAGCTCGGCTACCCGATGGCCATCGGCATGATGGTGTTGGCGGCGGTGATCCCGATGCTGTACTTTCGCAAGCGCGGCTGGCTGCGCTAGGGCCGCTAAGCCGCGCAGCCGATTAGAGGCTGGCTCAGCCCCCGTTAGAGCAAGTTGAGCGCCTTGCGCACGATGCGCGCGCTGTAGTGGCGCGCCACTTCGTGCAAAAAAAGCCGGAAGTCGACGTGCGCCTGGCTGTCGGCGCGGTCCGAGATCGTGCGCACCACCGCAAAGGGCAGGCCGCAATCGTGGCACACCTGCGCCACGGCGGCGCTCTCCATGTCCACTGCCAGGGCCTCGGGCAAGGCCGCGCGCAGGGCGGCGCTGTCGGCCTCGCAGGACACGAAGCGGTCGCCGGTGGCGATCTCGCCTTGGTGCACGCTGGGCGAGTGCAGGCCCATGGCACGCAACACCTCGGGGTTGAGCAGCTTGGGCAACCAGGTGACGGCGTCTTTGGCGGCCGCGTGCAGGACTTGGGTCAGGGCCAGATCGGGCTGGAAGCGGCTGCGGCCGTAGCCCGGCACCTCGTGGCGCGCAAACAGCGGTGTGGCGTCGAGGTCGTGCTGCACCAAGGCGCTGCCGACCACGATGTCGCCCACTTCCACACCCGACATCAGCCCGCCAGCGACGCCGGTGAAAATCACCTGCTGCGGAGCAAAGCGCTCGATCAGCAGCGCGGTGGTGGTCGCGGCCGCCACCTTGCCTATGCCGCTGAGCACCGCCACCACCTCGTGGCCTTGCAAGTGCCCCTGCCAGTACGTGCGCCCGCCCAAGGCCACCTGCTGTTCGTCGGGCATGAGCTGCAGGATTTCGGCCAGTTCTTCGTGGACGGCGCTGATGAGGGCGATGCGTTGACCCATGAACACTCCGGATTAGCTTGGCTGGCGCAATTGACGGCGCAAAATTTTGCCGACCGGGGTTTTGGGCAGTTCGCTGCGGAACTCGATCAGCTTGGGGATTTTGTAGCCGGTCAGGCGCTCGCGGCAGTAGTCGCGCACCGCCTGCTCACTCAAGGCCGGGTCTTTTTTGACCACGATCAGCTTGACCGCCTCGCCCGAGTGCTCGTCGGGGATACCCACCGCCGCGCATTCGAGCACCCCGCCCATGCCCATGACCACGTCTTCGACCTCGTTGGGATAGACGTTGAAGCCGCTGACCAGGATCATGTCCTTCTTGCGGTCCACGATGCGAAAGTAGCCGCGCTCGTCCATCACGCCGATGTCGCCGCTGCGAAACCAGCCGTCGGCGCTCATCACCTTGGCGGTTTCGTCGGGGCGCTGCCAATAGCCGGCCATGACCTGAGGGCCCTGGATGGCGATCTCGCCCGGCTGACCCAGTGGCACCTCGTGGCCTTCGTCGTCGATGCACTTCATGCGCGTGCCCGGCAGCGGCACGCCGATGCTGCCGCTGAAGGCCGTGACCGTAACCGGATTGCAGCTGGCCGAAGGGCTGGTCTCGGACAGGCCGTAGCCCTCGCAGATCGGGCAGCCGGTGCGCTCGAGCCAGAGCTTGGCCACGGCCGCCTGCACCGCCATGCCGCCGCCGATCGAGACCTTAAGGTGGCTCCAGTTCACGCTGCCAAAATCGGGGTGGTGCAGCATGCCGTTGAACAGCGTGTTGACGGCCGGAAAGCTGTGAAAGGTCTGGCCCCTGAGGGCTTTGAACACCGCCGGCAAGTCGCGCGGGTTGGGAATGAGGATGTTTTTGCCGCCGCTGCGCAGGCTCAGCATCATGTTCACCGTGAAGGCGAAGATGTGATAGAGCGGCAGCGCGCACACGGCGGTGGGCTGCTCACCGGCCGGAATGCGGTGCATCACCGGCGCGTCCCAGGCCTCGGATTGCAGCACGTTGGCCAGCACGTTGCGGTGCAGCAGCACGGCGCCCTTGCTCACCCCGGTGGTGCCGCCGGTGTATTGCAGCACCGCCATGTCGTCCGGGCCGATGTCCACTGGCTTAAAACTTAACCCGTGGCCCTGGTGCACGGCATCGGCAAAGCGCACCGCGCTGGGCAGCTCAAAGGGCGGCACCAGTTTTTTGACGTGGCGCACCACGTAATTGACGAGCCAGCGCTTGGGCCAAGGCAGCAGCTCGCCCATCGAGGCCAGTACGATGTGCTTGACCGGCGTTTTGCCTAGGCAGGCGGCTAGGGTGGCGGCAAAGTTTTCGATGATCACGATCGCCTTGGCGCCAGAGTCGTTCAACTGGTGTTCGAGCTCGCGTGCGGTGTAGAGCGGGTTGACGTTGACCACCACCAGCCCGGCGCGCAGGATCGCCGCCACCGCCACCGGGTACTGCAACACATTGGGCATCATCACCGCGACCCGGTCGCCTTTGACCAAGCCCTTGCTCTGCCAATAAGCCGCCAGCGCACGCGCCTGCGCGTCCACCTCGGCGTAAGCCATGTCGTGGCCCATGTAGTGGTAGGCGCTGCGCGCGGCGTACTTGGCCAAGCTCTCGTCGAGCAATTGCACCAGCGAGCGGTACGGCGAGAGGTCGATGTCGGCGGGCACGCCGTCTGGGTAGGCGCTCAGCCAGGGGCGGTCGGCGGCGTTGGGGGGGGTGGACAATGGATGCTCCTGCTTGTAGTGGTGATCGCAGCGTTCAGGCCAAACTGAAGGCCTGCGCTGGGCCCACCATTATGCAGGCATCAAGGCCTGGGGTTTGCTAGCGCAAGTCGCTGACCTGACTCTGACATTCGGGCGCGGGCGCAGCGGGGTTTGCGTGGGCGCCCTTGCAATCACGGCTACGACCCAGACGAGCCAGCGCATGCAGGTTGCGCGCAGGCTGACGCCTCGAGGCTAAAGCTCTGCTTGAGGTCGTTCATCCATGAGGGTTCGATGTACCCGTCATGCTGCAGGCGGCCCACCACGATGCCAGGGTGGACGCCGATGGCTTGCGCAAACTCTTCCGCCTTCCTCTTGGTACGAAGCTTCGCAAGGGTTGACGCATGTTGCTCAGGGATGAGACAGTTGCCTGCCCAAGTGTTGGCTTCATGTTCCCGCGGGTCGGTGGTGTGTGCTGCGTTGGGGTCATCCAGAAAGATGGATTTTTTGTCTTCTGGGCTGTTGGCATGCAGCAGTATATGGGCGGCTTCATGGAAAAAGCTGAACCAGAATTTGTCGTTGGTCTTGCCGTAGAGCGACAGCTGGATCAAGGGGCGCGTGGGGCTGAGCCAGCGCGCCACCCCGCTCACATGGGCGCGGGGTATGGCAGGCACCAGCACCAGCAGCACGCCCGCGTCCTGCAACAGGCTGCGCAGCTTGGGTTCAAAAACCTGGGGCTGCTCACGGGTCAGAGCTCGGATGGCCACCAGTGCTTTTTCGAAGCGGGCCTTGTCGTACTTGGGTCCGTCCAGCTTTTCAGCTTGCTGTTCGCCCAATCTCAGCCAAGCCGATATCGCACCCACGTCGCTTTGGTCCTCGCGGCTGCGCCTAAAGGCCACGTGCATGCCAGCGTAAAGGTTGCGCCATTCATCGGGCGATGCGACGCCAAAAAATCGCAAGCAAGCTTCAACCAGCCTAGGCTTGTTTTTGGCATCTGCACGCATTTTGGGTACTGCACCGCAGGCCATCAGCTCTTTGAGCGGCAATTCGTCCAGCCAACCTGCCCAAGTGGCGTGTCGTTTGGCGGCTTCCAGCCGTGCCTTGTGGCGTTGAAAATTGGCTTCGCGGGCCAACCAAAAATCGGCCGAGCTGCCCAGCACACGCTCTAGGCGCAGGGCCGCATCGACACTCAGCGGCACCTTGCCGTTGATGAGGTGGCTGACATGTTTTTCGCTATACCCCAGTCGGAGGGCCAGTTCGGCTTGGGTCCAGCCGCGTTCCTCGACAATGTCGAGGACGGTTTCGCCAGGTGGGGAGACCCAGTCTGGCGCGAAAGGAGCACTCAGCTCAGTCATGATAATCCCCTACGTAATCAATGCAGACGATGGTTACTTGGGACCAGTCAACCCCGCCATCTGGCCGGGCCGGCGAAGGGTCGTGGGCAGGAGAGAGCACGAGCCGCCAGCCACCAGATCTGACACCCGACCGGCGGCCTCCAGATCACTCAAGCGGAGGCGAAGTTTCCCAGCGCACGCGGCGCCCAATTTCTGCTCAGCGACAACGCGCTTCTCGCACAGATCGCGAACCTTCTTGTCTTTGTAACGAATCTGCAAGAGCCCTCCATTCTACCGATATTTACCTATCAGGTAAACTTTATTTTTTCTCTAGGTCGTCAAAAGCTTCTTCCTGGGCATTCATCTGTGGCCTAAACGGCCGCTCCTCGCTCTCCTCGGCGAGGGGCTGGCTATTGTTTACATGCAAAGAAACCTACGGGCTAGAACGGAATATCGTCCTCCATGCCGTCAAAGTCGGTCGAGGCGGCAGCGGGTTTAGCGGCGGCGGGGCGGCTGGGGGCGGGCCGGTTGGCTGCCGGGGCGGCAGCGCGCGGGGCGGCGCCAGCGTCGTCTGAGGTGGGGGCGCCCATGCCTTCGCGGCCGCCAAGCAGCTGCAGCTCGGAGGCCACGATGTCGACCGTGTTGCGCTCGACGCCGGACTGGTCGGTGTACTTGCCGTATTTCAGGCGGCCTTCGACGTAGATCGGGCGGCCTTTTTTCACGTACTCGCCGGCGATCTCGGCCAGCCGCTCGTAGAAGGTGATGCGGTGCCACTGGGTGTCTTCGACCATTTCGCCGCTGGTGCGGTCTTTGCGCCGGCTGGTGGTGGCCAGTGTGACGTTGGCCACTGCTTGGCCCGAAGGCAGGTAGCGGATCTCGGCGTCGCGGCCGCAGTTGCCGACCAGTATGACTTTGTTGACGGATGCCATGGCGCGGGTGCTCCTCTCTGAGGGTGGGTGATGATGGGTGGGATGCGAAGGATTGTGCAGCATTTCAAACCCGGTTCTGCGGTTTGATTCGCAGCCCAAGCTGCAGCTGCAGGCCAAAGCGATCGCCGCCGCTGACCCGGCTGCGATCATTGGTTTGGCGCTTGCCTACAATGGCCAGCGCGCAACCCTTGTTTCCCGATCGGCCCAGTGCTTTGACCACGCCCCCTTTGCCCCTCAACCCCGAGCCCACCGTGCTGGTGGTCGATGACGAACTGCGTTCGCAAGAAGCGATCCGGCGCACCCTGGAGGAAGACTTTCGCGTGCTCACCGCGGGCAGCGCCGAACAGGCCAGCGCCTTGCTCGAGCGCGAGCCGGTGGCGGTGCTGCTGTGCGACCAGCGCATGCCCGGCACCAGCGGCGTGGCTTTTCTCAGGCAGGTGCGCCAGCGCTGGCCCGAGGTGGTGCGCATCATCGTTTCGGGCTACTCCGAGAGCGCCGACATCGTGGCCGGCATCAACGAAGCCGGCATCTACCAGTACATCCTAAAACCCTGGGCGCCCGAGCACCTGCTCGACTCGGTGCGCAACGCGGTGGAGGCGCAAGCCCTGCAGCGCCAGACCGCGCGTCTGGATCTGGAGCTGCGCACCAGCACCCCGGCGCTGCGCCAGCGCGTGAGCCAGCGCCAGCAGCAGGTGCAGCAGGTGTACGGCTTCGAGCGCATCGTGCGTGCAGCGGGCAGCCCGCTCGACGGCGTCTGTGCGCTGGCGGCAAAGGTGGCGCGCTACGATTTGCCGGTGCTGGTGCTGGGCGAATCGGGCACCGGCAAGGAGCTGCTGGCGCGCGCCATCCACTACGCCTCGCCGCGCGCGAGCGGCCCGTTCGTGGTCGAAAACTGCGCCGCCATCACCGACACGCTGCTCGAGTCCGAGCTCTTTGGCCACAAGCGCGGGGCCTTCACCGGCGCTTACGAAGACCACGTCGGGCTGTTTCAGCGTGCCCACGGCGGTACCGTGCTGCTCGACGAGATCGGCGAGACCTCGGCCGCGTTTCAGGTCAAGCTGCTGCGCGTGCTGCAAGAGGGCGAGGTGCGGCCGGTGGGTGCGGCGCGGCCGCTGCCGGTCGATGTGCGCGTGCTGGCTGCCACGCACCGCGAACTCGAGCAGCGCGTGCGCGACGGGCTGTTTCGCGAAGACTTGTACTACCGCCTGGCTGCGGTCACCCTCACCATGCCGCCGCTGCGCGAGCGCATGGCCGACATCGGGCCGATCGCGCAGCAGCTGCTGCACCAAGTGGCCGCCGAGCTGCGCCGCCCGGTGCCCGAACTGCCCGATGGCACCCTGGCTTGCCTGCTGGCTTACCCGTGGCCGGGCAACATCCGCGAGCTGCGCAACGAGATCGCGCGCGCGCTGGCGCTGCACGACGGCGCGCGGCTGCCCCCCGAGGTGTTCTCGCCGCGCGTGCTGCAAGGGCACGGCACCGGCAGCGCCGCGGCCCAGCTGGCGGCGCTGGTGCCCAGCAGCGGCACCTTGGCGCAGCGGCTCGAAGTGATCGAGGCCATGCTGCTGCGCGAAACGCTGCTGCGCCAGCGCTGGAACAAAACCCGTGCAGCGCAAGAGCTGGGCCTGTCGCGCGTGGGCCTGCGCAGCAAAATCCAGCGCTTTGGGCTGGAGCCCGGCGCATGAACCTGCTCTGGTTGCAAGCCGGGGGCTGTGGCGGCTGCAGCATGTCGCTGCTGTGCGCCGACACCCCCGACTGGCACGGCCAGCTGCGCGCCGCCGACATCGAGCTGCTCTGGCACCCCTCGCTCTCGCTGGCCAGCGGCGCCGAGGTGCTGGAGCTGCTGCAGCGCTGCGCCGATGGCCGCCAGCCGCTCGATGCACTGTGCATCGAAGGCGCGCTGCTGCGCGGCCCGCACGGCACCGGGCGCTTTCATGTGCTGGCGGGCACCGGGGTGCCGATGATCGATTGGGTGCGCCGTCTGGCCGCCCGGGCGCGGCACGTGCTGGCGGTGGGCAGTTGCGCCGCGTGGGGCGGGGTCACTGCGGCGGGCGAGAACCCGACCGACGCCTGCGGCCTGCAGTACGAGGACGAGCGCCCCGGTGGCCTGCTGGGCGCCGAATTTCGCAGCGCCAGCGGCCTGCCGGTGATCAACATCGCTGGCTGCCCGACGCACCCGAACTGGGTGCTCGACACGCTGGCGGCGCTGGCGGCCGACAGCCTGGCTGCCGCCGACCTCGACGCGCTGGCGCGGCCGCGCTTTTATGCCGACCAGCTGGTGCACCACGGCTGCACGCGCAACGAGTACTACGAGTTCAAGGCCAGCGCCGTCAAGCCTTCCGATCTGGGTTGCCTGATGGAGCACATGGGCTGCAAGGGCACCCAGGTGCACGCCGACTGCAACATCCGGCTCTGGAACGGCGAGGGCAGCTGCACCCGCGGCGGCTACGCCTGCATCGCCTGCACCGAGCCGGGTTTCCAGGAGCCGGGCCACGCCTTTGCCCAGACGCCCAAGGTGGCGGGCATCCCGATCGGGCTGCCGACCGACATGCCCAAGGCCTGGTTCATCGCGCTGGCCGCGTTGTCCAAGAGCGCCACGCCCAAGCGCGTGCGCGACAACGCCGAAGCCGACCACCTGCTGCAAAAACCCGCGCTGCGGCGCACGCGGCTCAAATGAACGCACCATGAACGCACGCCCATGAGCCGCCTGATCGTTGGGCCCTTCAACCGCGTCGAGGGCGACCTCGAGGTCACGCTCGACGTGGCCGACGGCGCGGTGCGCGCGGCGCACGTGAACGCGCCCATGTACCGCGGCTTTGAGCAGATTTTGCACGGCAAACTGGCGCACGATGCGCTGGTGTTCGTGCCCCGCATCTGCGGCATCTGCTCGGTGTCGCAGTCGGTGGCTGGCGCGCGTGCCTTGGCCGATCTGGCTGGGGTGAGGCCGCCGCCCAACGGCCAGCACGCCATCAACCTGATGCTGGCGACCGAAAACCTGGCCGACCACCTGACGCACTTTTACGCCTTCTTTATGCCCGACTTCTGCCGGCCGGTGTACGCCGACCGGCCTTGGCACGGTGAAGCCCGGCGCCGCTACTTGCCCGAACACGGGGTGCAGACCCGCCAGGCGCTGGCGGCGCGCCAGCGCGCCTTTACCCTGCTGGGCACGCTGGGCGGCAAGTGGCCGCACACGCAATCGATCGAGCCCGGCGGCAGCACGCGCGCCATCGACGCCGCCGAGCGGGTGCGGCTGCGCGCCAAATTGCGCGAATGGCGCGCCTTTCTGGAGCAGCAGCTGTTTGCCGACACGCTGGAGCGCGTGAGCGGCCTCGATAGCTTGGCCGGGCTGTGGCGCTGGCACGCCGCGCAGCCCGAGGCCGGCGATTTGCGTTTTTTCCTCACGCTGGCGCGTGACACTGGGCTGGCTGGTTTGGGGCTGGGCCCGGGGCGCTGCCTGAGCTACGGCACCTACCCGCAGCCCGACGGCACGCTGGCGCTGCCGGCCGGGGTCTGGCAGCAGCAGCCCGGTGGCGCGCAGGTGCTGGCGCTGCAGCCCGAGGCCATCAGCGAAGACGCCAGCCGCAGCTGGCTCGAGTCGGGCCCGGCGGGCGCTGAGGGCGCTGCGGTGGCGCTGCACCCCTGGAGCGGCCTGACCCGCCCGGCCCCCGACAAAGCCGATGCCTACACCTGGAACAAGGCGCCGCGCTGGGCCGGCCAGGTGGTGGAGACGGGGGCGCTGGCGCGACAGCTGGTGGCCGGGCAGCCGCTGGTGTGCGAGGCGGTGGCGCTGCATGGGTGCAGCGTGCTGACGCGGGTGCTGGCGCGCGCCCTCGAGCTTGCGCAAGTCTTGCCGCTGATGGAGCGCTGGCTGCAAGCCATACAGCCCGGCGAGGCCTTCTGCGTGCCGGCGCCGCTGCCCGATGCCGGGCGCGGCATGGGCCTGACCGAGGCCGCGCGCGGCAGCCTAGGGCATTGGGTGGTGGTGCAGCAGGGCCGCATCGCCAACTACCAGATCGTGGCCCCCACGAGCTGGAACTTTGCCCCGCGCGACGCCGCCGGTGTGCCGGGCGCGCTCGAACAGGCGCTGGTGGGGGCGCCGGTGCGCGCCGGCGAAGACACGCCGGTGGCGGTGCAGCACGTGGTGCGCTCCTTTGACCCCTGCATGGTCTGCACGGTACACTGAAAAGCCGCAGCCCACAAGGCGACACCCAGCACCCTTCCCATTCAGCCTCTCCAGCCTTCAGAGCCCCGCATGGCAGCGCGCCCACCCTTGCCCGCCCGGGCTGTGCCCGAGCCCGCCAGCAGCCTCGAGCGCCTCGGTGCGCTCGAGGGCGTGGACGAATCCGCCTGGCTGGATGTGATCCAGAAAATGGAGCAGGTCTATACCCAGTTGATCGACGACGAGGTCAAGCTGGAGCAAAAAAACGCCGAACTGGAGTTGCAGCAGCAGTTCATCGCCAGCGTGATGGCCTCGATGTCGGACGTGCTGGTGGTGTGCGACCGCAGCGGCCGCATCGAACAGGTCAACCGCGCCTTGTGCGAGCTGGTGGGGCGCAGCGAAGCCGAGCTGGTGGGCCAGCCGGTGGCGCGCTTGCTGGCCGATGCAGGCAGCCAAGAGCGGGCGCAGCGGGCGATGCAAGGCAGCACCCAGCAGGGGGTGGAGATCGAGCTCAACCTGCTCGACCGCCATGGGCAGCCGCTATCGGTCGATGCCAGTTGCACCCCGCGCTTCGGCGGTGCGCGGCGCCGTTTGGGCACGGTGTGGGTGGGGCGCCCCACGGGCGAGCTCAAGCGCGCCTACCAAGAGTTGCAAGCGGCGCACGCGGCGCTCAAGAGCGCGCAACAACAGCTGTTGCATTCCGAAAAAATGGCCTCGCTCGGGCAGCTGGTGGCCGGGGTGGCGCACGAGCTCAACAACCCCATCAGTTTCGTGCTCGGCAACACCCACGCGCTGCAAAAATACTGCAACCGCTTGCAAAGCTACTTGAGCGCGGTGCACCAGCAGCGGCCCAATGCCGATCTGGCCGACCTAGCCGAGCTGAGTGCGCTGCGCCAGCGCCTGCGCATCGACCGCTTGCTCGACGACCTGCCCGAACTGATCGCCGGCACGCTCGAGGGCGCGCAGCGCACCGCCGACATCGTGCAGGGGCTCAAGCGCTTTTCGGCCATGGACCCGCAGGAGCACCAGCCGCTGGAGCTGGCGGCGGTGATCGAGCTGGCGATCGCCTGGGTGCAAAAGGGGCAGGCGGAGCCGGTGCAGCTGCGCTGGCAGCGCCCGGCCACGGCGCTGCCGGTGCGTGGCAGCGCGGGCCAGTTGCAGCAGGTGCTGATGAACCTGCTGCAAAACGCCTGCTACGCCGTGGCCACCCAGCCCCCCGAGCGCCGCTGGGTAGAGATCCGCGCGACCGCCGACGCCAGCTGGGTGCGGGTGTGCGTGCTCGACGCCGGGGCGGGCATTGCGCCCGAGCACCTGCCGCGCATTTTCGACCCTTTTTACACCACCAAACCGGTTGGGCAGGGCACGGGCTTGGGGCTGTCGATCAGTTACGGCATCGTGGAGGAACACGGCGGCCAGCTGCGCGCGCGCAACAGCGCCCACGCCGGGGCCGAGTTCGAGCTCAGCCTGCCACGGGCTTGCGCACCTTGAAGCGCAGCGCGCTCACCGGCTGCCCGCTGGCCTGCAAGGCCTGCAGCAAGGCCGGGGCGAGCTGACGCAGCTTGCTGCCCACGGCGGGGTTGTGGACCAGCAGGCACCAGACGCCGTCGTCGAGCGGGCCGGCGCTCACCTGATCGCGCAGCGGCGGCGGCAGCAGCGGCAGCACCAAGCGCAGCAGCTGCTGCGACTGCGCCACGCGCTGCGTGATGGCCGACAACACGCTGGAGGCGCGCACGGCTTGTTCGAGCGGAATCATGGGGCCTGAGTATCGCTGTTTTATCGCTGTTTTGGAGCCTCAAGGCGGGCACGACCGATTGCCTCGCCAGCCGCTCAGTCCAGCCAGCGCCCTAGGTAGGCCGCCAGCAGCTCTTGCACCGCGCTGGCCTTGATCACCAGCCCGAGGTCGATCATCTCGCTGCCCAACACCGTGCCGCCGACGCTGGCCGGTACCGGCACCGGCACCAGGCGGCTGGCTTCTTCGCGAAAAAACACCGCCGCCACCACGCCGGCAAACCAAGGCGCACTCTGGCTGGTGTCGTCGGGCGCGCCGTCGCTGCGGCGGCGGCGCACGAACACCGGCGAGCCGCTGGAGCCCGGATAGACGGCGGCGTCGATCAGAAACTCGGCCCGGCCCTCGAAGTCCAGCGCCAGCGCCGTGGCGGTGCTGCCGCGGCGCAGAATCGGCAGCGCGTTGACCTGATCCCAGACGCCGCTCGGGTAGCCGACAAACAGCACGTCTTCGAGCGCGTCGAAGGCGGCGCTGTCCGCCGCGTTGGGCATGGTGCGGCTGTCGATGGGCTGCACGTACAGCTCCACGCCTTGGGCCTGCGCGGCCTCGAGCAAGGGCCGCAGCGGCACCAGCGCCAGATCGACCTCGGGCTGCGGGTGGCAAAACCAGGCCTGCGGGAAGTCTTCGATGTCGATCTGGAAGCGCTGCCCGATCAGCGGCTGGCCATTGTGGGCGCGCGTGAACACCAGCGCGCCGCGCTGCACGCCCTCGACCAGGTGCCGGTTGGTGACCACGAAGCGGCTGCGGCCGCGCGTGTGTTGGTGCTCGATCACGAAGGCGGTGCCCGAACCCAAGCTGCCGTCGGCGAGCACGGTATCGACGCGCACGGTGTGGAACAGCAGGCGTTTGGCGGCGGTATCGACGTGCATGGTTTTAGTCCTCGCCTAGGGGGGCGGCGTTTAGGTTGATGGTGGCGATGGCGCGCTCGGCCGCCTCCAGCGCCTGCTCCGCTTCGGCTTCGCTGCCCATCATCGTCAGGCGGCCAAAGGAGCCGAAGGGGCGCACGTCGATCAGGGTGACGTTGGCGGCTTTTTCGGCCTGGTTGGCGGCATAGACCACGTAGCCCGCCGGCTCGACCTCGAAGATGAACATGCTCTTGCCCGGCAGCAGCATCGAGCCTTTGCGGAACTGGCGGTTGATCAGGGTGGCGTGGTCGGGCGTGAGGGCGCAGATGACTTCGCTCCAGGCGATGCGGCACGGCAGGCGCTCGGATTCCGCTGCGCCCAGCTGCTGCAGGATCAGCTGCCCGGCCTGCGCCACCTCGCTCTGGTTGCGGTAGTGGATTTCCATCGAGCCAAAGGCGCGCTCCACCACCTGCTCGCCCATGTGCACGTTGCTGCTCTTGAGCGCGATGTCGGACAGGCGGTGCACCGCCATCCCCGGCGCCACCTCGACCCACAGGCAGGCGTCGCCCGGCACCGGCAAAAAGCCCTGCGACGAGGTGGCGAGGTACGAGGCCAGCTGCGGCTGCAGCGAGTCGATCAGGACGTAGGTGCGCAGCGACACCGGCGCGCCGCCGGCGGTCTTCATCGGGTCAGGCCCAGGTAGAGCTGCGGCAGGCGTTCGGGCAGGCGCTCGACGCGGTCGATGACGCTGTAGTGGCCGCTGCCAAAGATGCGCTCGACGTAGCCGTCGGCACGCGGATCGAGCGACAGGCCGTAGCACATGGTGCCGTCGCGCTGCAACTCCTGCACCGCGCGCTGGGCGTCGAGGCGCAGGTACTGCGGGTCGGTGACGTCGCGGTCGGCGGGCGCGCCGTCGGTGATCACCAGCACCAGCCGTTTGCGCTGCGGCTGGCGCCGCAGTTGCGCGCCGGCGTGGCGCAGCGCCGCGCCCATGCGGGTCGAGTAGCGCGCCTGCATCGCCGCCAGCCGCGCCTGCGCCAGTTCGGCAAAGGGCTCGTCGAAGCCTTTGAAGCGGTGGTAGTGCACGTCGTGGCGGCCGTCGGAGCAAAAGCCGTGCAGGGCAAAGGGGTCGCCGATGCGGCGCAGCGTCTCGGCCAGCAAGATGGTGGCGGCGCGCGTGAGCTCGAGCACGGTCTGCTCTTGGCCGCGCACCTTTTCGTTGGCCGATTCCGACAGGTCGAGCAACACCAGCAAGGCCAGATCGCGCTCGTGGCGCTGGCGCCGCTGCATGATGCGCGGGTCGGGCTGGCGCCCCAGGCGCCAGTCGAGCAGCGCTTGCAGCGCCGGGTCGAGGTCGATGTCGTCGCCGTCTTCGATGCGCCGGATGCGCTGCAGGCCCTGCGGCGCCAGCGCCTCGATCAGGTATTTGAGGCGCGCGATCACCGGCTTGTTCTGTTCCAACACGGCTTGCACCGGCGCAGGGTCGGCGAGTTCGACGTGGCGCTCCTGCACCGTCACCCAGTCGGGCCGGTGCAGCTGGATTTGGTAGTCCCACTCGGGGTAGTGCACCGGGTCGGCCAGCGGCGCGCGGCCCAGCAGCGAGTTGATGGTCACGCCTTCTTGGTCCAGCCAGTATTCGGTCGGCAGGGTCCAGATTTCTTGCGCGTCGTCGCCGGCGTATTCGACGTCGACTTCGTTGACCATCTCCATGATGTTGACTTTGCGCCGCACCTGCTGGCGGCTGTCCCAGTCCGCTTGCAGCGCCTGCGCCTCGTCGTAGCGCGCCGCTTGCCAGAGGTAGCGGTTGTCGTCGCGGTAGGGGGCGCGCAGGGCGTCGTGGCGGGCTGAAAACGGCGCCCAGCCGTGTTGCAGGCGCCAGTGCTCGAGGCTCGCAGCCAGCTCGAGGCCGGTGCTCAGGCTGCGCTGGGCGTCGTCGCGATCGGGCCAGGCGGCCCAAGCCGCCAGACCCTGCTGCACCCAAGGATGGGGGTCGGGGCGGGCGGGCTCGAGCCACGCGCGCACCAAGCGGTGCAGCAGGTCGCCGCAGTGGGCGGGTTCGGCCACCGGCGGCGGCTGCAGGCGCAACCAGAGCGCAGCCAGCCCGGGGAAGCGCGCGATCGCCAAGGCCTCGACGCGCGCGTCTTCGACCGCTTCGACCAAGGCGCGCTGCAGGGGCGACAGGCCGCTGTCGTCGAGCGCCGTCTGGCCAAACACGAGGTGCGCGGCGCAGTGGGCGGCGGCGGCGCGGTAGAGCTCGAGCGCGCTCACCGGGGCGGCCTCGGTGCTGCCGTCGCTGCTCGGGTTGGCGGGCACGTCGTCGTAGGCGTCGGCGAGGTGGATCACCATCTGGTCGATGAACGGGCGCAAGCCTTGGCGCTGCTCGTAGTCGCCGGCGGTCGGGCGCAGCACGAAGTCGCGGCCCCAGAGCGCACGCAAATACATATTCAAGCGGCGCTGCACATCGACCAGCAGCGTGCCCTTGCGCTCTTGCTGCAACACCGCCAGCGCGTCCGGGCTGGCGAGGCCAAAGTAGCGCTGCTGGCCTTCAAAATCGCTGCGGTAGGCGTTGGCGCCCCACATCACCCAGCGCCGCAGCCCACCCAAGGTGAGCTGGCCCAGCAGGCGGTCGAGCTGCTCGAGCATCGGGCGCAGACCGCGCGGGGCTTGCGCCAGCACCAGTTCGAGCACGCTCAGGTACTGACGCCACAGGCTGGCGTCGCCCAAACGCTCGGCCACCGTGCCGGAGGTGCCGGCGATCAAGGCCAGCACCTGGCCCGAGGTGCGCGAAGCCATGCCGAGCAGGAACTGCACCAGCCCCGGTAGCTCTTCCTCGCCCACGGCGCGCGCCAGGTGCGGCATCTGCTGCAGGTAGGTGAGCACCAAGTCTTCGCCGCGCCCGAGTTGGTGCAGCGCCCGCGCGCCCTTGAGGTAGTTGTCGAGCCCGCGCGGCGACATGGCGCGCGCAGCCTCCTGCCACGCTGCGGGCAGCAGCTCCTGCGCCCGGGGGGGCAGTTCGGCGAGCAGCTCGTGCTGGTCGTGCAGGTGGATGCTCATGGCGCTTGGGGGCCGTTTTTAGGCTGAGGGGGTGCGGTCGTGCTGCGTGTTAAAAGTAGGTGCCCACGGCGGCGTCGAGCACGTCGCGCATGTCGGCGTCGTCGGTGATCGGGCGCACCAGCGCCATGCGGCAGGCCGCCGCAGGCGCCACGCCGCGCGCGATCAGGGTGCCGGCGTAGATCAGCATCCGGGTCGAAAGCCCCTCGTCGAGGCCGTGGCCCTTGAGGTTGCGTGCGCGCTCGCCGATGTGCACCAGCCGCCCCGCGGTTTCGGCATCGACGCCGGACTCGTGGGCCACGATCTCGACTTCGAGCGCGTGCTCGGGGTAGCCAAAATCGAGCGCCGCAAAGCGCTGTTTGGTGGACTGTTTGAGGTCCTTCATGAGCGACTGGTAGCCCGGGTTGTACGAGATCACCAGCACAAAGTCGGGGTGGGCGTGCAGCAGCTCGCCTTTTTTCTCCAGCGGCAGCAGGCGCCGGGCGTCGGTCAGCGGGTGGATCACGACCGTGGTGTCTTGGCGCGCCTCGACCACTTCGTCGAGGTAGCAAATCGCGCCGTGGCGCGCCGCCAGCGTCAGCGGCCCGTCTTGCCAGCGTGTGCCCTGGGCGTCGAGCAAAAAGCGCCCGATCAGGTCCGATGCCGTCATGTCTTCGTGGCAGGCCACGGTGACCAGCGGCCGATTCAGGCGCCAAGCCATGTGTTCGATGAAGCGCGTCTTACCGCAGCCGGTTGGGCCTTTGACCATGACCGGCATCCGGGCGCCGTAGGCGGCCTCGAACAGCTCGACCTCGTCGGCGACGGGGCGGTAAAAGGGCTCGTGTGTGGTGCGGTAGGCGCTCAGGGGGTCGCTGCTGCTGCCAGCGCTGGGCGGGGTGTCAAGGCTTGGGCGCATGGCGGCGTGGCTGCTGTGGGCGGCGCCGGCTGGGGTGCGGCCTGTGGGCGCAGCGGAGTATGTAGGCGCTTGCGCCGGGTGCATGCCGGCGAGGTCGAGGTGGCGCGCCGGGTAGCTGCGTTCTGGGTAGTTGCGCGTGGGGGTGCTGATCATGGTCGTGCTCGGGTTAAAGCCTAGTCGGGCCAGACGCGCTGCGGGAACAGCTCGCCGGCGCTGCTGCGTGGGGTTGAGGCGCTGGCGCTGGCGTCGGGCTGTGGCTGGACGGGTGCTGGTGCGCGCGGTTTGGGCGCTGCACGCGGCGCGCGCGCCGGCCGTGTGTCGGCAGACGCATCGGCCTTGGGAGCCAGCGTGGGCGGCGCCTTGCTGGCCGATTCGGCCCCAAGCTCAGGCTGAGCGCTGCGGCGCACGCTGGCGGCGAGTTGGGTTTTGAGTGCGGTCATTTCAGTATCTCCTCGAGTACGGCTTCGATTTCGGCCCGGGCCGCGGCCGCTTGGCGCCCCAGCGTGTGCACGGTTTGCCCCTGCAGCGCGGCGCTGCGGTAGATCGCGCGCCGCCGCACCACCGATTGCAGCAGCTCGAGCCCAAACTCGGCCACCGCCTCGTTCATGGCCTGCGACCAGGCGCGATCGGGCTCGGCTTGGTTGAGCACAAAGGCGGCGCGCCAGGCGCTGCGGCCGGCCCCGGCTTGCTCGAGCAAACGCACCAAATGCCAGCTGGCCCACAGGTCGAGCGCCGAGGGCAGCACCGGCACCAGCACCCGATCGACCCGGCCCAGCAAGGCCTGCAAGCCGTCTTGCTGCAGCGCCGGCGGGCAGTCCCAGACCACGTAGTGCGGGCTCGGCTGCGATTCGTCGGCCAGCATCTGGGCCGCCTCGGCGCCATACACCGCCATCGGCAAACCCGCCGCACCGCTCTGCGCCGCCCATTGCAAGGCCGAACCCTGCGGGTCGAGGTCCACCAGCACCGTGGGGCCGCGTCGTGCCAACGCCGCAGCCAGGTTCACGGCCAGCGTGGTCTTGCCGGTGCCGCCCTTGTGGTTGATCAGGGCGAGCTGAAACGGTGCGGCGCGGCGGCTCATGGCGCTGTCAGGCCGTGGCCAACCGCCCCAGTTCAGCCGCCAGCGCGTACTCGGCCGGGCTCAAGGCCGCGCCCGTGGCGCTGAGCGTGACGTTGACGTAGGTGCGGCCAAAGTTGATGTTTTGTGCCGTCACGCCGCTGGACTCTTGCAGTTCGGCGAGCCGATCCAGAAAAGTCCGCGTTTGGGCATAACTGGCGAACTCGAAGCGCCGAAACAGGCTCGGCGGGCGTTCGCTAAAGCTCCAGCCCGGCGCGGCAGCCGCCAACGCCGTGGCCTCGCTGGCCGTGGCCGGGTTGCCGCTGGGCGTTGGGTTGAGCGCTTGCATGCGATGGCCTTTCAGCCGCTCAGCTGCGGGTCGAGGTGATTTCGAGGTCGCGGCCACCGCCGTCGGCGTCGGGGCGCTCGGGCAAAATGCCTTCGACTTCGTTGTGCACGCGCGCGATGATGTGCGCGGCCACCAGCCCGTCGCCCACGCGTTCGCAGGCGTCGGCGCCGGCACGCACCGCTGCGTTGACGGCGCCGGTCTCGCCGCGCACCAGCACCGTGACGTAGCCGCCACCGACGAACTGGCGCCCGATCAGGCGCACTTCGGCGGCTTTGGTCATGGCGTCGGCGGCCTCGATGGCCGGCACCAGGCCGCGTGTTTCAATCATCCCGAGGGCGATTCCTGTGCTCGTAGCCATCGTGTTGCCTCTTTGTCTTTAAAAAGTTGAGTGGATTCAAGCGCTCGGGGCCACGGGCAGAATGCCTTCGACCTCGTTGTGCACGCGCGCGATGATGTGCGCGGCCACCAGCCCGTCGCCCACGCGTTCGCAGGCGTCGGCGCCGGCACGCACCGCTGCGTTGACGGCGCCGGTCTCGCCGCGCACCAGCACCGTGACGTAGCCGCCACCGACGAACTGGCGCCCGATCAGGCGCACTTCGGCGGCTTTGGTCATGGCGTCGGCGGCCTCGATGGCCGGCACCAGGCCGCGGGTTTCGATCATGCCCAGGGCAATACCTGTGGTTGCTGCCATTTCATTTCTCCTTCAGTTCAAAAAAAACACCAAAAAACACCTAAACCCCACGAGCCGTTGGTCAAAGCAAACGACTCACCCATGCCCACACGAGCTGGCCAGCGGCCGGCCCACTCAGCATTCCTACGGTGCAGCGCGCACGTCGGCGCGTGCTCCGGTATCGGCCGCCGCGGCGTCTGGCGTTACCGCCTGCGCGTTGCCCGCACATTCCCAGTGATCGACGATGCCGCAGATCGCCAAATCGGTGATCGTCAGCGGATCGGGCATCGCAAACCGGGCCGCGCTGCCGGTGGTGACGAAGACCCACTTGCCCTCGGGCACCCCGACCGGGTCGGACGCCACCGACACCACCCCCTGCTCGCTTTGCAACACGCGCAGCGACACCGCCTGCATGCCCTCGACGCGCCGGGTGCACACCAGATCGGCCACAACTTGCAGCACTTCCATCAGGCGCTCCCCTCTGGCGTCCAGCGGTCGATGATGCCGACGATGGTCAGGTCGGAGGGGAAGTCGCGGCCGCCGGCGGCTTCGCGCGCGGCCGACGAACCGACGCAAATCACCCAGTCGCCCGGCACGCAGCCGATGGCATCGACCGCCACGCTACGCGCTCCGCCGGCGCGCTCTTGCAGCACCAGCAACGGCCGGTGGCCAAAGGCTTCGATCCGGTTGGTCGAAACCAGGGTTTTTTCCACGCACATGATCTTCATGGTTCGGCTCCTGCGCTTTAGTGCCCAGCCACCGTGGCTGCGGGCGCATCGGCCCATTCGAGCCGCTGGCCGCTGTGGCGCTCGCTCACCGCCACGCGGCAGTGCAGCAGACCGCGCTCGGCCAAGTGGGCAAAACGCTCCCGCGCCGCCTGCGCCACGCGCAAACCGCGCGCCACCGCGCGCTCGCGCGAACCCGGCACACGCGCGCTGTAGGTGAAATGCACCAGCAGCGGCAGCGGCAAACCGCGCTGCACGTTCAGGCCCTGAAAGATGCGCGCGCCCACGTCGAGGTCGGCGGCACCTTCTTCGACCGTGTCGAGGTGGGCAAAATAAAACTGGTTGCGCAACTGCAGCGAGGGCACGGCCTCGCCGGCGCAGACAAAGGCTTCGTCGTGGCCGATCACGGCGTAGCGCCCGCCGTGGTGCTGTTGCACGTAGTCGAGCTGCGAGAAGTTGCCGACCAGCCAGGCTTGGGCCAAGCCCAGCAGCCCGTGTGGGAGGTGGTAAAGCGCAGCGCCGCCGAGCTCGGTGGCATAGCGCTGCAGCGCAGCATCGAGCGCCTGCTGCGCTGCATCGGCGCTCAGGCCCAGCGTGGCGCGGTACAGCGCGGCGCTGTCGAGGTAGCGCTCGGCGCGCAACTGGCCGCTGGCGTCGGGCAGGTGGATGCGGATCGCGTCGCAATCGGTGTCAACCCCGAGCAGCAGCACCTGGGGCGCGGCGCCGTGGCCATAGGTGTTGTCCACCGCCACTTGCAGCGCGTGCAGGCGCTCGATCGCGGCGGCCACAGCGGCGGCGTCGTGGCTGCCGTGGGCGGCGCAACCTTGGTCACAGGGGGCCGAGCTGCTGTAGTGGTAGGCCGCGACTTTGAGGTAGTCGAGCCGGTCGCCGCCTTCGATGGCCCCGGTGAGGCGCTCGAGCTCGCGCTGGGTCCAGTCGGCCACGTCGTGCTCGACGTCAAACAGCGCGCCGGCGTAGGCCTTGACCCAGACGAAAGGCGCGGGCGCGGTGCGCAGCACAAAGGGCAGCAGGCCCTGCAAGCGGCCGTCGGCGCAGGGGCTGATGTCGATGGTGTGAAAACCCAAGGCGTGCCAGTGCACGCTCTGCAGCGTCATGCGCGGCTGCCAGCAGGCTTGGTCGATGCCGGCGTGATCCACCGAAGCGGCAATGGTCGCAAACAGGCAGTGTGCGTACATTGCCGACATATCGACACCCTGCACCCAGGCGCTGGCCAGCCAGTCGGCGGGCAACTCAAAGCCCAGCCGCTCGAGCGCCAGCGCTTGCGCCTGCTGCGCAAAGTCGCGCTCGTGCTGCAGATTGGAGAGTGTGCGCAACACATCGGTGACGGCAGCAAAGCGGCCGCGCAGCGTCAGCTCGTAGTGGCGCAGGCAGTCGTTGAGCGCCGCATCCACCAGCGCATGTTGTGGGCGCTCTGGGACCAGCGGCGCACCAGCCGACCGGGTGCGCGCCGACGCCCCTGCCCGTGCGGTGGGCGCAGGGTGGCTGCTGGCGCGTGCGCTCAGGGCCAGACGGCGTTGCAGGGTGTTCATGGTTGGCGCTTCAAGGTCAAACGAGGTGGACAAAGGCGGTGGTGGCGCTCAGCCGCGCGCGCCGCCCGATACCGTGACCGTGGCGCCGCGCCCGGTGCTGCCCGAGGAGCCGGTGACTGGGCTGGGCGGAATTTCGGGGCGCACTTGTTCGCGCACCTGCTCGCGCGCTGCCCGTGCATCCATGCCCACGCCGCGCGGCTGGCCGCGCAGCGTCGGGTTGCGTCCTTGGGACCAAGCGCCTTCGGTGCTCGAGACGCGGCTGTTGCCGCTCCAGGCGTCGCCGGTGACGCGGCTGCCCTGCTGGCGCCCGTCGCCCGAGATCTGGCTGGAGGCCGTTGCAGGCGGTGTGGCCGGGGCGGCGGGTGCGGTCGGCGCGGCTGGCGTGCGATCGCTGGCAAGCAGGCGCCCAGTGGCACGGGGGCTGGAGCCGTGGCGGAACTCGGGCGTGCCGGTGATCATGCCTTGGGCCTTGAAGCCGGGGCCGGTGATGCGCTCGCTGGCGCCGCCGCTGCCGCTGGCCACGCCGGTGACCGAGCGCACGCGCTCGGGGGCGCGCTGGCGCGCCGGCGGCACGATGCTAAAGCCCTGTGGCGCCGTGGGCACCTGCTCCAGCGCCAGCTCGGGGTGGCGGGTGAGCCAGGCGCCGTCGATGCGGCACGAGGCGTGCTGGTTGTCGGGCCCGATGTAGGCCGTGCCGGTGACCGGCTCGCAGGCGCCGCGTTCATCACCCGTGACACCGCCGCCGCCCACGCCGGGCCGATCGCCGGTGAGCGACTGCGGCCGCCAGCTGGCTGGCTGCACTTGCGTTTTCGCGCTGCTGGAGCGGGCATACTGGGTGCCGGTGATCGGGCGCTGCGCGCCGGCTTCGCCGCCGGTGACGCTGCCACCGCTGTGCAGCGTCACGCCGGTCACGGTCTGCTGGCCACGGCTGGACATCACGCTGACCTTGTGCGGGCCGCCGCGCAGCCCCTCGTCTTGGCACAGCTGCAGCGTTTCGGCGGCCAGGTACTGCGTGCCGGTGATGCCGCGGCAAGCGCCGGTCTGATTGCCGGTGACCACCGGTTTGGGATCGACTTCGGTGCCGCTCACGGTCTGCTGTTGCACCGTGGTGAGCGACTGCCCGACTTTGGGCGGGCGCGGTTGCGGCCGCGCTTCGCACCAGGCTTCGAACTGCTCTTGGCCAATGTATTCGGTGCCGGTGACGTTGCGGCAGGTGCCGGGTTCTTGGCCGGTGACCTTGCCGCTGCGCTCGACTTGGGTGCCGGTGACTTCTTGTCCGCTCAGGGTGTGGCCGGCTTCGACCTTTTGCAGCACCGGCCGGGTGCGCCCGCTGGGGCGCATGGCGGCCGAATGGCTGCTGGCTTCGGTGCGGCCAGTGAGCGAGGCCACCAAGCGTTTTTGCATTGCCAGCTGCCGACCGGTGGCGCCTTGCTCGAGCGCGGTCTGCCAATCGGCGCGGTCGGGCATCGAAGCGGCGATGCGCGTGGCATTGGCCACGCGCTGGATGCCGGGTTTGCCCACGGCGGCCAGCGCTTGGCGCCGTGCGCGGGCCAAGGTGCGGCCCGTGGGGGCGGCGTAGGGGTTGCGCACAGGCGCCGCTGCAACACTCACGGCTTCAGCAGGCGCAGCGTTGTTGCAGCCGCAGCCGCCCGCAGCGCCGGTGCAAGCGCATTCGTTGGCTGCATCGGCGCGCGGCAGTTCAATCTGCGGGCTTGGGCTCGTATGGGCAGCGGCCAGTGCGGCCCCGCCCAAGCCCGAACGGCTGCCCGATTGGGCCTGCGCCAGCAGCGACTGCGCGCTGGCGCGGCTCGCCACCTTGCCCGCCGTGGCCATGGCTTGGCGGCGCAGGCGCGCCAGTTCGCGCCCGGAAAGCGTCACGTCGCCGTGTTTGACAGTGCTAGGCCCCATGGCACACCCCTCGATACTTTCTGGCGCGCAGCAAAGCCGCGCCGCCCTTGCGATGCTTGTGGATACAAAAAAGAGGGCGCTTACAGCGGCTGCCGAGCGCCCAGCGCTTTCAGCGATAGACCACGAAGGCCAGACCCTGGCTTTGCGAGTAGTTGTCGTAGGCCACGAAGCGCACCACGTGGTTTGGGAACTCGCGGTGGCAGGCTTCGACCTCGGTCAACACCGCATCCACGCTTTGTTCGCCAAACAGCGGCAGCTTCCACATGTACCAAAAGCTGCTGGTGGCGGCGGTGCCGCGCTCGGTGTGCTCGACCGCTGGGTTCCAGCCTTGGGCAATCGCGTAGGCGATCTGGCGCCGCACCTGCTCGGGCTTCATCGGCGGCAGGTAGGAAAAGGTCTCGTAGCGCTGGGTTTGTTGGTAGGCTTGTACGGCCATGATGGGCTCCTGTCAATGCTCGATGGGGTTGCTGGAAGGTGTGGACGCGGGCATCACTTGTGGGTCACGTCGAGCTTGTCGACGGTGTCGAACTCGAACTTGATCTCTTTCCAGGTTTCCATCGCGATCTTGAGTTCCGGGCTGTGGGCGGCGGCGGCGCTGAGGATTTCTTTGCCCTCTTTTTCCAGTTGCCGGCCTTCGTTGCGCGCTTGCACGCAGGCTTCGAGCGCCACCCGGTTGGCGTGTGCGCCGGCGGCGTTGCCCCAGGGGTGGCCGAGCGTGCCGCCACCGAATTGCAGCACCGAATCGTCGCCAAAGATGCTCACCAGCGCCGGCATGTGCCAGACGTGGATGCCGCCCGAGGCGACTGCGAACAGACCGGGCATCGAGCCCCAATCTTGGTCAAAGAAGATGCCGCGGGCGCGGTTTTCGGGCACGAACGATTCGCGCAGCAGATCGATCCAGCCCAGCGTGGCCTCGCGGTCGCCCTCGAGCTTGCCGACCACGGTGCCGGTGTGCAGGTGGTCGCCGCCCGAGAGGCGCAAAATCTTGGTCAGCACACGGAAGTGGATGCCGTGGTGCGGGTTGCGGTCGATCACGGCGTGCATGGCGCGGTGGATGTGCAACAGCATGCCGTTTTCGCGGCACCAGTTGGCCAAGCCGGTGTTGGCGCAAAAACCGGCCGTGATGTAGTCGTGCATGATGATCGGCGCGCCGATCTCTTTGGCGTACTCGGCGCGCTTGTACATTTCCTCGGGCGTCGGGGCGGTGACGTTGAGGTAGTGGCCCTTGCGCTCGCCGGTCTCGGCCTCGGCCTTGAGCGTGGCTTCTTGCACAAAGTCAAAGCGCTGGCGCCAGCGCATGAACGGTTGGCTGTTGATGTTTTCGTCGTCTTTGGTGAAATCGAGCCCGCCGCGCAAGCATTCGTAAACGGCGCGGCCGTAGTTCTTGCCGCTCAAGCCGAGTTTGGGCTTGATGGTGCAGCCCAGCATCGGGCGCCCGTACTTGTTCAGAATGTCGCGCTCGACCTGAATGCCGTGCGGTGGGCCGCCACAGGTTTTCACGTAGGCGATCGGGAAGCGCACGTCTTCGAGGCGCAGCGCACGCACGGCCTTGAAGCCGAACACGTTGCCCACCAGCGAGGTGAAGACGTTGACCACCGAGCCCTCTTCGAACAGGTCGATCGGGTAGGCGATGAAGGCGTAGAAGCAGCTGTCGTCGCCGGGCACGTCTTCGATGCGGTAGGCGCGGCCCTTGTAGTAGTCGAGGTCGGTGAGCAAGTCGGTCCAGACCGTGGTCCAGGTGCCGGTGGACGATTCGGCTGCCACCGCGGCTGCGGCCTCTTCGCGATCCACCCCCGCCTGTGCGGTAATCTTGAACACCGCCAACAAGTCGGTGTCGAGGGGGATGTAATCGGGCATCCAATAGGTTTGACGGTATTCTTTGACACCGGCACTGTAAGACTTGACAGCCATGCTTGCTCCTGTTTGTAGAAGGGTGGAACCAAGTACCTGCACCCTTGCTGTGTTGAGTGCCGATCCAATGGTTTGCATTGTTGGCCCCTTTTTTGTTTGATGCAAGTAAATTGTTCAGACTGTCATGTTTTATTGAAGTAAACTTACGCCCATGAACCTGCGCCACCTCACCCTGCACCAGCTGCGCATCTTTCACGCTGTGGCGCGCCACGCCAGTTTCGCCCGCGCTGCCGAGGCGCTGCACCTGTCGCCGCCCACGCTGTCGCTGCAAGTCAAGCAGCTGTCCGAGACCGTCGGGCAGCCCTTGTTCGAGCAGATCGGCAAAAAGATTTTTCTCACCGCCAGCGGCCGCACGTTGGCCGACGCCTGCCACGACATCGAAGCGCGCATGGAGCGCCTGAGCGCCGACCTGTCGGCCCTGCAAGGGGTGGAGCGTGGCAGCATCAAGCTGGCGATCCTGACCACCGTCAAGTACACCGTGCCCAAGCTGCTGGGGCGTTTTTGCGCCGTTCATCCTGGTATCGAGGTCAGCATGCAGGTGGGCAACCGCGAGCTGCTGCTGCAGCGTCTGGCGCAAAACCTGGACGACCTGACCATCATGGGCCAGCCGCCCGAGCAGCTGGCGTTGGTCTGCGAGCCCTTTGCCGACAACCCGCTGGTGCTGGTGGCGCCACCCGATCACCCCTTGGCCGGCCAGCGCCAGATCGACCCGCAGCGCCTGCAGGGCCTGCCCTTTGTGCTGCGCGAACCGGGCTCGGGCACGCGCTTAACCAGCGAGCGCTTTTTTGCCAACCAAGGGATTGCGATCAAACCCCGGCTCGAGCTCGCCAGCAACGAGGCCATCAAGCAGACCGTGGCCGGCGGCTTGGGGCTGGCGGTGCTGTCGGCGCACACGGTGGTGGCCGAACTGGCGCTGGGCGAACTGGTGCAGCTCGACGTGCAGGGTTTCCCGCTGATCCGGCGCTGGTACGTGGTCTATCCGCAGGGCAAGCGCCTGTCGGCGGCGGCGCTGGCCTTCAAAGACTGGCTGTACACCCACCGCAGCCCCGAGAGGGCCGGAGAGCACAGCGCCGGCGCCGAATCAGGCGATGCTTAAGCGGGGTCACAAAAGAATTGAAGGCGTTGACAAGGCACAAGGGCCAAGCAGGGGCGGCGCCGTCACGGGCCGCACTTCACGATCTGGAATAATGTTTCATCCATCACCGCAGCAGCCCGGAGCCCCCATGACACCACGCGCCACCAAGATCGTCGCCACCCTCGGGCCGGCTTCCAACACGCCCGAGATATTGCAAGCCATCATCGAGGCCGGCGTGAACGTGGTGCGGCTCAATTTCTCGCACGGCACCGCCGACGAGCACCGCCAGCGCGCAGCCATGGTGCGCGCTGCGGCGCAAAGCGCCGGGCGGGTGGTGGGCATCATGGCCGACCTGCAAGGGCCGAAAATCCGCGTCGGCAAATTTGCCCAAGGGCGCGTGCAGCTGCAAACGGGCCAGCCCTTCGTGCTCGACGCCGCGCGCAGCCTGCCGGGCGACGAAACCGCCGTGGGGCTCGACTACAAGAGCCTGCCCGACGAGGTGCAGGTGGGCGACGTGCTGCTGCTCAATGACGGCCTGATCGTGCTGCAGGTGCTGCGCCTTGAGGGCGCGGCGGTTCACACCGAGGTGCTGCAAGGCGGCGAGCTCTCCAACCACAAGGGCATCAACAAGCGCGGCGGCGGCCTCACCGCCCCGGCGCTCACCGCCAAAGACATGGAAGACCTGAAGGTGGCGATGGCGCTGCAGGTCGATTTTGTGGCCGTGAGCTTCCCCAAAGACGCGGCCGATATGGAGCTGGCGCGCCAGCTGTGCCACTTGGCCAACCCAGACGGCCCGCAGCCGGCCCTGATCGCCAAGATCGAGCGCGCCGAAGCCATCCCCGTGCTCGAAAGCATCGTGCTGGCCAGCGACGGCATCATGGTCGCGCGCGGCGATCTGGCGGTCGAGGTCGGCAACGCAGCCGTGCCGGCGCTGCAAAAGCGCATGATCCGGCTGGCGCACGCGCACGACCGCTTCGTCATCACCGCCACGCAGATGATGGAGAGCATGATCCACGCCCCCATGCCCACGCGCGCCGAAGTCAGCGACGTGGCCAACGCCGTGCTCGACGGCACCGACGCCGTGATGCTCAGCGCCGAAACCGCCGCCGGCAAGTTCCCGCTCGAAACGGTGCGCGAAATGGCCCTGATCTGCGAGGCCGCCGAACGCGCCGACCGGCACGACCTCGAGTCCGACTTCAGCGGCAAAACCTTCACCCGCATCGACCAGTCGATCGCCATGGGCGCGCTCTTCACCGCCTCGCACCTAGGCGCCAAGGCGATCGTGGCGCTGACCGAATCGGGCTCGACCGCGCTCTGGATGAGCCGCCACAAGGTGCACATTCCCATCTATGCCCTAACGCCGCGCCTGCGGGCACAGCGGCGCATGGCGGTCTATCGCAACGTGCACCCAATGCTGGTGGACTCCAGCACCGACCGCGACACCGCGCTGGCCCAGGCCGAGCAGCACCTCAAGGCGCGCGGTATCGTCGCCGCCGGCGACGTCTATGCCATCACCTGCGGCGAACCCATGGGCACCCCGGGCGGCACCAACATGCTCAGAATTTCGCGGGTGGGTTAAAGGGCAGCAACTGTCCGAAGCGCGCCGCCAGAAAACCCTCGCCGCGCTCGAGGATGAAGTAGCGAAAGGCCTCGGCCGCCGGCGAGAGCACTTTCGACAAGGTGTGCACCAGATTCCACGCCCGCACCACCGGCGTGGCCTCCACCTCGAGCCGGGCAATCAGGCCGTGCTGCAGTTCCAACCCGATGGTGTGCAGCGACAAAAAGCTCAAGCCCATGCCGGCCATCACCGCCTGCTTGATGGCCTCGTTGCTCGACATCTCCATCACCACGCGCGGCTGCAAGCGGGTGCTTTGCAAAAACTTCTCCATCGCCGCCCGGGTGCCCGAGCCGCGCTCGCGCACGATGAAGCCATAGGGCTCCAGCGCTTGCGCCGTGGGGTGGCCGATTTTGAGCAGCGGGTGATCGATCGAGGCCACGAACACCAGCGGGTTGGCGGCAAAGGGTTCGGTGCGCGTGGCCAGTTCTTTGGGCGGCTGGCCCATGATGGCGATATCGACTTCACCGCCTTGCAGCATGCGCAGCAGCTGGTCGTGGTTGCCCAACACCAGCCGCGTTTCCACGCCCGCGTGTTCGAGCCGGAACTGGCCGATCAGGTGCGGCAAAAAATACTGCGCCGTGCCCACCATGCCGATCGTCAGCTGCCCAACCTCGACCCGTTTGAGGCGCGCGGCGGCGTCTTGGGCGTCTTTGAGCGTGGCCAAAATCTTGCGCGCATAGACCAGCATGTACTCGCCGGCGGTGGTCAGCGACACCTTGCGGCCGCTGCGCTCGAACAGCGGCAGCCCCACGTTGTCTTCCAACTCCTTGATTTGCATGGTCACGGCAGGCGGCGTGAGGTGCAGGGCTTCGGCGGCGCGGGCAAAACTGAGGTGGCGCGCGACCTCAGTGAAAACCCTGAGTTGGCGAAAGGTGGTGTTTTTCACTCAGCTTATCCTGAATCGGTTGTGAATAAAACGTAAATTTACCTTATCTGGCTTTGAAACTACATTGCGGTTTCCCCCTAAATTTGCACGCCGCTTTCTATGCTCAATGCCCTGATCTTCGACGTCGATGGCACCCTGGCCGACACCGAGAGCGTGCACCTCGCAGCGTTCAACCACGCCTTCGCGCAAGAGGGGCTGGGCTGGCATTGGGACGTGCCGCTCTACACCCAACTGCTCGACGTCTCGGGCGGCAAAGAGCGCCTGCTGCACTACTGGCGCATGGTGCAGCCGGGTCTGAAAGAGGTCGATGGCGGCGCCGTGCGCGACACCGTGGCGCGGCTGCACGAAATCAAAACCGCTTGCTACGAGCAAGCCATCAGCGCCGGCGCGGTGGCGCTGCGCCCGGGCGTGCTCACGCTCATGCAGGCCGCGCTCAACCAGGGCCTGCAGCTGGCGATCGCCACCACCACCTCGCCGGTGAACATCGCGGCGCTGCTGCGCACGGCCATCGGGCCAGACTGGCGCAGCCACTTTCTGGCCATCGGCGACGCCAGCAACGCGCCCCTCAAAAAACCGCACCCGCAGGTCTATCTCAAGGTGCTGGCCGACATGCGCCTCGACCCGGCGCAGTGCGTGGCCTTCGAGGACTCGGCCAATGGCCTGCAGTCGGCCACGGCGGCGGGGCTGGCAACCGTCATCACCCCCAGCAGCTACACCGCGCAGCACGATTTTGGCACCGCGCTGCGCGTGCTGCCCGACTTGAGCCAGCTCGATTTGGGGCAGTTGCGCCAGTGGTTGGTCGAGCGCGAAGCCACTCGGGCCACCCTTGGCGCCCGGCGCCCAGCGGCCAAGCCCCAGGGCGGCACCAAACGTTGACGCCCCCAATCTCCAGCCGCCCCCCACTTTCATAAAAACCACCGAGACAAACCATGCTCCAGACCAACCGCTCCACGCTGACCCAGTTTTTGATCGAGGAGCGGCGCCGCTTCCCGCAGGCCAGCGGCGACTTCAACGCCCTCATCCTCGATGTGACCTTGGCTTGCAAAGCGATTGCGCGCACCGTGGCCTATGGCGAACTCGGGGGGGCCATGGGCAACTATGCGCCCGAGGTTGGTGGCAGCGTCAACGTGCAGGGCGAAACGCAGAAAAAACTCGACGTGCTGAGCAACGAATTGTTCCTGCAGCGCACCGAGTGGTCGGGCCACTTGGCGGGCATGGCGTCCGAAGAAATGGACTTGCCGTATCAAATCCCGGTGCAGTACCCGCGCGGCCACTACCTGCTGGTGTTCGACCCGCTCGACGGCTCGAGCAACATCGATGTCAACGTCTCGGTGGGCAGCATTTTTTCGGTGCTGCGCGCCCCCAAAGAGGTGGTTGAAAGCGGCCGCGATGTGGTTGAAGCCGATTTTTTTCAGCCCGGCGCTACCCAAATGGCCGCCGGTTACGCCATCTACGGCCCCACCACCATGCTGATCCTGACCGTGGGCCGCGGCGTCAACGGCTTTACGTTGGACCCGAACCTGGGTGAATTCATGCTCACGCATCCCGACATGAAGGTGCCGCCGGATACGCAGGAGTTTGCCATCAACGCCTCCAACAGCCGCTTCTGGGAGGCGCCGGTCAAGCGCTACGTCGATGAATGCCTGGCCGGCAAGACGGGGGTGCGCGGCAAAGACTTTAATATGCGCTGGATCGCCTCGATGGTGGCCGAGGCGCACCGCATCCTGATGCGTGGCGGCGTCTTCATGTACCCGCGCGACACCAAAGACCCGCTCAAGCCGGGCCGGCTGCGCCTGCTCTACGAAGCCAACCCGGTCGGGATGCTCATGGAGCAAGCCGGGGGCCGCGCCAGCACCGGGCGCGAGCCCATGATGGACGTGGTTCCGACCTCGCTGCACCAGCGCATTGGCTTGGTGTTTGGCAGCAAGAACGAAGTTGAGCGCATCGAGCGCTACCACCGCGAACCCGCGCAGGCCAAAGAGGGCGAGCCGCTGTTCGCTTCGCGCTCGTTGTTCAGAGACTGAAGCCCTGCCGCGGCGCAAGCCGCCCTTAGCCATACACAATCTAGGAGACCGCCATGTCTGAACGCCACCCCATCATCGCCATCACCGGTTCATCGGGTGCCGGCACCTCGACCGTCACGCGCACCTTTCAGAACATTTTTAGGCGCGAGGGCGTCAAGGCCGCCGTGATCGAAGGCGACAGCTTCCACCGCTTTGAGCGTAAGGCCATGAAGCAGCGCATGGCCGAGGAGGAGGCCGGCGGCAACCGGCACTTCAGCCACTTTGGCGCCGAGGGCAATATGTTCGAGCAGCTCGAGGCGCTGTTTCGCGATTACGCGGCCAGCGGTCAAGGCAAAAGCCGCCTGTACCTGCACAACGAGCTCGAGGCCGCGCCCTACGGACTAGAGCCCGGCACCTTTACCCCGTGGACCGACTTGCCCGCCGGCACCGATTTGCTGTTCTACGAGGGCCTGCACGGCGCCGTCAAGACCGAGACCGTGGATGTGGCGCGCTACCCCGATTTGCTCATCGGCGTGGTGCCGACCATCAACCTCGAGTGGATTCAGAAGCTGATCCGCGACAAAACCCAGCGCGGCTACAGCCAAGAGGCGGTGGTGGACACGATTTTGCGCCGCATGCCCGACTACGTGAACTACATCGTGCCGCAGTTTGGCCTCACGCACGTCAACTTCCAGCGCGTGCCGGTGGTGGACACCTCGAACCCGTTCATCACGCGCGACATCCCCACCGCCGACGAAAGCGTGTGCGTGGTGCGTTTTGCCCAGCCCAAGGGCATCGATTTCCAGTATTTGCTGAGTATGATCAACGGGTCGTGGATGAGCCGCGCCAACACCATCGTGGTGCCCGGGGGCAAGATGGAACTGACGATGCAGCTCATCTTCACGCCCTTCATCTGGCGCATGATGGAGCGCAAAAAGCGTGCGCTCGGTCTGGCCTGAAACTGATTCCGACCTCAAACTCTACGCATGAACACCCCCACCCCCGAACTGGCGCGCCAGATGGCGAACGCGATCCGCATGTTGGCCGTCGATGCCGTGGAAAAAGCCAAGAGCGGCCACCCCGGCGCCCCGATGGGCATGGCCGAGATCGCCGAAGTGCTCTGGAACCGCCACCTCAAGCACAACCCCACGAACCCGCTCTGGCCCGACCGCGACCGCTTCGTGCTCTCCAACGGCCACGGTTCGATGCTCATCTACGCGCTGCTGCACCTGAGCGGCTACGACCTGCCGCTGAGCGAGCTGCAAAACTTTCGCCAACTGCACAGCAAGACCGCCGGGCACCCCGAAGTCGGCATCACCCCGGGGGTGGAGACCACCACCGGCCCGCTGGGGCAGGGCTTGGCCAACGCGGTCGGCATGGCGCTGGCCGAAAAGCTGCTGGCGGCCGAATTCAACCGCCCCGGCCACCGCGTGGTCGATCACCACACCTACGTCTTTTTGGGCGACGGCTGCCTGATGGAGGGCATCAGCCACGAAGTCTGTTCGCTCGCCGGCACGCTGCGCCTGCCCAAGCTGATCGCTTTTTACGACGACAACGGCATCAGCATCGACGGCCACGTCGAGGGCTGGTTCACCGACGACACGCCCAAGCGCTTCGAGGCCTATGGCTGGAACGTGATCGCGCGCGTCGATGGCCACGACCCGGCGGCGGTGGACGCGGCGCTGCGGCAAGCCAAACAGCAATCCGCCGCCGCCGACGGCAAGCCGACCCTGATCTGCTGCCAGACCGTGATCGGCAAGGGCGCGCCCAACAAAGCCGGCACCCACGACGTGCACGGCGCCGCCTTGGGCGCGGCCGAAGTCGCGGCCACCCGCGCCGCGCTGGGCTGGGAGCACGCCCCGTTCGTGGTGCCGGCCGACGTCGCCGCCGCGTGGGATGCGCGCGCCGCCGGCGCCCAAGCCGAGGCCGAATGGCAGCAGCGCTGGCAAGCCTATGGCCGCGAATTTCCGCAACAGGCGGCCGAGTTCGAGCGCCGCATGGCGGGCCAGCTGCCGCCCGACTTTGAAGCCCGCCTGCCGGCGCTGCTGGAGGCCATCGCGGCCAAGCCCGAAGCCATCGCCACGCGCAAAGCGAGCCAAAACGCGCTCGACGCGCTGGCGCCGCTGCTGCCCGAGTTCTTTGGCGGCAGCGCCGACCTCACCGGCTCCAACCTGACCAATTTCAAGGGCTGCGTCAAGGCCGGCCGCGACACCTGGGGCAACCACCTGAGCTACGGCGTGCGCGAGTTCGGCATGGCCGCGATCATGAACGGCATCGCCCTGCACGGCGGCTACCTGCCCTACGGCGGCACCTTCCTCACTTTTAGCGACTACTCGCGCAACGCCATCCGCATGGCGGCGCTGATGAAGCAGCGCGTGATCCACGTCTTCACCCACGACAGCATCGGCTTGGGTGAAGACGGCCCCACGCACCAGTCGATCGAGCACGTGCCGAGCCTGCGCCTGATCCCGAACCTCGACGTCTGGCGCCCGGCCGACGGGCTCGAGACCGCCGTGGCTTGGGCTTGCGCGATCGAGCGCCGCGACGGCCCGGCGGCCCTGTGCCTGTCGCGCCAGAACCTGCCGCGCGTGAGCACGCTGGCGCAGGCCGACGCCATCCGCCAGGGCGGCTACGTGCTGGCAGAAGTGGCCGCTGCGCAGGCGCTGATCGTGGCCACCGGTTCCGAGGTCGAAATCGCCTTGCAGGCCCAAGCCCTGCTGGCCGCCGAGGGCGTGCGCGTGCGCGTGGTGTCGATGCCTTGCACCAACGTGTTCGACCGCCAGCCGCCAGCTTACCAAGACCAGGTGCTGCCGCCGGGGCTGCCGGCGCTGGCGCTGGAGGCGGCGCAGCCCGACTTTTGGCACAAGTACGTGGGCCGCAGCGGCAAGGTGCTGGGCATCGCCACCTATGGCGAATCGGCCCCGGCCAAAGACCTGTATCGCCACTTTGGCCTCACGCCCGAGCGCGCCGCCGACGCGGTGCGCGCCCTGCTGCGCCGCAGCGTCTGAAACTTTGGCTCGAACTCTTAGAGCCCACCCCCTAGCCAACCCTTACAGCCCAGCCCCCAGCACACCCCTTGCCGCACGACGTGAACACCACCCCCCTTGGCGACCGCCCCTACGACCTGATCCTGTTCGACCTCGACGGCACGCTGATCGAAACCGCACCCGAGATCGCCGACGCCGTCAACGACACCCTGCTGCAGTTTGGCTATGCCCCGGCCAGCCAGCAGCAGATCACCGACTGGATCGGCCACGGCACGCGCGAACTGCTGATCCAAGCCCTGGCCCAAGCCACCCACACCACGGCCGACGCGGTGCGCGGCTCGGCGCAGTTTGCGACCATCGAGGCCGCCTTTGGCGAGCACTATTTGCGCCGTTGCGGCAGCCGCAGCCAGCTCTACCCGCAGGTGCGCGCCACGCTCACGGCGCTGCGCGCTGCCGGCGTGCGGCTGGCGCTGGTGACCAACAAAGAGGCGCGCTACACCCAAGCCGTGCTGGCCGCGCATCAGCTGGACCAGGCCTTTGACCGCGTCGTCTGCGGCGACACGCTGGCGGTCAAAAAACCCGATCCGGCCGGCATCGAGTCCTGTTTGCAGCAGTTTGGCGTGGCGCCAGAGCGCGCGCTGTTCGTCGGCGACTCGTCGATCGACGTGGCCACGGCGCGCAACGCCGGCATCGCGGTCTGGGTGCTGCCCTACGGCTACAACATGGGTCAGCCGATCGCCGCCAGCGCGCCCGATCGCGTCATCGTCGATGTGAGCGCCTTGCTGCCCACGGCGTTTTAAAAACCAGAGCGCCGCAGGGCAAGCCTTACAATTTTTGTTTTCAACCCCGGAGACATTCCATCATGAGCATCAAAGTCGGCATCAACGGTTTCGGGCGCATCGGGCGCATGGTTTTCCGTGCCGCCATCGCCGAGTTCAAAGACATCCAAATCGTTGCCATCAACGACTTGCTCGAGCCCGAGTACCTGGCCTACATGCTGCAATACGACAGCGTGCACGGCCGTTTCAAGGGTGAGGTGGCGGTCGAGGGCAAGGACCTGATCGTCAACGGCCAGCGCATCCGCCTGACGGCCGAAAAAGACCCGGCCAACCTCAAATGGGGCGAAGTCGGCGCCGAGGTGGTGATCGAAGCCACCGGCCTGTTCCTGACCCAAGAGGGCGCGCAAAAGCACCTCGACGCTGGCGCCAAAAAGGTCATCATGTCGGCCCCGTCCAAAGACGACACGCCGATGTTCGTCTATGGCGTCAACCACAACAGCTACGCCGGTCAGGCCATCATCAGCAACGCCAGCTGCACCACCAACTGCCTGGCCCCGGTGGCCAAGGTGCTCAACGACAAGTGGGGCATCAAGCGCGGCCTCATGACCACCGTGCACGCCGCCACCGCCACCCAGAAAACCGTCGATTCGCCCAGCAACAAAGACTGGCGCGGCGGCCGCGGCATCCTAGAGAACATCATCCCCAGCAGCACCGGCGCGGCCAAGGCGGTGGGCGTGGTGATTCCGGCGATCAAGGGAAAGCTCACCGGCATGGCGTTTCGCGTGCCCACCAGCGACGTGTCGGTGGTCGATCTCACGGTCGAGCTCAGCAACCCGGCCAGCTACGCCGAGATCTGCGCCGAAATGAAGGCCCAGAGCCAAGGCGCGCTCAAGGGCGTGCTCGGCTACACCGAAGACAAGGTGGTGGCGAGCGACTTCCGCGGCGAGCGCTGCACCAGCGTGTTTGACGCCGATGCCGGCATTGCGCTCGACAGCACCTTCGTCAAGGTGGTGGCGTGGTACGACAACGAGTGGGGCTACTCCTGCAAGTGCCTCGACATGGCGCGCGTGGTTGCCCAGGCAGCCAAATAACCAAGGGCGCGCGATGAACTTCCTGCGTTTTTCTGATGTATGCGCCAGTGGCCAGGCCACGGGCAAGCGGGTGTTCATCCGCGCCGACCTGAACGTGCCGCTGACCCCGGACGGCCAGATCAGCGAAGACACGCGGGTGCGCGCCAGCATGCCGGCGGTGCGCATGGCGCTCGACGCCGGCGCGGCGGTGATGGTGACCTCGCACCTCGGGCGCCCAAGCGAAGGCGTGTGGCGCCCCGTGGACTCGCTGGCCCCGGTGGCGGCGCGCATGGCCGAGCTGCTGGGCCGCCCGGTGCCCTTGGTCGCCGACTGGGTCGATGGTGGCTTCGAGGTGCAGCCGGGCCAGGTGGTGCTGCTGGAAAACTGCCGCCTCAACCCCGGCGAGAAGAAAAACAGCCCGCAGCTGGCGGCCAAGCTCGGGCGCTTGTGCGATATTTTTGTGCACGACGCCTTTGGCACCGCGCACCGCGCCGAAGCCAGCACCTACGGCATCGCCGAGACCGCGCCGCTGGCTTGCGCCGGCCCGCTGCTGGCGGCCGAAATGGACGCCATCGGCCTGGCGCTGGCCAACCCCAAGCGCCCGCTGCTGGCGATCGTGGCCGGCTCCAAGGTCAGCACCAAGCTGAGCATTTTGCAAAGCCTGTCCGACAAGGTCGATGGCCTGATCGTGGGCGGCGGCATCGCCAACACCTTCATGCTCGCCGCCGGGCTGCCGATCGGCCACAGCCTGGCCGAGCCGGACCTGGTGGAGCAAGCGCGCAGCGTGATGCAAGCCATGAAGGCGCGCGGGGCCGAGGTGCCCATCCCCACCGACGTGGTGGTGGCCAAGCGCTTTGCCGCCGACGCCGAGGCCTGCGTCAAAGCGGTGGCCGACGTGGCCGCCGACGACCTGATCTTGGACATCGGCCCCGAGACCGCCGCGCGGCTGGCGGCGATGCTCGAGCGCGCCGGCACCATCGTCTGGAACGGCCCGGTGGGCGTGTTCGAGTTCGACGCTTTTGCACTAGGCACCGAGGCCATCGCGCGCGCCATCGCCGCCAGCCCGGCCTTCAGCATCGCCGGTGGCGGCGACACGCTGGCGGCCATCGCCAAATACGGCATCGAGTCGCAAGTCGGCTACATCTCCACCGGCGGCGGCGCCTTCCTCGAAGTGCTCGAGGGCAAAACGCTGCCGGCTTTCGAGGTGCTGGCGCGGCGCGCCTGAGAGGCTGCAAGCCTCTGCGAGCTTCCCCTTTTACACCCCCCCAGCCCCGACCGAGAGGATTTACCATGGCCCTGATTTCATTGCGACAACTGCTGGACCACGCCGCCGAGCACGGCTACGGTCTGCCCGCCTTCAACGTCAACAACCTCGAGCAGGTGCAGGCCATCATGCAGGCCGCCGCGGCGGTCAACAGCCCGGTGATTCTGCAAGGTTCGGCCGGGGCGCGCGCCTACGCCGGCGAGCCCTTTTTGCGCCACCTGATCGCCGCCGCCATCGAGATGTACCCGCACATCCCGGTCTGTATGCACCAAGACCACGGCGCCACGCCGGGCGTGTGCTTTCGCTCCATCCAGTCGGGCTTTAGCTCGGTGATGATGGACGGCAGCCTGCGCGAAGACGGCAAAACCCCGGCCAGCTACGAGTACAACGTTGAAGTCACGCGCAAAGTGGTCGAGCTCGCGCACGCCTGCGGCGTCTCGGTCGAAGGCGAGCTGGGCTGCTTGGGCTCGCTCGAAACCGGCAAAGCCGGCGAGGAAGACGGCCACGGCGCTGAAGGCGAGCTCGACCACTCGATGCTGCTCACCGACCCCGACGAAGCCGCCGACTTCGTGCAAAAAACCCAAGTCGATGCGCTGGCCATCGCCATCGGCACCAGCCACGGCGCCTACAAGTTCAGCAGCAAGCCCACCGGCAAGGTGCTGCGCATCGACCGCGTCAAAGCCATCCACCAGCGCATCCCCAACGTGCACCTGGTGATGCACGGCAGTTCGAGCGTGCCCGAAGACTGGCTGGCGGTCATCAACCAGCACGGCGGCGACATGGGCCAGACCTACGGCGTGCCGGTGGAAGAAATCGTCGAAGGCATCAAAAACGGCGTGCGCAAGGTCAACATCGACACCGATTTGCGCATGGCCAGCACTGGTGCCATCCGCCGCCACTTGGCCACCGATCGCAAAAACTTCGACCCGCGCAAATTCCTCAAAGAAGCCACCAAAGCCATGCAAGCGATCTGCGAAGACCGCTACCGCGCCTTTGGCTCGGCCGGCATGGCGTCCAAAATTGGCGCCATCTACTCGCTGGAAGCGATGCAAAAGCGCTACGACAAAGGCGAGCTCAAACCGCTGATCGGCTAAACACCAAAGCCACCCCAAGCCTGCATGGCAGGAGGTGGCAGTATTGGGCAGGAACCACAATCCCTGCGCACCGACCCCCGCCCACAAAGCGGGGGTTTTTTTATGCGCCGGCTGGAGCCTCAGCCACCTTGCGTGGCAGGATCTGGATGTCTTGCACGATCGCCTTGATGCGGTAGCCGCGCTCCATCAGAGCGTCGATGTCTTCAAGCACCCCGACCAGACGCCGCTCCGACAGAATGATGTGGATCATCACATTGCTGTCGCTGGGCAGGGTGCCGGTGTTGAGCCCCGAGGTGCCGGCGCCGGTGACCGTGGAGATGGTGTAGCCGCCGATGCCGCGCGGGGCCAGGGTTTCAATCACCATGCGCTGCAAGGGCTTGGCGGCGATCAGGATGAGCATCTTTTTTTGTTCGAGTTGGCGTTTCATGGCGGGTCTCCAGAGAGTTTCAATGGGCTGACGGGGTTTGAGGGCTTGTAGGTCTTGGTGGGCTTTAGCATGCTGGTGTTGCAGCAGCGCCGACAGCTCGGCGCTGCGCAACAGTATGGCTTTGGGTATTCAAAAGGTCATTACAGCCCACAGATATCAGCAAACGGTTTTTAAGTGAAGTTATACAGCCAAAGAGCATAGCTGTAAAACAACGGCAAACCCAGCAGCAGGTTGAAGGGCAGCGTGATGCCCAACGACGAAGTCAGGTAGATGCCCGGGTTGGCCTCAGGCAGCGAAGCGCGGCAGGCCGCAGGCGCGTCGATGAACGAGGCGCTGGCGCACAGGGCCCCAAAGACGAAGGAGCTGCCTATGTCCAGCCCGATCAACTGCGCCAGCGTAACCCCGACTATTCCATTAAAAGCCGGTACCAAGGTGCCAAAGCCGAGCATGAACCAGCCCACCTCACGAAAGGCGCGTATGTGGCGCGCCGCCGTCATGCCCATCTCGAGCAAGAAAAGCATCAAAATGCCGCGGAACAGGTCGTCGTAAAAAGGAGCAATCCGCTCCCATTGCGAATCGCTGGTCAAGGCACCGATGGCAATGCCGCCGCCAAGCAAGATGATGCCGCGCCCGCGCAACGTGTCGAGCAGCAGTTCGCCTACGCGAATCTGGTTTTTGTTTCCTGGATTGTTGGCCGCCAGTTCGCGCGCCATGGCCACGCGCGCGATCAGCAGCGAAAAGATGATGGCAAACTCCATCAGCGCCACCATCGCCACCATGTAGCCGGCGGCTGGGGTGCCCATGGCAGTGGCCAGGGTAAGCGAGGAGAAAAAGGTGGCGGTCGAGACCGAGCCGTAGTGCGCCGCCAGCGCCGCCGCGTTGCTGATGTCAAAGCGCCCCAGCAGCCGCGTTACTGAATAGACAAAAAGCGGTATGGCCAAGACCATGAACAGCGTCAGCCCGATCAGGGGGAGGAGCCCGCCTAGGTCGGCCTGCGCAAGCTCGCGCCCGCCCTCGAGACCGATGGAAAACAGCAAGTAGATCGCCAGCAGGCTGACTACTGCAGCAGGCAGCTCGAGTTCGCTGCGCAAAAAACCCGCAATTGCCCCCAAAACGAAGGCCAGGATGATGGGCTGGATGAGGTTGGCGATGAGTAAGTCGAAGCCAGGCATGGTGTCACTTTCAGTTGTTGCTCAGGGCAGTTGCGCATTAGACCGATGATGATGATTCAGGTAAAGTCATAAATAATTTATAGTCGAGTAAGGTGAAAATTAACCATGACCGCTGGCCCAAACTGAGCCGACGCAAAAGGCTGGGCTTAGAATGAGCGCCAGCCGCTGGGGCGCACGCAGGGCCAGTCTTGCGCGCCCACGCCCGCGCTTGCCTTGTCTGACCACCTCGCCACGTTGGAGGCAACACACCTATGGCCCGCACCCCCTCGACCATGCGTGCGCTGGGCAGCGCCGCACCCGATTTCTCTTTGCCCGAGCCGCTCAGCGGGCGCTTGGTGCAGCGGTCTGGCTTCAGCGGCCAGCCGCTGCTGGTGCTGTACACCTGCAACCACTGCCCGTTTGTGCTGCACATCCTCGACGAGCTGGTGCGGCTGCTCAACCACTACCAGGCCCAGGGCTTGGCGGTGGTGGCGATCAACGCCAACGACGTGACGCGCTACCCCGACGACGCGCCCGACCAAATGGCGCAACTGGCGCAGCGCAGCGGCTTTGCTTTTCCCTACCTCTACGATGAAACGCAGGCGGTGGCGCAGGCTTACCAAGCCGCCTGCACGCCCGATTTTTTCCTCTACGACGCGGCGCACCGGCTGGTCTATCGCGGTCAGTTCGACGACGCCCGCCCCGGCAACGGCGTGCCGGTTACGGGGCAGGACTTGCGCGCCGCCATCGAGGCCGTGCTGGCTGGGCGCGCCCCCGTGGCCGAGCAGCGCCCCAGTCTGGGCTGCAACATCAAGTGGAAGCCGGGCCACGAGCCGCAATGAATTCGGGTCGCGCCTCGGGCAGCCTCAAGCTCAACGCCTTGCAAGGCACGCGCCTGCTCAGTCTGGCGCTGAATCTGCCCGGTCCAGCGGCCTTGCAGCGCCTGCATGCCATGGGGGCGCGCTGCACCCAGGTGCTGCCGCCCAGCGGCGACCCGATGGCGCAGTACAGCCCACGGGCGCAGCAACAGCTGTGCCGCGGCATCTGGCAGACCACGCTCGACCTCAAAAGCCCCGTCGGTCAGCGCCGCTTGCACGCCCTGTTGGGGCGCGCCGATGTGCTGCTCACGTCCTTTAGGCCCGCCGCCTTGCGCCGCCTCGGCCTCGAGGCGGCCGCGTTGCGCGCGCGTTACCCCAAGCTGTGCACGGTGGCCATCGTCGGGGCAGCGGGTGCGCGCGCCGACGAGCCCGGCCACGACCTGAGCTACCAGGCCGAGGCCGGGCTGGTGCCGGGGCTCGAGATGCCCGTGAGCCTGCTGGCCGACATGGCCGGGGCCCTGCTGGCCAGCGAGGCGGTGCTGCAGGTGCTGGCACAGCGCCAGCGCAGCGGCAGCGGCGCGCACCGCGAAGTCTCGCTCACCGAGGCCGCGCACTGGCTGGCTTTGCCGCGGCAATGGGGCCTGACGTCAACCGGTGCCTTGCTAGGCGGTGGGCAGGCCACGTACCGCATTTACCCCTGCTTGGACGGTCGGGTGGCGCTGGCGGCGCTGGAGCCGCATTTCGCCGCCGCGTTGGCGCGTTTGGTCGGTTTGGCCGGCCCGGGCGGTGCCGCCGCAGCGCCCGACTGGGGCAGCGCCCAGGCGCACCGGGCGGTGGCCGCCTTCATGGCGCAGCGCAGCTGCGCGCAGTTGGAACAGCTGGCCATGACGCACGATCTGCCCCTGCACATACTGCCCGTTGGCTGAGAAGCTCGGAAGCAATCACTCAACCCGCCTTAACGCGCCCAGCTGTGGCACCAGCTTGGGCTTGGGGGCTCTATGGGAGCGGCCCGCACCGGCAGCATCGACATGGCTTCGCGCCTACAATGCTTTTGCCCCGCCTAGCCCGGCGGTTGAACCTTACACCAGACGAAGGCCAGCACCATGTCCACCCATTCCGATGACCAACGCGCCGAATTGCGGCGCGCCGCGCTCAAATACCACGAGTTCCCCACGCCGGGCAAGGTCGCGATACGCGCCACCAAGCAGCTCACCAACCAGCACGATCTGGCGCTGGCTTACTCGCCCGGGGTGGCGGCGCCGTGCGAAGAAATCGTCGCCGACCCGGTCAACGCCTACAAGTACACCAGCCGCGGCAACCTGGTGGCGGTGATCACCAACGGTACGGCGGTGCTGGGGCTGGGCGACATCGGCCCGCTGGCGGCCAAGCCGGTGATGGAAGGCAAGGGCGTGCTGTTCAAAAAGTTTGCCGACATCGACGTCTTCGACCTCGAAATCAACGAAAAAGACCCCGACCGCCTAGTCGAGATCATCGCCGCGCTCGAGCCCACCTTTGGTGGCATCAACCTCGAAGACATCAAGGCCCCGGACTGCTTCTACATTGAGCGCAGCCTGCGCGAGCGCATGCAGATCCCGGTGTTCCACGACGACCAGCACGGCACCGCGATCGTGGTCGGGGCCGCGCTGCTCAACGGCCTCAAAGTGGTCGGCAAGCGCATCGACCAGGTCAAGCTCGTGACCTCGGGCGCCGGGGCGGCGGCGCTGGCTTGCCTGGGGTTGCTGGTCAAGCTCGGGCTGCCGCGCAGCAACATCTGGGTCACCGACTTGGCCGGGGTGGTCTATCAAGGCCGGACCGAGCTCATGGACCCCGACAAGGTGCAGTTTGCGCAAGACACGCCGCTGCGCACGCTGGCGCAGGTGATCGATGGCGCCGACGTGTTTCTGGGCCTGTCGGCCGGTGGCGTGCTCAAGCCCGACATGGTGCGCTGCATGGCGGCGCGGCCGCTGATTTTTGCCTTGGCCAACCCCACGCCCGAAATCTTGCCCGACGAAGTGCACGCGGTGCGTGGCGACGCCATCATGGCCACCGGCCGCAGCGACTACCCGAATCAGGTCAACAACGTCCTGTGTTTTCCCTACATCTTTCGTGGGGCGCTCGATGCCGGGGCGCGCACTATCACCGATGAAATGGAAATCGCCGCCGTGCACGCGATCGCCGAGCTGGCCGAGGCCGAACAAAACGAGGTCGTGGCGGCGGCCTACGTGGGCGAGCAGCTGTCTTTTGGGCCACAGTACCTGATCCCCAAGCCCTTTGATCCGCGCCTGATGATCAAGATCGCGCCGGCGGTGGCCGAGGCGGCCGCGCGCTCGGGCGTGGCACAGCGCCCGATCGCCGACCTCGAGGCCTACCGCGAGAAGCTGCAGAGCTTCGTCTTTGCCTCCGGCACCATCATGAAGCCGGTCTATGCCATCGCCAAGCAGGCGCAGCACAAGCGCATCGCCTTTGCCGAGGGCGAAGAGGAGCGCGTGCTGCGCGCCTGCCAGATTTTGGTCGATGAGGGGCTGGCGCGCCCGACGCTGATCGGGCGCCCGGCGGTGATCGGGCAGCGCATCGAGCGCTTTGGGTTGCGCCTGCAAGTCGAGCGCGATTTTGATGTCGTGAACATCGAGCACGACGCGCGCTACCGCGAGCTGTGGCAGGATTACCACCGCTTGCAAGAGCGCCGGGGGGTGACCGAGCAGATCGCCAAAATCGAGATGCGCCGCCGCCTGACCCTGATCGGCGCCATGCTGCTGCGCCGCGGCGACGCCGACGGCCTGATCTGTGGCACTTGGGGCACGCCGCAGATCCACCTCAACTACATCGATCAGGTGATCGGCAAGCGCCCCCACGCCAGCTGCTACGCCGCCATGAACGCGCTCATGCTGCCCGGGCGCCAGGTGTTCATGGTTGACACCCACATCAACTACGACCCGAGCGCCGAACAACTGGCCGAAATCACCCAGATGGCGGCGCGCAAAATGCTGCGCTTTGGCGTCACGCCCAAGGCGGCGCTGCTGTCGCATTCCAACTTTGGTTCGTCGGACCAGCCCTCGGCGCTCAAGATGCGCCGCGTGCTGGAGCTGCTGCGCGAGCACGCGCCGTGGCTCGAGGTCGAGGGCGAAATGCACGGCGACGTGGCGCTCGACGCCGCGGCGCGGGCGCGCCTGATGCCGCGCAACACCCTCGAAGGCGAGGCCAACCTGCTGGTGTTGCCCAACGTGGACGCTGCCAACATCGCCTACAACCTGCTCAAGACCGCCGCCGGCGGTGGCATCGCCGTGGGGCCGATGCTGCTGGGGGTGGCCAAGCCGGTGCACGTGCTCACCGCCAGCGCCACGGTGCGGCGCATCGTCAACATGACGGCGCTGTGCGTGGCCGAGGCGAATGTGGGGCCGCGCGCCGTCGCTGCGGGTGCAGAACCGGCCTGATGCCCGTGCGCCGCAGCGGATTGGGCTTGCTTTTTTGGGGTGCTTGAGGCAAAATCACGTCTTCGTTTCACAGCTGGGGTGGGGTAGGCAGGTGCAGACCTTGCCCAAGCTGCCGGTTCATGTTTTTTGTTGCGCACAGCCCCCTGTCTCTAGCCACGTGTCGCTACGTCAGACGCAATGCCGCCTCGGGCTGTGGCTGGGTGTGCCATGGCGTGGCTTAGCAAGGCGTGAGGCCCAGCGCACACGAACAGTTGCCGGTTTCGATTTCCTCGATTTTTTACTATTTTTTTGGACTTGCGCCGAGATGGACAACCCCCTTCGTCACGTGCGAACCAACATCGTGCAGTCGATCCGTGCCCACACGGTCAAAGACTTGCAAGCCGCGGCCGAGCAACTCGGACACCGCTTTTTGTACGCCGACTTGGCCGCTGCCCTGACCAAGCAAGACGTGATCGACCTCGTCGGTCAGCACCCCAGCTTGCCGGCTCAGGCGACCAAAAACTTCGACGCCCTGCACGACAAGCTCACCGATGCCCTGCACAAGTCGGGCCCGCAAGCCGGCTTCATCGTCGTGCTCGAACACATCCCCACCGGGCCCAAGTTCGACAAAGAGGCGCGCGAGCAGCTGCTCGACATTTTCCGCGACGTGGCCGACTACTGGAGCGAGCGCAAGGTGGCGTTTCGCTGCTTTTACTCGTTCTCGGTGGCCCGTGCGCCCAAGGCGGCCGACCTGCAGGCCGGGGTCGAGCCGGTGCTCACCGACAAACTGGTCGATGTGAGCCCGCAGGCGCTGCGCATGAGCAGCCCCTTCAACGCCGGCTATTGGTTGTCGGCGGCTTAAGCGCCCAAGGTGGCGGCGGTGGCGGGGTGGGCCGCCGGGGTTGGCGTTGCACCGGTGCCCAGCGCCTGCGCCAGCGCCACGTATTCGGCCACCGGCACCTCTTCGGCCCGGCGCTGCACGTCAAAGCGCCCGCCGTAGCCCTGTTCCTCGAGCCAGCGCCCTAGGCTGTGGCGCAGCAGCTTGCGCCGTTGCGAAAACGCCACCCGCACCAGGTTTTCTAGTGTCGGCATGTGCAGCGCCGCCGGCTGCGCCCGCGGCACCATGCGCACCACCGCGCTGTCCACCCGCGGCGGCGGCGTAAAGCTGTGCGGTGGCACCTCCAGCACGTTGTCCATCGCGTAGCGCCATTGCAGCACCACGCTCAAGCGGCCGTAGTCGGCGCTGCACGGGGCGGCCACCATGCGCTCGATCACCTCTTTTTGCAGCATGAAGTGCTGGTCTTGCACCCACTGCGCCCAAGGCAGCAGGTGAAACAGAATCGGGCTCGAGAGGTTGTAGGGCAGGTTGCCGACGATGCGCAAGCGCGGCGGTGGAGCGGCCTCCGGTGCGTCCACAGCGCACGGCGCGGGGCCGGGCTCGGGTGTGGGGAATAGGGCGGCAAAATCGACCCGCAGCACGTCGGACTCGATCACCCGCAGTTGCGGGTGCGCGCGCAGGCGCTGCGCGAGGTCGCGGTCGAGCTCGATCACCGTCAGGCTGCCCAGGCGCTCGACCAGCGGTTGCGTCAGGGCCGCCAGGCCGGGCCCGATCTCCACCATGAGCTGGCCGGGGCGGGGCGCGATAGCGTCCACCAAAGCGCCGATGATCGCTGGGTCGGACAAAAAATGCTGGCCAAAGCGCTTGCGCGCCCGGTGGCCATCGAGCTTGGCCGATGGGCTGTGTGCGGGGTTGCGCGGCGACACCGGGGTTGCAGCCGCTTAGCGCTCGGTGAGCCGCAGCTCGACGAAAGCGCGGCTGCGCAGTTCGCGCGCCCACTCTTCGTAGGCCTGATCGCTGCGCTGCTCGCGCAACCGCGCGCGCACCCAGTTGCGCCGCTCCAGCGCCGTGGTCTCGACCTCGCGCCGCTGCACCACCTCGATCAGGTGCAGGCCAAAGCGCGAGCGCAGCGGTTGCGACACCTCGCCCGGTGCCAGCCGGTTCATGACTTGCTCAAATTCGGTCACGAACTGTCCTTGGCTGGCCCAGCCCAAGTCGCCGCCCTCGGAGGCCGAGCCGTCGGCGCTGTGCTCGCGCGCCAGCTCCTCGAAGCGCGCCGTGCCGGCCACCAAGCGCGCGCGCCATTCGTTGAGGCGCTGTACGGCAGCGGCTTCTTCGGCGGCGTTGGTCGGGCGCAGCAGAATGTGGCGGGCGCGGGTTTGCACCTGGTGCGTGGGCGGCAGGTTGAGGTTGCGCTGCTCGAGCACCTGCAGCACGTGAAAGCCGGCGCCGCTGCGCAGCGGCCCCACCACGGCGCCGCGCGGCTGGCCCAGCACCGCTTCCACGAACAGCGTGGGGTAGCGGTCGGCGCTGCGCAAGCCCATCTGGCCGCCCATGGCGCGCTCGGGGCCTTCGGAATACTGGCGCGCCAGCGCGGCGAAGTCGGCGCCGGCGCGGGCGCGCTGCGCCAAACCGGTGGCCAGCGCTTGGCGCTCGGCCACCGTGGCCGCGTCGGCGCCCTCGGGCACGGCGATGGCGATTTGGGCAAGGTGCAGGGCCGTCTGGGCCAAGGCCACCGCACCGCCGTGCTGGCGCAGGTAGGCGTCGATCTCGAGTTCGCTGATGCGCACCCGCGCCGCCACTTCGCGCTCGCGCACGCGCAGCAGCAGCAGCTCGTTTTCTAGGTTGGCCCTAAAGCCGCTCAGGCTCAGGCCATCGGCTTGCAGGCGCTGGTGCAGTTGCGCCACGGTGACACCGTTTTGCCGCGCCACCGTGGCTTCGGCTTCGGCCAAGGCGGCGGCGTCGATGCGCATACCCGTCTGGCGCGCCCATTGGATCTGGGTGCGCTCGACGATCAGCAGCTCCAACACCTGGGCCTCGAGTTGCGCCGGCGGCGGCAAGTTGGCCGCTTGGGTGGCCTGCACCCGTTCGATGCGCTGGCGCAGCTCGCGCTCGGTGATCGGCTCCGAGTTGACCAAGGCCACGATGCGGTTGAGCTCGCGCGCCGGCGCGGCGGCGGGCAGCGGCGCTGGGCGGGGGGCAGTGGGTGCGGCTTGCGGGGCGGAAACGGGGGCGGCTTGCAACGCCGGGGCGGCTTGGGCCGGCCTTTGCAGTTGGGCGTGGGCGGGCGACCAGAGGCAGGCCAACGTGGCCCAGAGCAACAGGGCCAAGGGAGCGGGGCGGGCCCGGCGGCTGGAGGGGTGTTTATTCATGGCGCTGAAAGCGGCTGGGCGGGTTGATCTCTTCACGCAGGAACTGGTAGCGCGGGATGTGGTCGCGCAGCACCTGCAAGGGGTTGGAGCCAAGGCGCGAAAAGCCAGCAAACTCGAGCTGGAACAGGATGCGCTGGTTGGCCTGGGTGCGGCTTTGTTGCAGCCGCTCGACCACGATGCGGGCGATCCAGCACCCAGCATCGTACTCGAAACCAGCGATCAGATCCACGATGCGGCGCTCGGTGAAGCTGTAATTGACGCGCCCCACGCTGAACCAGTGCCCCGGCCCCAAGCCGCGCCCTGGCCCCAGCGCAGCCCCCGAGGGGCCGCGCAGCAGATCGCTCAGCGGCCACTGCCAGCCAAAGTCGATCTGCTCGCTGGTGTCGCGCTGCAAGCGGTAGGCGACGTTGAAAACGCGGAAATCGCCCGGGCTGTAGCGCGCGGCCAAGGTGGTGCGCTCGGTCTGGCCCAGTTCGGGGTTGTATTGCAGCGTGCCGTTGAAGGCCCACTGCGGGCTCCAGTTAAGGTTGGCAGCGAACAGCACATCGCTCAGCTCCTCGCGTATGGCTTGCTGCCCGGGCAGCACCACCTCTTGGTCGCGCAGCCGCAGCCGCTGCGCCACGCTCAAGTTGGCCCATTCGGCCCCGGTGGCCGGGTCGAGCAGGCGCGTGGTGGCCCCCAGGGTGACGGCGCTCAGATCGGCGATGCGGTCGTGGCCGCCAAAGGGGTTGGCAGAAAAAATCGAGTTCAGGTTGAAGTCGAAGGCCGAGCTGTCATAGACCGGCAGATAGCCTTGGCGGCGGTACGGGGTGTGCGCCACAAACAGGCGCGGCTCCAGCGTTTGCAGCACCGCGCGACCAAAATAGACCGCGTCGCGCTCCAGCACCAAGCCGGTATCGACAGAGACCGTGGGCACCAGCACGCTCGGGTTGCGTTCGCGTGCCCCCAGCGGCCCCACGGCCTGTTCGAGCTGATATTGTCGAGCGTGCAGCTGCAAAGCCGGGCGCAGGTAGGCGCCGGGGGTCTGCCAGGTTTTGTCCACGTTGAGCACGCCCAGCCAGCGCGTGCCGTTGACGTCGGTGCGCTGGTTGAAGGCGCCGATCAGCGGCTGGCGGTCGGTGCGAAACTGCGTCACGTCGGTCAGCAGCGACACGCTCCAACCCGCGCTCCCGGCCCAGCCAAAGGGGCCGCTGCGGTAGCTGGCCGACAGCGAAGGCAGGCGGTCGTAGGGGGCTTCGATGGGGGCGTCGCGGTCTTGCAGCGTCTGCCAGGTGTAGGCGCCAGCGCGCAAGGCCCAGTTGCCGCGGTTGGCAAGCAGTTCGATGTCGTTGCGCAGGAGGCGCGAGGTGAGCGAGGTGCCGGTGCGCGGGAAGTCGCGCCAGTAGTTGTCGTCGCTGACGCGGTTCAGGTCCAGCCGCAGGCTGGGCGCGCCGAGCCCGCCCAAGGCAGGCAGCGCGTGCTGGTGCTGCAGCGACACACCCCAGCGGTCGGCGTCGCGCAGGCGGTCGTCGGGCATGAAGGCGGCGCGCACCTGGCCGGCGTAGCGCGGCTCAAGGTAGCGAAACTCGCCCGCCCAATCGATGCCGCGCTCGCTCATCAGGGTCGGAAACAGGGTGGCGTCGCGGTTCGGAGCCAGGTTGAAGTAGTAGGGCAGGGTGAGCTCGAGGCCGCTGATGTTGTCAAGGTTGAAAGTCGGGGCCAGAAAGCCCGATTTGCGCCGGTCCGAGAGCGGAAAACTGATCCACGGCGCGGCCAGAATCGGCAGACCTTTGAAATTGAGCACCGCGCCGGTGGCGGTGCCGGTATCGGTCTGCTGGTCGAACACGATCCGGTTGGCGCTCAGGTACCAGTCGGGCTCCCAGTCGGCTGTGCGCGGGCGCGGGCAGGTGCTGTAGCGCACCTGGTGCGCCACGGTGCGACCCGGCCCCTCAAAGTCCACCCGGCTCGCTTCTCCGTAGCCGCCGTGGCGCAAAAGGCTAAATTTAGGCGATTCGAACTGGCCTTGGCGCGTGTCGAGTTGCAGCGTCAGCGCCGGGCCCTCGAACACATCGCCTAGGCGGTTGATGCGCACCTGCCCTTGGGCATGGGCGGTGCCGGTGGCCGCCTCGTAGCGCAGGGTGTCGGCGCGCAGCACGAGGTCGTGGCGGCGCAACTCGGCTTGGCCCTCGAGCTGCACCTCGTGCCCGGCTTGCCCGCTCATGCGCTCTGCCGACAGCAGCAGCGCCGCTTCGGATAAGGCCGCAGCGGGCAGCGCCTCTTGCAAGCGTTCGCTCAGCGTCAATGCAACGGCGCCAGCGCCGGCTGCGCTGGGTTTGGGCGCAGCAGGTGCCAGAGCAGCCGCAGCTGGTGTGGCTGCGGCGGCCTGCGCCGCATCCTGTGCGTGCGCTTGCGCCAGCAGCGCCGGTGCGCAGCAGGCCAGCAGGCTGGCGCGCGCCAGCGCACTCAAGCGCAGCCGCACCGAAGCGGGCGCGGCGCGCTGGACGGGGCTGCCTAGGGTCAGAAGTTGTGCGGAGCGCGGCAACAAGGGCATGAGGTGCAAAACGATCGGGGGGCGATCAGGTGGCATGGCCACCGAGCCAAGCAGCCAGCCAGCACGGCCAAAGGCACGGTCCATGCGGCTGCGTAGAATCAGCGGCCATTATCCACCAGCGCTGCGCCCGACCGCTCCACCCATGAACCCTGCCGACCCGATTGCGCCCGAGCCCATCACCTGGAGCGACCCGGCGCGTGCGGCCGCCTTTGAGGCCTGGCTGGCCGAGCAAGCGCCGGCGCACGCCTTGGTGCCCGCCAGCTTGCGCTTGGCCTCGGCCGACGCCAGCTTCAGGCGCTACCTGCGCCTCGACCGCCTGCAGGGGGGCAGCTGCATCGTCATGGACGCGCCGCCCGAGCGCGAAGACTGCCGGCCCTTCGTGCAGGTGGCGGCCTTGCTGCGCCAAGCCGGGGTGCGCGTGCCCGAGGTACTGGCGTGGCAGCCCGAGCAGGGCTTCATGCTGCTGAGCGACCTGGGCGCGCAGACCTTGCTCGAGGTGCTGGACCCGGCCCAGCCCGACGCCGCCTTGCCCTACTTCAAAGACGCGCTCGCCGCCTTGCTGGCCTGGCAGCAAGCCAGCCAGCCGGGGCTGCTGCCGGCCTACGACGCTGCCTTGCTGCGGCGCGAGCTGCAGCTGTTCCCCGATTGGTATCTGGGGCGCCACAAGGCGTTCGAACTGAGCGCGGCGCAGCAGGCCAGCTTGCAGCACAGCTTCGATCTGATCGTGCAGCGCAACCTCGCGGCCCCGCTGGGCTTTGTGCACCGCGACTTCATGCCGCGCAACCTCATGCTGCCCCACGGCGGTTTCGAGCCCAGCCAAGCGCAGCGCCGCTTGGGCGTGCTCGACTTCCAGGACGCCGTCTATGGCCCGCTGACCTACGACATCGCCAGCCTGATGCGCGACGCCTTTTTGAGCTGGGACGAAGAAGTGGTGCTCGACGTGACGGTGCGCTACTGGGAGCAGGCGCGCCGCGCCGGGCTGCTCGACTTCGACGGCTGGAGCAGCGACTTCGGCGCTTTTTACCGCGCGGTGGATTGGATGGCGCTGCAGCGGCACCTGAAGGTAGCGGGCATTTTTGCGCGCCTCACCTTGCGCGACGGCAAAGCCAAGTACCTGGCCGACGCCCCGCGCTTCATCCACTACATCCGCTCCACGGCGCTGCGCTACCGCGAGCTCACGCCGCTGCTGCGCCTGATCGACGAGGTCGAAGGCTGGCAAGGGGCCAGCGGTTTTGCCTACGGCCGCGTCTGAAGGCGCTCGGCCCCAGTCCTAGCTCCAGTCCTAGCCCCGCCATGCCGCGCATCCACCACCCCGAGCCGCTGCACCCGGGCCAGACGCTGGAGCTGGGTGCCGCCGCCACGCGCCACGTGCAGGTGCTGCGCCTGCAGCCGGGCGCTGCGCTCACCCTCTTTGGCGGCTGCGCGCACGGCAGCGAGGCCGTGGCCGAGGTGCTGCAGATGGGGCGCAACCGGGTGCAGGTGCAGGTGCATGCGCTGCGCCCCGGCGCGCCCGCGCCGCTGCGGCCGGTGCACCTGGCCGTCGGCATGCCGGCCAACGAGCGCATGGACTGGCTGGTGGAAAAGGCCACCGAACTCGGCGTGGCCAGCATCCAGCCGCTGCACACCGAGCGCAGCGTGCTGCGCCTGCAAGGCGAGCGCGCCGCCAAAAAAGTGGCGCACTGGCAGGCGGTGGCAGTGAGCGCCTGCGAGCAGTGCGGCGCCAACCACGTGCCGCCCATCCTCCCGGTGCAAGCCCTGCTGCCGTGGGTGCAGGCCTTGGGGGCCTTGGATGGCGCTGTGGGTGCCGAGTCCGACGCGGCGGCACCGTGGCGCGCCGTGTTGTCGCTGGCCTCTGGCAGCCAGCCTTGGCCGGCCGCGCTGGCGCAGGTGCAGCCGCGCACGCGGCCGCTGTGTCTGGTGCTGGGGCCCGAAGGGGGGCTGGCGGCGGCCGAGGAGCAGGCTCTGCGGGCCCACGTCTTTGCCCCGGTCAGCCTGGGGCCGCGGGTGCTGCGCAGCGAAACCGCGGCCTTGGCGGCGCTGGCCTTGGCGTTGGCCTGAACACGGGCCTACTCGCTGGCTAAGCCCGGCCTAGGTGGCCCAATCACGGACCCGCTGGGCCGGGGGTCGGCCCTATGGGAAGGCTTATTGCCAGCGCAGCGGCTCCAGCGTCACCGTGGCGCTGGGGCTCGAGAGCGTCAGCGCCCCGTCGTGCAGCGTGGCTTGCAAGGCCATGCTGCGCTCGGCCAAGGCGGCCAGCGCCTGCATCTCGGCGCTGGGCAGGCGCCAAACCTGCAGTTTGTCCAGCCGCGCCAGCGCGCCCTGTGCCCCCTGCCACCAGACCTCGGCCGCCGGCCCATAGGCATAGACGCGCACCGCATCGGCTTGGCTGCAGGCCTTGGACAGGGGTTTGGCCTCGGGCTGCCCCACCTCCACCCACAGCCGCTTGCGCCCGGTGAAGTCTGTCAAATGCACGTCCGGGTCTTGCGGGTCGGATAAACCGGCGCCAAAGGCCAGCGTGGCGTCGCCGCCGCACCAGTCTTTGATCAGGTGCGCGTTGAGCACCAGCGCCACCAGCCGCGCCATCAGGCGCGCGTCGGTCTCGCTCGGGTGCCGGGCCAGCGTCAGGGCGTGGTCGGCGTAGTAGCCGTGGTCGATGTCGGCGATGTGCAGGCTGGCTTTGAAGACGGTGGATTTGAGTGCCATGGGTTGGGGCTTTATACCGGCTGGTGTATATTCTTCCTGTCTAGAGGCGGCTGCCCGTGCGTTCGTTCAAGGCGGCCGCCCTCAGGCGCGGAGTTCAGCGCAGGTTCGTGCGGATCGATTATCGGGCCACAACGCGCAACGCAGGGCGCACCGTGCGCCCGCGCGCTTGCGGTAGTTGAGGCCGCATCGGCACAGCGCCCGCGCAAAAAGGGCTGAAAATGCCTGTAAGCTACGGGCAAGCGCGGATAGTCAAATTGAGTTGCAGGAGTTGCATATGTACATTGGTGTTCCGGCCGAAAGCGCGGCAGGCGAAACGCGGGTCGCTGCCACGCCCGAAACGGTCAAAAAACTGGTGGCGCAGGGTCATAGCGTGCGCGTGCAAAGCGGCGCCGGCGTGGCTGCCAGCGCCCCCGACGCCGCCTACCAAGCGGTCGGGGCCGAAGTGGTCGCTGCCGCCAGCGCCCTAGGGGCCGAGCTGGTGCTCAAGGTGCGTGCGCCCAGCGCGCCCGAGCTGGCCCTCATGCGCCCCGGCGCCACCTTGGTCGGTATGCTCAACCCCTTCGATGCGGTGGGCTTGGCGGCGCTGGCCCAAGCCGGCCTGACCAGCTTCGCCCTCGAGGCCGCGCCGCGCACCACGCGCGCCCAAAGCCTCGACGTGCTCTCGAGCCAAGCCAACATCGCCGGCTACAAGGCCGTGATGCTGGCCGCCAACCAGTACCAGCGCCTGTTCCCCATGCTCATGACGGCGGCGGGCACCATCAAGGCCGCGCGTCTGGTGGTGCTCGGGGTCGGGGTGGCCGGCTTGCAGGCCATCGCCACCGCCAAGCGCATGGGCGCGGTGATCGAAGCCTCCGATGTGCGCCCCAGCGTCAAAGAGCAGGTCGAATCGCTGGGCGCCAAGTTCATCGACGTGCCCTTTGATACCGCGGAAGAAAAAGAAGCCGCCGAAGGCGTGGGCGGCTACGCCCGGCCGATGCCCCCGAGCTGGCTCGAGCGCCAAAAGATCGAGGTCGCCAAGCGCGTGGCGCAGGCCGACGTGGTCATCAGCACCGCCCTGATCCCCGGCCGCGCCGCCCCGACCCTGATCACCGAAGACATGGTGCGCAGCATGAAGCCGGGCTCGGTGATCGTCGATCTGGCCGCCGGCAAAGGCCCCGACGGCGTGGGCGGCAACTGCCCCCTGACCGAGGCCGATCGCACGGTGCAAAAGCACGGCGTGTTTCTGATCGGCGAGACCAACCTGCCCGCGCTGGTGGCCGCCGACAGCTCGGCGCTGTACGCGCGCAACGTGCTCGACTTCCTCAAATTGGTGCTGCCCAAAGACGCCAGCGCGGTGCAAGTGCCGCTGGACGACGACATCGTCGCCGCCTGCCTGATGACGCATCAGGGCGAAGTGCGGCGCAAGCCCTAAAGCCGCTGCGCCCCACCACACCCCACCCCCAACGAGGAACCCGCGCCATGGAAGCCGTCTCACCCATCGTTTTTAACTTCATCATCTTCGTGCTGGCGATCTACGTCGGCTACCACGTGATCTGGAACGTCACGCCGGCGCTGCACACGCCGCTCATCGCCCTGACCAACGCGATCTCGGCCATCATCATCGTCGGCGCCATGCTGGCCGCTGCCCTGACCGAAACCACGCTGGGCAAAACCATGGGCGTGCTGGCGGTGGTGCTGGCATCGGTCAACGTCTTTGGCGGCTTTCTGGTCACGCGCCGCATGCTCGAGATGTTCAAGAAAAAAGAGCGCAAATCTGCTGCTGAAGGGGCTGCCAAATGAGCATGGATCTGGTCGTTTTGTTGTACTTGGTGGCTTCGGTCTGCCTGATCCAAGCCCTCAAGGGCCTGAGCCACCCAACGTCGGCCCTGCGCGGCAGCGTGTTTGGCATGACCGGCATGGGCATCGCCATCCTCACCACCTTTGGCTTGATTTTCACCATGGCGCAGCACCTAGGGGTGAACGCCACCCAAGGCGTGGTGTGGATTTTGCTCGGCATGGTGGTCGGTGGCGGCTTTGGCACCTATCTGGCCAAACGGGTCGAAATGACCAAGATGCCCGAGTTGGTGGCCTTCATGCACAGCATGGTCGGGCTGGCGGCGGTGTTCATCGCCATCGCCGCCGTGGCCGAGCCCTGGGCCTTTGGCATCGCCGAGCGCGGCGAGGCCATTCCCCTGGGCAACAAGATCGAGCTCTTTTTGGGCTCAGCCATCGGTGCCATCACCTTCAGCGGTTCGGTGATCGCTTACGGCAAGCTCAGCGGCAAATACAAATTCCGCCTGTTTCAGGGCGCGCCGGTGGTGTTTGCCGGCCAGCACAAGCTCAACCTCGTGCTCGGGCTGGTGATCATCGCCCTGGGCGCCTATTTTGCCGCCACCGGCAACTGGACCGCGTTCATCGTGCTCACGGCGCTGGCCTTCGTCATCGGGGTGCTGATCATCATCCCCATTGGCGGCGCCGACATGCCGGTGGTGGTCTCCATGCTCAACAGCTACTCGGGCTGGGCGGCGGCGGGCATCGGTTTTGGCCTCAACAACAGCATGTTGATCATCGCCGGCTCGTTGGTGGGCAGCTCGGGCGCGATCCTGAGCTACATCATGTGCAAGGCCATGAACCGCAGCTTCTTTAGCGTCATTCTGGGTGGCTTCGGCGGCGAAGAGGGCGTAGTGGCCGCCGGTGCCGCGCAGCGCAGCGTCAAGAGCGGCAGCGCCGACGACGCCGCCTTCATCTTGGGCAACGCCGAGACCGTGATCATCGTCCCCGGCTACGGGCTGGCGGTGGCGCGGGCGCAGCACGCGGTCAAAGAGCTGGCGCACAAGCTGGCCGACAAAGGCATCACGGTCAAGTACGCCATCCACCCTGTGGCCGGCCGCATGCCGGGCCACATGAACGTGCTGCTGGCCGAGGCCGAAGTGCCCTACGACCAAGTATTCGAGATGGAGGACATCAACAGCGAGTTCGGCCAGGCCGACGTAGCCATCATCCTGGGCGCCAACGACGTGGTGAACCCGGCGGCGCTGCAAAAAGGCAGCGCCATCTACGGCATGCCGATCCTCGAGGCCTACAAGGCCAAGACCGTGATCGTCAACAAGCGCTCCATGGCCGCAGGCTACGCCGGCCTCGACAACGACCTGTTCTACATGGACAAAACCATGATGGTGTTTGGCGACGCGAAAAAGGTGGTCGAAGACATGGTCAAGGCCATCGAATAAAGGAAGCCACACCATGCACAAAATCCTCGCCGCCGCGCTGCTCGCTGCAGGCGTTTCTCTGGCCCAAGCCCAGTTCACCGGCCCCAGCGTGAGCGTCAGCGCCAGCACGGTGCTGCAAGCGCAACAGGTGCGGCTGGGCAGCTATGTCACCCTCAGCGGCCACATCGTGGCGCACCAGCGCGAGCAGTACTACCTGTTCCGCGACGCCAGCGGCGAGATGCGGGTCGAGATCGAGTCTGCCCTCTGGCAAGGCCGCCGCGTCAGCCCCGAAACCCGGGTGCAGCTGCACGGCGAGATCGACCAAGGGCTGCGCGGGCGCTACATGTGGGTCAAGTCGATCCAGATCGTCAACTAAAGCGCCAGCACCCGGTGCCAGTCGGGCGGTGGTTTAGCGCCGATCGAGGTGTTCCGGTCGCGCCACGATGTCGCGCTTGGACACATCGACCTTCCAGTAGGTGTAGGTGTCGCCGTCGGTATCGACCAGTTTGATGTCGAAGATCGGGCTGCGGTAGCCGTTGAGCGTGACGCGCTGGGTCGCATCCCGGGCCAGCACCTTGTTGCCCAGCACGTCTGCTTCCCAGCTGCTCGAATCGGCTGGGCTGATGTAGATGTGCGTGATCACGAACCCGGTGCGGTTGGTGATGTCCACGTAGTAGCTCTGCGCCCACGCGCCGGCGGCAAACCAGAGCGAGGCCAGCAGCAGAAGCCAAAACCGGATGTGTTTGTGCATGAAAGTACTCCTGGATTTAAGGTCAACCTAAATTTGTCGGCATAGGGCCTGCAAGGTTGCAGCAGCCTGAAAGGTGCCACGTACGGCCCCCACTCCAACGCCTGCAGTCTAAAGCAAATGATTGTTTTGGTAAAGTGACAGTGTCTGTTTGTCTAGACCCGCCCAGCGGGTCAGCGCAGCCCACCATTGGCCCCTTGGCCCAGCCCTTACACTGCGTGAGTTCAATTTTGGGAGCCCCAAGCCATGCCCGAACCGCTGTTGATCGCGCGCAACGCCACCACCGAATGCCAGCTGCTGCCCGGGCTGGCGAACCGCCACGGCCTCATCACCGGGGCCACCGGCACCGGCAAAACCGTGACCTTGCAGACCATGGCCGAGCGTTTCTCGGGCTTGGGGGTGCCGGTGTTCATGGCCGACGTCAAGGGCGACCTGAGCGGCATCAGCCAGCGCGGCCAGATCGGCCCCAAGCTGGCGCAGGTGCTGGCTGATCGCGACTTGGCTGCGCCCGAGCCGCTGGCTTGCCCGACCACGCTCTGGGATGTGTTTGGCGAGCAGGGGCACCCGGTGCGCGCCACCGTGTCGGACATGGGGCCGCTGCTGCTGGCGCGCATGCTCGACCTCAACGACACCCAGGCCGGCGTGCTCAACCTGGTGTTCAAAATCGCTGACGACCAAGGCCTGCTGCTGCTCGACCTCAAAGACTTGCGCGCCATGCTGCAGCACCTGGGCGACAACGCGCGCCAATACACCACCGAATACGGCAACATCAGCGCCGCCAGCGTTGGCGCGATCCAGCGCGGTCTGCTGCAGATCGAGAGCCAGGGCGGCGAGCAGTTCTTTGGCGAGCCCATGCTCGACCTGAACGACTTCATGCAAACCGTGGGCGGGCAGGGCGTGGTCAACATTTTGGCCGCCGATCGGCTGTTGAACGCGCCACGCCTCTACGCCACCTTTTTGCTCTGGATGCTGTCCGAGTTGTTCGAGCAACTGCCCGAGATCGGCGACCCCGAAAAGCCCAAGCTGGTGTTCTTTTTTGACGAGGCGCACCTGTTGTTCAAAGACGCGCCCAAGGTGCTGGTCGAGCGCATCGAGCTGGTGGTGCGGCTGGTGCGCTCCAAGGGCGTGGGGGTGTATTTCGTCACGCAAAACCCGCTCGACATCCCCGATGCGGTGCTGGGCCAGTTGGGCAACCGCATCCAACACGCGCTGCGCGCTTTCACCCCGCGCGACCAAAAAGCGGTGCGCGCCACGGCGCAGACCATGCGCCCCAAGGCCGGGCTCGACATCGAGGCTGCGATCACCGAACTGGCGCTGGGCGAGGCGCTGGTGAGCCTGCTCGACGCCAAGGGCCGGCCGCACGAGACCGCGCGCGCCTACGTGCTGCCACCGGGCAGCCAGCTCGGCCCGATCACGCCGGCGCAGCGCCAGACGCTGATGCAGCAGTCGCTGGTGGCCGGGGTCTATGAGCAGGTGCTGGACCGTGAAAGCGCCTACGAGCTGTTGCGCCAGCACGCCGAAGCTGCGCTGGCCAATGAGCCCGCAGTCGGCACGCGAGGCCAGGCTGCCAGCACAGGGGCACGCGCACCAGCCAGCGCAGCCGGCTCGGGCGGCATGGCAGGCATGCTGCAAGATGCCTTGCTCGGGCGCACCGGGCCACGCGGCGGTCAGACCCACGGTCTGCTGCAAACCATGGCCCAGACGGCAGCGCGCGCTGCCGCCAGCCACGTCGGGCGCCAACTGGTGCGCGGCGTGCTGGGCAGCCTGCTGGGGGGTGGGCGCAGGCGTTAAAAGGGTGATGGGCGCTCCGTGCGCCCCTCAGTGCACCGCCACCGGAGTTTGCGCCAGCGTGGCGTAGCCTTCCAGCGTGTCTTCCACTTCCTCTTGGGTCGGGGTGTTGCGCTGCCAGGCGTGGATCTGCTGCTGGAACAGTTCGGCCCAAGAGCCGTCCAGATAGACCTCTTTGCCCGAGCGCTTGTCCACGATCTCGAAGCCGTGCCGGGGCATTTGGTGCGCGGCCGTGTCGGGCGCGGATGTCGCAACCAAGCCTTCAATGCCGAGCTGCGCCACGCCGGGCAACCCCGCCGGCAGGGACGGGGCTTGCGCCAAGATGTGGACCACCACGAAGGTGTCGGAGTCGTAGAGCGTGTGCATGGTCGTACTGTGCGCTGAAACGGAAAACCTTGCAAGGGCTTGGGCTGCGGTGGCCGCCGCGAGGTGCATGGTCTTTAGATGGGGCGCTAGCGCATTTGTTCAAGCTTGGGGCAGTTGCCGCAGGCGCTGGTCAGCCCAGTCGCCATCGGGTTCTTGCAGCAGGATGCGCACGGGCAAAAAGTGCACGGTTTCGGCCAGCCACAGGCTCATGCGCGTGTCCTCGGGTTGCGTGTTGTGGCGCGCCAGCCGCCACGCCGGCAACACGCCCGCCGGGGTTTCGGTGGGCTCTTGGGCGCGCAGCCGCAGCGTCCAAGGCTGCACCCCGCCCGCGCCCAGCACGGGCACGGTCCAGAGCGCATCGGCAACCGGAGGCTGCAGGCGCAACCGCCGGGCGAGCTCGAAAAACAAGCTGAGCCGGTCTTGGGTGCCCGTTTGCAGGGGGCCGACCTGCTCGGCCTCGTGGTCGCGTTGGTGGCGGTAGCGCAGCGCGGCCCAGTCCAGCTCGAAGCGGCGCAGGCGCCGGGTTTGGTCACTGAAAGCCAGCGGTTGCACACCATTGGGCAGCAGCCGCCCGCGCGAGCGCTGGATGCGCGCGCCCACCAGCGGCAAGCGCATGGTCAGGCTGGCCTCGTACAGGTCGCCTTGCAGCAGCCACTGCAGTTGGCCGCTGGCGCGCAGCGGCAGGGAGCCCACGCGCGCGCTGACCTCGTAGTCCAGCTGCAGCCGCTCGGGCCATGCCGAAGGCCCCTTGCGCGGGTTCATCTGCGCAGCCGGGGTGGCTTGGGCTGCGCCGCCGCCAGCCAGGCCCAGCGCCAGCGCCCAAGCCAAGCATTGGCGCCGATTCGGCTGCTCAGCCGTGCCAAGCTCGCAGGCGGACTGCACGGCGCTTACATCGATGGATGGGGCTCGGCGCGCGCATGCTCGAGCTGGCTTTGGCAGCTCACGCAGCGCGCCGCCGTCGGGTTGGCGTGCAGGCGCGCGGTCGGGATTTCGACCCCGCAGGCGGTGCACAGGCCATAGCTGCCGGCTTCGATGCGCTTGAGCGCAGCGTCGATGGCCGACAGGGCTTCGGTCTCGCGCACATCGATGGCCATCGCCAGATCGCGTTCGGCCTCGTTTTGCGCCCGGTCTCCGCTTTGCACGTCGTGGCGGTCGGGCGCCGCCTCGGCGCGGCCAATCTTGCCACCGCGCTGCGCCCGCAACTGCGCGATCAGATCGGTGCGCATTTGCTGCAACTGCGAGGCAAAGGTGTCGGAAATGTTCAGGCTCATGGCGAAGGCTCCTAGTGCTGCATACGCTTGCATTGTGCGGCAAAAACCCGCGCCGGGTGTTGACGCAGCGCAAGGGTGCCGTTGCGACAGTGCCATCCATGCCGCCCCTCCCGCGCCATCCGTGCCGATAGACGCGCACCACAGCGCCCGTGTCCTGTGGCATGATCTGCGCAAGCAGAGGAGCGCGCCATGTCAAGCCAAGAACCACCGAATCACGCCCACACCATACCCGGCTTCGATTTTTTGAGCAAGCTCAGCCAGCACGGCGCGACCGGTTTGGGCGGCGCCGCCGCTGCGCTGCCGGGTCTGCCGCCCATGAGCCACTGGATCGCACCGGTGTTCGATCCCGAGGAACTCGACAAACGCATCCACGACTTGCGCGCGGTGCATTTCTGGCTCGATCAAAACACCAAGGCCCTGGCCGCCACGATCCAGGCGCTGGAGTTGCAGAAAATGACCCTGCTCACGCTCCGGGGCATGAACGTGAGCATGCAGGAAATGGCCGAGTCCTTTGTGGCCAAACCTGCGCCTGCCGCAGAGGCCGCCACCGGCGCAGCCCGCACCACCGCCGGCTGGCCGCAAAGCGCCCAAAGCGCCCAAGCCGAGCCGGCGCCGGCGCCGGCGCCGGCCGCCAAGCAGGCCGCCAAGCAGGCCGCAGCCGCTGATGCGCCCGCGGCGCCCGCGCAGCCGGGCACCACGCCGCCCGCAGTCGATCCCGTGCAGTGGTGGGGCGCCCTCACCGAGCAGTTTCAAACCATCGCCAATGAGGCGCTGCGCGACATGTCCGCGCACGCCAGCCGCGCCACCGAGCACATGGCACACAGCGTGCAAGCCAGCACCGAAGCCATGGCCAGCGCCCAATCGGCCGCAGCGGCGGCACCGGCCGAAGCCGCCGCTACACCCCGCGCGAGCGCTCCACCGCAAAGCGCGCGCGCCAAGCCGCGAAAGCGCCCGCCTCCAGCGCCGCGCGCAGCTCGCGCATCAAGTTGAGGTAGTAGTGCAGGTTGTGGATGCTGGCCAGCATCGGCGCCAGCATCTCGCCGCAACGCTCGAGGTGGTGCAGGTAAGCGCGGGAAAAGCCGCCGCGCCCGCCTTGCTCCCAGGGCACACCCTCGGGGCCCGCGCAGGCGGTGCAGCTGCACGAAGGGTCGATCGGCTGCGGGTCGTGGCGGTGGCGGGCATTGCGGATTTTCAGGTCGCCATAGCGTGTGAACAAGGTGCCGTTGCGCGCGTTGCGTGTCGGCATCACGCAGTCGAACATATCCACGCCGTCGGCCACGCCCTGCACCAAATCCTCGGGTGTGCCCACCCCCATCAGGTAGCGCGGCTTGTGCGCCGGCAGCCGGTGCGGGGTGTGGGCCATGATCTGGCGCATCAGCTCCTTGGGCTCGCCCACGCTCACGCCGCCGATGGCGTAGCCGGGCAAATCCAGATCCACCAGCGCCTGCAGCGATTCCAGCCGCAGGTGCTCGAACATCCCGCCTTGCACGATGCCAAACAGCGCGTTCGGGTTTTGCAGGCGCGCAAACTCGGCCTGCGAGCGCCGTGCCCAGCGCAGGCTCAGCTCCATGCTGGCGCGCGCCTCGGCCTCGGTCGTCACGTGGCCGCTGCCGCCCTTGGCCGCAGCCGCACCATCGCCTTGCCAGTAGGGGGTGCATTCGTCGAACTGCATCGCGATGTCGCTGTCGAGCACGGTCTGAATCTGCATGCTCACCTCGGGCGACAGAAACAGCTTGTCTCCATTCACCGGGCTGGCAAACTGCACCCCCTGCTCGCTGATCTTGCGCATCGCGCCCAGGCTCCAGACCTGGAAGCCACCCGAATCGGTCAAGATCGGCGCCTGCCAGTTCTCAAAGCCGTGTAGGCCGCCAAAGCCTTGCACCACCTCCAGCCCCGGGCGCAGCCAGAGGTGAAAGGTGTTGCCCAAAATGATCTGCGCCCCCATCTGTTGCAAGCTCTGCGGCAGCACCCCCTTGACGGTGCCGTAGGTGCCCACCGGCATAAAAATCGGGGTTTGCACCACGCCGTGGCGCAGGCTCAGGCGGCCGCGGCGCGCGTGGCTGGTGGGGTCGGTAGCGAGGATTTCAAACTGCAACATGGGCGCGATTTTCGCCCAGTCGGCGGTGCGGGCGCCGCAACCAGCCCGTTGGCGTCACAAAAGTTGTTTTAAGGTCGCATTGCAGTGCTAGGATGAGGGCCAATAGGATTTGGATTGCTGCCGTGGGCCGGTCCGCATCGCGCCTAGGGGGTGTGAAGGCGTTGTCGGAGGTGCGCGCTTCATCCCATGTCGCGCGCCCAACACCCCTGCTTAGCCAAATGGACAACATCACCCCATCAGTTGCCGAGTGGCTCGAAAACCACACCTTCGACGAACTGGCGCTGGGCCAGACGGCGCGCCTGCTGCGCACCCTGACGCAGCAAGACATCCAAGCCTTCGCCGCCGTGTCGGGCGATACCAACCCCACCCACCTCGATCCGCAGTATTCCCCGCACACCCGCCTGCACGGTGTGGTCGGGCACGGCATGTGGGGTGGGGCGCTGGTCTCGGCGCTGCTGGGCACGCAGTTCCCGGGCCCGGGCACCATCTACCTCGAGCAGCAGCTCACGTTTTTGCAATCAGTGCACATCGGTGACACGCTCGAGGTGTTGCTCACCGTGGTGTCCAAAGACGAGGTCAAAAAGCGCGTCGAACTCGACTGCAGCGCCACCAACCAGCACGGGGTGCGGGTGTTGCAGGGGCTGGCGCGGGTGCTGGCCCCGACGCAAAAGCTGCGTTTGCCCCGGCCCAACCTGCCGCGCCTGCAGTTGCTCGACCCCGAGGCCCGGTTGCGCGAGCTGCTCTCGCTGGCCGACGGCATGGCGCCGATGCGCTGCGCCGTGGTGCACCCGTGCGACGCCGGCTCGCTCTCGGGCGCACTCGACGCCACCCGCCACGGCCTGATGATCCCGTTGTTGATCGGCCCCAAGGAAAAAATCCTGGCGGTGGCGCGCGAAGCCGGGCTCGACTTGGCTGATTGCCAAATCCTGCCCGTGCCGCACAGCCACGCCGCCGCCGAGCTGGCGGCCGATCTGGCCGCCACCGGCCAAGTCGATGCCCTGATGAAAGGCAGCCTGCACACCGACGAGCTGATCGCGGCCGTGCTGCAGCGGCGCGAGCTGCGCACCGGGCGCCGCATGTCGCACGTGTTTCGCTTCGACGTGCCGCTCTACAGCAAGCCGCTGCTGATCACCGACGCCGCGCTCAACATCCGCCCCTCCTTGAGCGAAAAGGTCGACATCGTGCAAAACGCGATCGACTTTGCGCGCATCTTGGGCGTGGAGCAGCCGCGAGTGGCGATCTTGTCGGCGGTCGAGACCGTCAACCCCAACATCCCCTCCACCATCGAAGCCGCGGCGCTGTGCAAAATGGCGGATCGGGGCCAGATCAAGGGCGGCGTGCTCGACGGCCCGCTGGCTTTCGACAACGCCATTTCGGCGCAGGCCGCGGCCATCAAGCACATCGAATCGCCGGTCTCGGGCCAGGCCGACATCCTGATGGTGCCGGATTTGGAGAGCGGCAACATGCTGGCCAAGCAGCTCGAATACCTGGGCGGCGCCACCGGCTCCGGCATCGTGCTGGGCGCGCGCGTGCCGATCGCGCTCACCAGCCGCGCCGACGGGCCGCAGTCGCGCGTGGCCTCGGCGCTGCTGGCCTTGCTGGTGGCCAACCACGCGCGCCGCCCCCTGCCGCGTGAGGCTTGGGGCCGCTAAAAGCCTGTGCTCAGCCGCTCACATGCCCAGCGAGCGCAGCAAGGCGTCGGTGTCGCTGTCGCCGCCCCCTTTGGCGGCCGCTGGTGCAGGAGCCTGTTGCGCGGCGGCCTGCTCCATTAATTCATCCGGGTTTGGCGCTTCCTGGGGCTCAAAATCATACAGCCGTACAAACTCGGTGCGGTCGGTGGCAAGTTCCAAGTAAAAAATGTTGTTGCGTGCGGTGTAAAACGTCACGCGCCGCGCCTCCGGCTGGTCCAAATGTGCGTCCACGCTCAGCACCACCTGCTTGCTCAGCACCAGCATCTTGGGCTGGCTCTGCAAAATGTGGGTGTGCAGTTCGCGCTGCACCTTGCTGGTGAAATCGCCCAGCACCTGGTTCATCAGCTCACCCATCACGTTGCCCACCTCGTCCGAGGTGTGCGAGTTGGCCAGATCCTCCCGCGCCATGCCCATGCTCACCAGGTAGCTGTGGTAGATCTCCAGCGCCGCAGGGGCGCTGAAATTGAGGATCACCAAGCCCGAAAAGCCGCCGTCAAACAGCACGAAGCAGCCAATGTCGGGTTTGAGGCAGGTCTTGTGGATGCGCTGCACCATGCCCGAGTAGGTGATCGAGCTCTGCGTGGCCACACCCAGCACCTTGGTGACCGAGTTGCACAGGCTGGTCAACAAGTCTTCGGTGTTGAAAACGACTTCGGTGCGTTGGACGGGGTTCATGGGGGAGGCAGTGGAGCGGTGTGGTGGGGTGGACGGTTGCAAGTGTGCTCAGACGCTCGCGCGCTGCAGCAGCATCGAATCGCCGTAGCTAAAAAAACGGTAACGTTGCGCCACCGCATGACTGTACAGCGCCATCACGTGATCGTAACCGGCAAAGGCCGTCACCAGCATCATCAGCGTGCTCTTGGGCAGATGAAAGTTGGTGATGAGCCGATCCACCAGCGCGAACTCAAACCCGGGCGTGATGTAGAGCGCCGTGTCGCCACTGGCCGCACCCGTGCGCGCCCAGCTCTCCAGCGTGCGCACCGAGGTCGTGCCCACCGCCACCACGCGGCCGCCGCGAGCGCGCGCGTCGGCAATGGCTTGCTGGGTGGCCGCAGGCACCTCGTACCATTCGCTGTGCATCACATGCTCATGGATGTTTTCGCTCTTGCAGGGCACAAAGGTGCCGGCCCCGATGTGCAGCGTCACGCTGGCGCGCTGCACCCCGAGCCGATCCAGCGCATCGAGCACGCCCTGATCAAAGTGCAGCGCCGCCGTCGGGGCCGCCACGGCGCCGGGGCGCTGGGCAAACACGGTTTGGTAGCGCTCCTCGTCTTGCGCGTCATCGGCGTGTTCAATATAGGGCGGCAGCGGCACGTGCCCGTGCGCCGCCATCAGCGCATAAGGGTCTTGATCGAGCGCCAAGCGAAACAAGGTGCCCTCCTCATCGGGCCAGCGCCCCAGCAGGGTGGCTCGGGCAGCCACCGAGCGGCCATCGCGCTGCCACAGGTGCAGCACCGTGCCTGCAGGCGGCTTCTTGCTCACCTTCAGGTGCGCCAGCACCTCGTGGCCAGAGCTGGGCAGCACGCGCTCGATCAGCAGCTCCACCTTGCCGCCCGAGGGTTTCTCGCCATACAGGCGCGCCTTCATCACCTGCGTGTCGTTGAACACCAGCAGGTCCAGCGGGCTGAAGAAATCCGGTAGGTCGCGGAAAATGCGATCCCTTGGGGGCCAGCGGGTGCCATCGAGCAAGCGCGCTGCGCTGCGCTCCGGCGTGGGGTGTTGCGCGATCAACTCAGGCGGCAGGTGGTAATCGAAGTCGCTCAGCGTGAAAGCGCGTGAGGCGTCAGGGGGTGCAGATGGCATGGTGTGCTTGAGGGCCGGACAGGCCCGTTCCAAGTTGATAAGGGGTCTATTTTGCCGGGCTTTGGAGCCGGTGCTC